>CAYTZS010000360.1:0-1513 GCA_964442355.1 uncultured Saprospiraceae bacterium | reverse complement strand
AGCGGAGCGATTTCATACACATCGTTCAGTTGGAGAATGTTGAAGCTGACAGGGGTATTTTCTTCCACCGGATAGGGGTATTCCAATGGTGGCTGGTCTGGCGAGGGGCCTGCCATGCCCATCAGGTTGGCACAGGCAGACAGTGAAATCAACGCCATCCCTGTGGCAATTCCAAAGCTGAGTTTTATCAAGCCGGCAATATCGTTTTTCATAAATCTGGTATTTGATTTCTAGTTTTACCTTCGCAGTTTATTGCGGGTACTGTCCCAACACTTAAACTTTCAAGTTAATGCTCTGGCAACCATCCAAGGACTTTGTTCAGCACACCCACCTGCGCCAATATTTCGATTGGTTGGCACAAAACTACAATTTGAATTTCCAAAACTACCATGATGCATGGCAATGGTCAGTGGAAAATATCGAGGACTTTTGGGAAAGCATTTGGAAATACTTCAAGGTCATCTCCCATACCCCGTACAAGCAGGTGCTGAAGGAGCGCAAAATGCCCGGCGCCGTTTGGTTTGAAGGTGCCACACTGAATTATGCTGAACATGTCTTCCGGCGGCCAACAGCAGATGATACCGTTGCCATCATTTTCTCTTCCGAAAGGCACGATTTGGTAGAAATCACTTGGGGCGAAATGCGCAGCGAGGTCGCTTCTATGGCCGCCTATTTGCGCAGAATTGGAGTAAAGAAAGGTGACTGTGTTGCAGCCTATTTGCCCAATATCCCCGAAGCGACCTACGCATTTTTGGCCTGTGCATCCATCGGGGCTATTTGGTCTAGCTGCTCGCCAGACTTTGGAACCAACAGCATCGTTGACCGCTTTTCGCAGATAGAACCCAAAGTCCTATTCGCCGCCGATGGCTACACCTACAATGGCAAGCCATTCGATAAAATGCAGGTTGTCAGCGAGTTATGCGAGAAATTACCAACGGTCAAGCACCTGATTGTTGTTCCTTATTTGAACCCAAATGGCGGGCTAAAATTCGGCACCACCGAAGCGACGTCTTCTGCCATTCATCATCCATCAACTGCTTACTGGAACGACACTTTTCACCCCAATCAGCCACTTCAATTCGAGGCACTGCCTTTCGACCATCCCATTTATATCCTCTACTCCAGCGGCACGACCGGGATGCCCAAGGCCATCACGCACTCACACGGCGGCAACCTGCTCGAACATTTGAAATACCTGCATTTCCATAACGACGTGCATCCGGGCGAGCGTTTTTTCTGGTTCAGCACCACAGGCTGGATGATGTGGAACTTCGTCAATGCAAGCTTGCTGGCAGGTGCCACCATTGTACTCTATGACGGAAGCCCAGGCTACCCTACCCTCGACCGGCTTTGGGACTTGGCAGAAAAGGCAAAAATCAACCACTTTGGCACGAGCGCCCCGTTCCTGAGCGCCTGCATGAAACAGGGCCTTGAACCTGGAAAAACTCATGACTTAAGCGCCCTGCGCAGTATCGGCAGCACGAAGTCTTGCGCCGGTAACCGGTCCTCCTCG
>CAYTZS010000359.1:615-1642 GCA_964442355.1 uncultured Saprospiraceae bacterium | reverse complement strand
GCACATTCCGGATCAAACGACCGGTCACTGTCGAGCGGGATTTCCGGAGTCATGGCCGCATTGTCGACATCATGCTGGGCCCGGCCCGGCGGCTGAACGAAATCGCGCAGGAGGCCGGCGCCAGCATGGACGACGTGTTCAACCTGGTGAACGCCTACGACACCATCGGTGAGCTCGAGTGGTACGCCAAACAGCGTCAGCCGCTGCCGGCTTCAAACACGAATGCCGACAAAAGCCTGCTTGGCAAGATCAAGTGGCCCTTCGGCAAAAAGGGTTAGTTCGGAGCGACGTTTGAGGGCGCAATCTTTAGCTTGCGGCAAAGAGAATCCGTCTTTTGGCAATATGTTCTTCTCCCGCTAGCGGCAAAGAGAATCCGTCTTTTGGCAATGTGTTCTTCTCCCGCTTGCGGGAGAAGATGCCCGAAGAGACTGTAGGAAAAGTCCGGTCATGATGGGAAAATTAGGCCATCAAAGTCGGAGTGCTTGATGGCAAGGTTTCGCGATTTGGACATGGCTCCCAAGTTTGTTCCGGTGGACTTCATCGCACAGATGGTTCCCGGGACATTTGCCCATGCGATGTTTCACTTGGTGGACGAGTTGGATCTGTCGCCATTTGATGCCCGGTACAAGAATGACCTGACCGGAGCCCCTGCCCATTCGCCGGCCATGTTGCTGAGGGCAGTGCTTCTCGGCTATTCGCAAGGCTTGGTCAGTTCCCGATCGATCGAGTCGGCGTGTCTTCATAACGTACTGTTCATGGCGGTTACCGCCGATGCCAAGCCGCACTTCACGACGATCGCGAGTTTTGTCAGCCGGTCGTATGCCGAGATCAAGTTGGTGTTTGGCCAAGTACTGGCCATTCTTGATCGGGAAGGTTTGATTGCTAAGGACATGTTTGCGATCGATGGGGTGAAGTTGCCTTCGAATGCATCGAAGGGCCGATCAGGCAGCGTGTCGAGGCTGGCCCGTCGGGCGGAACGGATGGACGCGCAAGTTGAGAAGATGCTGAATCGGCATCGAGAGAATGA
>CAYTZS010000359.1:0-605 GCA_964442355.1 uncultured Saprospiraceae bacterium | reverse complement strand
GTGGAAGCCAAGGGGCGTGCTCGGATTGAGCGCATGGCCAAGGATGCGAAAGCGATTCGTGACTTTTTGGGCGCCAATCCTAAGGACAAGAAGGGTAAGAAGGGCGGTGTTCGCCAGTCCAACCTCACCGACAACGAATCTGGCTTGCTGAAGACAGACAAGGGTGTGATCCAAGGTTACTGCGGCATCGCCGTGGTCGATGCTGCGCATCAAGTGATCGTTGCGGCAGAAGCCTTCGGAACGGGCGCCGAGCAGGAATTGCTTGGCGAAGCGCTGAAGGCTTGCGAGGGTCTGCGTACGAAGGAAACACTGGTGACCGCTGACTCCGGGTTCCACTCGGCAGACAATTTGGCTGAAGTGGCAGATCAGGGTATCAATGCGTTGATTGCCGACCCAGACATGAGAAGACGGCAAGACGCACAACAAGGTATTGATTCCTCGATTGCCAAGCGCAGCCGGAACAAGGGCTTGTTTGAAGCCCGAGATTTTGTGATTGCCGAAGACGGAAGCCATGCCATCTGTCCTGCTGGCAAACACATGCACCGGAATGGCGAGATGTGCGGTGCAGGAGCATCGGTGGCGACGCGGTATCGCGCATCCACTGC
>CAYTZS010000358.1:0-1681 GCA_964442355.1 uncultured Saprospiraceae bacterium | reverse complement strand
CCGACAACACGGAAGTGTATGCTTTTGGGGGCAGGAACTACCGCAACACGGACGCCTACGCATTCACCCGCAACAACCCAACGGAGCGCAACGTGGTGAGCATTTACCCAGACGGTTTTACGCCAAGGATTACCTCCAACATTATTGACAACTCTGTGGCGGCGGGCGTACGCACCAAGATGGCCAGCGGCTGGAACCTCGACATGAGCAATACGTTTGGCAAGAACTATTTTCACTATTTTATCAAAGGCACATTGAACGCCAGCTTGCAGGAAGGCTCCCCGACCGACTTCGATGCGGGCGGCCACAGCCTCAGCCAAAACACCACCAACCTCGACCTTTCCAAATACTTCAAGAACGTGGGCAACGGAATGAATCTCGCCTTCGGTGCGGAAACAAGGCTGGAAAACTTCGTGATTTTCGCTGGCGAGGCAGGCTCCTACGGCACTTTCGATACGGCAGGGGTGCTGATTACGAACCCCGCCATCCAGGTCATCCCGACCGACCCCGAAACTGGCGAACTCAGGCCGGGCGGATCGCAGGGTTTCCCCGGTTACGGCACCGCCAACGAGGTAGACCGGAACCGCAGCAGCGTTGCGCTCTACGGCGATGCGGAATTCGACATCACCGATGCGTTCTTGCTGAGTGCTGCTGCTCGCTACGAGAACTTCAGCGACTTCGGCAGTACCTTGAACGGTAAACTGGCAGCTAGGGTAAAGGCAGGCAAACACTTCAACGTGCGTGGCTCGGTGAGCTCGGGCTTCCGGGCACCCTCGCTGGCGCAGATTTACTACAACCTCCGCTTCACGAACTTCATCGCTGGCGTACCTTCCGAGGCGCTGCTTTCTCCGAACAACAGCCCGGTCACCGCCTCATTTGGCATTGGCCAGTTGAAGCAGGAAACGGCCACAAACGCTGGACTTGGCTTTACGGCCACGCTCGGCGACTTTACCGCTACTGTGGATGGCTATTACATTGACATCAAGGACCGGATTGTGCTCACGGGCAGCTTCGATGCGTCCAACATCCCGAACGTGGAGACGGCGCAATTCTTCGTCAACGGCGTGGATACCAAGACTCAAGGAGTAGACGTGGTGCTTGCTTGGCGCAAGACCTTCGCCAACGACCACCGTTTTAGCGCTACGCTTGCCGGGAACTTCAACGACATGGAAATCGCCAATGTGAAAAACGGCGACCTGGACAAAGAGACGTTTTTTGGTGAGCGTGAAAAAGCCTTCCTGCTGGCTTCGGCCCCCGACAGCAAAATCGGCGTAAACCTCAGCTACGGCACGAAGCGCTTTGATATCGGCCTCTCCCTCACAAGGTTCAGCGAGATAGAACTTATTGACTACCAAGCCTACGAAGACCCTGCTGACTTGGGCTACGGATCTTTTGAGGAACTGATAAAAGGTGCTACTGACACTTACGAGGCCAAAATCGTCACCGACCTCAACATTGGTATCAAGCTGACTAAAAAACTAAGGATAGACATTGGCGGCAACAACCTGCTGAACGTTTATCCCGACCAACAGGACGACTGGTCGGACTCTGGCGGCTACTGGGATGCCGTGCAGATGGGCTTTTCTGGAGCGTACTACTACGGTAGGTTGAGCTTTGATTTTTAGACTGGAAAAACTTGAGTCATCTCGGATTTTGAGCAACGAGCGGGCCCAAAAAATGG
>CAYTZS010000357.1:0-1707 GCA_964442355.1 uncultured Saprospiraceae bacterium | reverse complement strand
GTCCAAAGCATTAAAATCATGCAAGGGCAAGCCGTGAAAGCGGGGCAAATCTTGGCGACGATGCAAAGCATGGCGTACAACAATCTGCGCCTCGAACGGGAAAAACTCAATCAGGAACTGACCGCTTCGCAATCAAGTTTGGAGTTTTTGAAACTCGAATTTGCTCGTCAAAAAGAACTGTCGGACGAGAACGTGAACGCCAAAAAGGTCTTCCAAAAAGTCAGTTCCGACCTGCAAGCGGAGGAGGCGAAAATCAAAACGCTGCAGAGCCAAATCGCTATTTTAGGACAAAACATTAAAGTTGGCGGCAATTCTTCGTCACCGATCATCAATATTGTAGCCCCAATTTCGGGCAATATCACCGACATCAACGTGACCATCGGGGCAGCGGCAGAGGTCGGCAAACCGCTTTTCAGCATCGTGGACAACTCGAAAATGCACGTTGATTTGCTGGTTTATGAAAAAGACTTGTTCAAGGTGAAGCCTGGTCAAAACGTCCGCTTCATTTTGACCAATCAGGATGGCTCGGAAATCCGGGGTAAGATTTTCAGCGTCGGCAAATCGTTCGAGAACGAGACGAAATCGGTCGCCGTCCACGCCGATATTTTGAACGAAAAACAGATGCTCATCCCTGGGATGTACGTCAATGCGCTGGTGGATGTAGGGAGCAATTCGGTGGATGCATTGCCGATTGATGCCATTATCAAAGCCGAGGGTAGAGAATTTATCTTTGTTTTAGGCGAAGAGGAAGGGGAAAAAAAAGAGACACCTCACGACGAGAAAGAAGGACATGCTCATGAAGACGGTGACAAGCACGAGGAAGCCGGGGGAAAAGAATTTCACTTTCAGCGAATTGAGGTAAAAACCGGGACTTCGCAATTGGGCTATGTACAGGTCACCCCATTGCAACCGCTCGAAGCTGGACAAAACATCGTGGTCAAAGGGGCTTATTACCTGCAATCGCACCTGACGAAATCGGAAGGCGGCGGCGGGCATGAGCATTGATAAAATCAGAATCGGGCAGCCCTTGTGGGGTAATTTTCCGCTGAGGGCTGCCTTTTTTCAAATCAATAAAATGCTACAATCATTCACTTCACTTTTAAATGCTATTTCATCATGAAAAAAAGTTTTTACTTACTCTTTGCATTGGCGGCCACAAGCATCCAGATGCTTACCGCGCAAGTAAACATCGTTGTGTCACCGGACAGTGTGTATAAAGAAGATTACGCCACAGAGCCAGAAATCTCGCTGCCTTCCCACATCACCAATAACTCCGGCAGCACCGTAACGATACGTTGGACGCGCGTTGTAGAACAAGAGCCACAAGGCTGGGATCATGCTTTTTGCGACAAGAATCTTTGTTATTTCGGCACAGTTAGTAGCAAAACATTTGAACTGATTGATGGAGAAGAAGGGTTGTTAAAACCGATTTTTTACCCTAATGGAATAGCTGGGACTGGTGTGATGCGTGTATATCTCATATCTGAAACTCCAGGAATTATGTGGGCAGATACTGCGGTGTATGTCGCCGTAGCAACCGAGTTAGTGGGATCGGTAGAAGCCGAACTGGTGCGTGATGTAGCAATATTCCCAAGCCCGACCAGCGACGTGCTGAACGTCGTGACGGCTGATGCAGACCTGCAAGGGCAATGGCGCATTACGGATGCTGCGGCTGCCACCGGGAAAAAAATGGCACGCTTGCCGAGC
>CAYTZS010000356.1:0-1751 GCA_964442355.1 uncultured Saprospiraceae bacterium | reverse complement strand
GAAACCAAGCAGCATCGCCGCATCACCAGCGTAAGCGAACCCAAGGGCTTTCTGTACGCCACCCTTGGCTTGTGGGTATGGTCCGCATTTACCACGCATTTTCATCCTTGCATGGGCTATCAATTTTTGGTAGTCACCATAGGCATCAATGACCTTTTCAGGCACAATACCCTCTCCGATTTTTGCTTCCAAAATTTCCCCTTCCATAATTTTCAATTTTCAATTTTCAATTCTCCATTAATCAAACCTCCATCGGCTCATTCGCCCCGCCCTTCGCCTCCATCCCCATCGGCTGCTCATCCAAATTCGTCACCTCGATGTCCCGGAAACCCATCATCACATTACTGCCCGGAGCGTTGATGCGACGGGCAGTCTCGTAAATTTTCCCAATCATCCGGCGGTAGCGTGGTGCTTTGATAGCCGTGTAGATGTTCAGCGAGTTGCGAAGCTCCGAGCCGCTGGATAGCTTCCCTTGCGTCTGGATGCCCGCCAGCGATGGGTGCAGGCCCTGCCCGCTGATGACCGCCTCATTGGAGGCGTTAAACAGCTTCAGCATGGACTCGTCCAGCTTGTTGGTTTCTAGCACGTGGATTTTGATGCCGGGAAAATCCTTCCCAATTTGCTTGTTCAGCTCGAACTCCGTGAAAATCACCTTGTTGCCGTCCGCCCCGGTAAACAGGTCGTTCACTTTCTTCATAAAAGCCGCCCGTGCGGCGCTCTCCTTGTTTTCGAGGTCGGCAAATTCGGGCGTCGTCTTCGCCTGGTCGTAAGCCCTGGCGTTCGTGAAATAATCCTTCGGCATCTCCACGTGGAGCTTCAAAAAGTACCCGTTATCAATGTTCGACTCATGGAAATTCGGGATTTTGTTGGAAGTGCTAATCCACTTCCGACCGCCCCACCAGCCCGGAATGCCCAGCACCCCGTCGTGCAGCAGGTTGTCCATGATGTGCAGCACAAACTTGCCCTGCGTTTTTGGTTTCGTCCTGCCCGGCTGCGCCATGAAATAGTCCGAGTAGTTGTACCCCGCCGACCGCATGATGGGAAAATCCGCCTTGCGGCTGCGCCACTCCTTCCACGAGCCGCACCAGTACCAATCTTCAATATATCCCCTATCGTTGGGCACCGCTGGCCGTGCGTTGATGCAGTCCCACGCCTCGATGCTGCCCACCTCGCCCTTCAAGTTCCTGACGAACTCGACGGGCGCATTGGCGTGGAGGAACAGGTTCTTCATGGCCATGTCGAAAAGGTCATCAAACCCCATCCGGGTAGCGCTCAGGCTGCGCTCCTCCAAATCCAGCCACCACTGCGGCACCTCCACCTCCTCGATAACCTGCTTGCCCTCCATGAACTTCTTCTCGAAGAAAATCCGCTCGGTGCCCAGCGTGATGGCCATCTTCGTGGCTATCAGTTCCGGCACGATGTTGTTCTCCATCAGCAACTGCTCCCGCTCCTGCGGCAGCAGGTTGTTCGTGCCCCAGCTCCACAGCTCGGCCAGTTCGCCGTCATTCCCATAGGGAATCTTGATGCGCTTGCCGCCGTTCCCGCCCCACTCCGGCACGGGTGTGTCCTTCACGAGGTTGTACACCTCAGCGCCGCCACGGGTGCTCCACACGCCGGGCGCTACCCGGACGATTTCTTCCGTGACGGTCTGGCCATTGGTGGCCGGTTGTCGTTGGTTCTTTTTCATGCTGCTTTTGCTTTTTGCTTTTTAGGAAGCCGCACCTCGATGCGATGATAGTAGCCGCAGGCCC
>CAYTZS010000355.1:0-1764 GCA_964442355.1 uncultured Saprospiraceae bacterium | reverse complement strand
ATTGGGCTGGCCTGAACCAATCAGGCGAGTGCTCCTTTTCTTGCTTTTAGGAAGCCAAAACATTGGTGCACAAGCCGACACTGCCTGGCTGAAACGCAGCACTGCGCCGGCAACGGATTCTGTTCCGGGAAAAATGAACATGGACGCAGTATACGAGCGGCCTTTTTTGCAAATTGGCAAAACGCCCATCGCGCTCGGCGGCTATGTGGAAGCCAATACAGCCTATTTTTCGGAAGACGGCGTTTCGGAAGGCTTGTCTTTTCAATTGCCGCGCCTCACCATTTTTATGTCTTCCACGATTGCAAGGCGGATTAAATTTTTGACCGAAATTGAATTGGAGGAAGGCGGGCGCGAAATCAACATAGAGTTCGCCTCGCTGGATATTCAACTACACCCGGCGCTCAACCTGCGTGGCGGGGTGGTGATGAACCCGATCGGAGCGTTTAACCAAAACCACGACGGACCCAAGTGGGATTTTATTAGTCGCCCGGTATCGGCCACTCAGATGCTGCCCGCTACTTGGTCTAACGTCGGGTTTGGGCTGTATGGCAAATGGCACACTGCCGACTGGACCTTTGGTTACGAAACTTACCTGACCAATGGTTTTGACGAGAGCATTATCAGCAATGAAGAGAACCGCACTTTTCTGCCTGCGGCGAAAGGCAATTCGGAGCGGTTTACGGAAAGCTTTAACGGCCAGCCGCTGTACACGGGAAAAATATCGGTGCGCCGCCAGCGCCTTGGCGAAGTCGGGGTGTCGTACATGGGTGGGGTGTACAACAAATTTCAGGAAGACGGTCTCCGGCTCGACCGCAAACGTGCGCTGCACACTTTCGCCCTTGATTTCAACACGAACATCCCGCGCCTTGGAACAAAACTGCTTGGCGAATGGGCTTGGGTAACGCTGGATATTCCGGAAACCTACGGACAACAATTTGGCGACCGGCAGCAAGGCGGTTTTCTTGATATCGTGCAGCCTGTGCTTCGGAAAAAAATGCTTGGGTGGGAAAAAGCGATGTTTAGCGTAGTCTGTCGCCTGGAATATGTAGATTGGAATGTTGGGGCGTTTAGGGAAACCGAGGGCAATATCGCAGATGATTTCCGCGCCATTGTGCCGGGTATTAGCCTGCGTCCTACGACCCAGACTGTGCTGCGCCTGAATTACCGCTATGAGTGGCGGCGCGATATACTCGGCAATCCACCGGCCCGGACGGCAGGTTGGCAAGTGGGCATGAGTTCTTATTTTTGAATCAAGGTTTTCGTACGTAAATAGGTAAACGCGCATTTACCCATTTGACCATTTACGCAACCTTCTTCGTCGCTTCTGCTTGCTTGGTCAGTTGCAGGTATTTGTAAAAGGTTTTCTTCGAGATAGCGAGCGTGTTGCATATCTCGGCAACGGTTTTGTCCTGATTGTAAAGGGCAGCGGCAGCTTTGATTTGAGCCTCTTTGGTGAGACCGGCCGGTCGGCCACCTTTGCGCCCTCGGGCGCGGGCGGCATCAAGGCCCGCCTTTGTTCTTTCCACGATAAGTTCGCGCTCGAACTGTGCCATCGCTGCGAAGATGTGGAATGCCAGTTTGCCGTGCGGAGTGGTATTGTCAATATTGTCCTGAAGGGACTGGAAGCCCGCGCCCTTTTGCTGGATTTCGTTCACCAGATTCACCAGGTCGGTCATTGACCTGCCCAACCGGTCCAATTTCCAAATCACCAGCATATCGCCTTCCCTGATCTGGGTGAACAACTTTTTTAACTCTGGCCGCTCC
>CAYTZS010000354.1:0-1801 GCA_964442355.1 uncultured Saprospiraceae bacterium | reverse complement strand
AAATACCTACTTTAGCGACCAAAAACATTCAACATGAAAAAATACTTCCTAACCTTTTTATGCTTCGCAATTTTGGCGCAAACGCTCCTTGCGCAAACCCAAGCCACCGACCGCCTCACGCCCGAAAAGCTCTGGCAACTGGGCCGGGTCGCCCTTTTTGATGTAGCACCGCACGGCAAAACGGCCGTGTACGGCGTCAGCTACTACAACATCGAGGCGAACAAGGGCAACCGTGACCTCTACCTCATCAGCACCGAGGGCGGCGGTAAGCCTGAGCGAATCACCAATTTTGACGGCAACGAAAATGACGCTGCATTTTCAAATGATGGAAACAGGGTTTACTTCCTTCGTGGCTCAAATCTCTGGGCAGTTGACCTTGATATTTCCATTGAAGCAGGAACACCTGGCTATGTTCCTTTCAAAGTCTCCGACCTCGACATGGGTGGCTTCAAGTTTTCGCCCGACGGGCGCAAACTGCTGTATATCGCCGATGTAAAATATGACAAGACCACGCAGGATGCCCATCCCGACCTCAAAAAAACGAGCGGTAAAGTGATGGACGGCCTCATGTACCGCCACTGGACGGACTGGGAAGATGGCAGCTACTCCAACATCTTCGTCGTGGATTTTGCCAACGGCAAACTGACCAGCCAGCCCGTCAACATCGTGGGCGAACCCTACGACACCCCCCTAAAACCCATGGGCGGCATGGAGCAAATCGCTTGGAGCCCCGATGGCAAACTCATCGCTTATACCTGCAAAAAACTCAGCGGCACAGCAGCTGCAACCAGCACCAACTCGGATATTTACGTGTACGACGTCATGACCAAGAGGGCCATCAACCTCACATTTGGCATGGATGGCTACGACCTGAACCCAGCCTTCTCCCCCGATGGCCAACACCTGCTCTGGGAGAGCCAAGAAAAACCCGGCTATGAGGCTGACCGCCACAGGGTGTTCGTGTACAATTTTGCAAAGAAAACCAAGTGGGAAGCAACCGCCGGCCTCGACCGAAATGCCACCAGCCCTGCCTGGACGCCCGATGGCCAACGCATTATCTTCGAAAGCACCGAGGCAGGCACGGAGCAGCTTTTTTCCATTGATATAAATGGCACGGGTGGCCCCAAGCAGCTCACCGCCGGGCAATTCAACTTTGGGCCATTTATTGTGGGCAAAAACAGCATCGTGACCACCCGCTGCTCGATGGCCGACCCGCACGAACTGTTCAGCGTGCCGTTCTCCGGTGGTCGTGACATGCAACTGACCTACACCAACAAGGATTTGCTCTCGACCATGAAGTTTGGGAAGATTGAAAAGCGCATGGTGAAGGCCACCGACGGCCAGGACATACTCACATGGGTGGCCTATCCGCCCGATTTTGACCCAAAGAAAAAGTACCCTACCCTGCTCTACTGCCAAGGCGGCCCGCAAAGTGCCGTTAGCCAATTTTGGAGCTACCGCTGGAACCTGCAACTGATGGCTTCCAATGGCTACATCGTGGTGGCACCCAACCGCCGGGGCCTGCCGGGCTTCGGGCAAAAATGGAACGATGACATCGTTGGCGACTGGGGCGGCCAAGCCATGCAGGATTTGCTCTCGGCCATTGATGACGTGGCCAAAGAACCCTACGTGAACAAGGACGCCCTCGGCGCAGTCGGTGCCAGCTTCGGCGGCTACTCGGCATACTGGATGGCAGGCTACCCCCTGAAGCGTTTCAAGGCGTTCATCTGGCACTGCGGCTTGTTCTACATGGAAAGCTGGTATGGCACGACGGAGGAGATGTTCTTCGCAAACAACGACC
>CAYTZS010000353.1:0-1829 GCA_964442355.1 uncultured Saprospiraceae bacterium | reverse complement strand
CATAGCGCTTTCAGCTGATGGGAACCAGCTTTTCGTCGCAAACTCTGACCCAGACTTAGCGCTTTGGAAGGTATTTGACATTCAAGCAGACGGCAAATTGGCCAATGGCCGCATTTTCCATGATGCCACTGCTGCCTCAAAAGAAGGGCTGAAAGGGCTGCCAGATGGGATGAAAGTTCGGGAAGATGGGACGGTTTTCGCCACTGGCCCCGGTGGCGTGCTCGTTTTCAAAATGGATGGAACCCTGATTGGCCGCATCAACCCCGGTGAGGCTACGGCAAATTGTGCACTTGGAGGCGATGGTTATTTGTACCTGACTTCGGACATGTATCTGTGCCGGGTGAAACTATTGTAAACAAAAACAGTGGACGGTAGTGAAATACTGATTCAAACTACCGTCCACCGACTTACTCCTTGTCCTCCACGAACAGGACGGCTACGGCACCAATGAGGAACAAAACTCCCGCCATGACGAGCGCGTAAACGGCCTCCTGCCCAAATACATGCTTCACGAGCGGGCGATTGAGGACACCGCTCATTATTTGAGGGATGGTGATGAAAAAATTGAAAATGCCCATGTAAACCCCCATTTTTTTCAAGGGGATGGACCCTGCTAGGATGGCGTAGGGCATGGCCAAGATGCTCGCCCAAGCGATGCCGACTCCAACCATGGAAAAGTGCAACATCACGGGGTCTTTTACGAAGTAAATCGAAACAAGGCCGAGTGCGCCGCAGGTCAGGGAGATGGCGTGTGTCTTTTTCCTGCCAAAGAATTTGGCAATAATTGGGATGACCATCGCAAATAACATGGCCACCAAGTTGTAGGTGCCGAAAATGGTTCCGACGTAATCGCCAGCATTTTGGTAGGTCTGTGAGCTTGTGTCGTCAATGGCGCAACCGTAAATATGGTGCGCAATGGCGGGTGTTGTGAACACCCACATCGAGAACAACCCGAACCACGAACAAAACTGCACGATGCCCAACTGGCGCATGGCTTTTGGCATGTTGGCGATGTCCTTGAAAATATCGAAAAAACTGCCGGTGCCTTCCTCGCCAGCTTCTCCTTCGTCCTCAAATTTTGCCACCTCTTCGGGTGAGTACTCCTTGGTGGTGATGACCGTCCAAAGTATAGCGGCAATGAACACGGCTGCTCCCACGTAAAATGCCATGATTACGTTAGGTGCTACCTGCCCTTCGGGTGCTGTGTTGGGTACACCGAACCAATTGGCAAGCACATAGGGCATCCAAGAACCAACTACTGCACCAACGCCAATCAGCGCAGTTTGCACCGAAAAGCCTAGTGTGCGTTGTTCATTTGGCAGCTTGTCAGCGACCAAAGCCCGGAACGGTTCCATGCTCACGTTGAACGAAGCGTCCATAATCATCAACATGCCTGCGCCAATCCAAAGCGGCGCAATAACGCTGGTGAACGAGCCAGCATTCGGCATCAGGCAGAGTGCGATGCAGGCGCAAATGGCTCCGGCCAGAAAATAGGGCCTTCGCCTACCAAGCCTGGTCCAAGTGCGGTCGCTGTAATGCCCGATGATGGGTTGGATGAGCAGGCCGATGATTGGCGCTACCAACCAAAAGTTGGGTAGCTCCTCCACGTTTGCTCCAAAGCCTTGAAGGATGCGGCTGGCGTTGCCATTTTGGAGGGCAAAGCCGAATTGGATGCCCAAAAAGCCCACGCTCATGTTGATTATTTGGCCGAGCGATAGGCGTGGCTTTGAATGTTTTCCTGTTTTTTCGTTTTGCATTAGCTGTGACTGTTTGCTCGAAAGGTAAAACGAGTTTCAAGATTCTGTCTCCATTTTCTCAAAAAAGAAACA
>CAYTZS010000352.1:0-1852 GCA_964442355.1 uncultured Saprospiraceae bacterium | reverse complement strand
AATTATCGCAGCAAACTGCTGTGGAACCTGTTCATGTCCGCCCCAGAAATACAGCCTGCACTTGACGCCATTGGCTTCGTCGAAGACCTGACGCCCGTGAGCGATGCCTCGTCCAGCAGCTTCGACCTGCTGGCCTACCCTTCCCCAACCGACGATGCCATTACCGTTGAGTTTGTTTTGGAGAAAACACAACCCATCAGCCTCGAACTGCTCGACGCACAAGGGCGTTTGCTCCGCAAGGTTTTTGACAACGAAATGCACCCAATCGGCCTCTTCAGCGAGCAGGTGGAGATTGCAGATTTGCCCGAAGGGCTTTATTTTCTAATCGTAAAAAACGGCGAGGAGATTGGAACGGCGAGGTTTGTAAAAACACCTTGAGCGTATTGGCCCAGCACTTAACTGGCACAAAAAAAGGGGTGGCCCGGCATTGCCGGGCCACCCCTTTTCATTACCTGAAAATCGTTACCAAACAAAGGTCCCTACCGTTTTTCCTTGCAGCGAGGCCGTAATCCAACGGCTGCCCGCATTGATGTTGAAGGTTTGCAGGTCAGCTGTTTCGTTCAGCACAATCAGCACGTTTTTGCCAGCGGGGGTGCGAAAGGCCACGTTGTGCAACTGCCCAGCGACGTTGCTGCCCAACCGAACCGAACCCGGTGGCACGAACTTGGCTGCCTGCCCGATGATGTAGTAAGCCACGTTTTTCGTGGCAGTCGAGCCATTGATGGTCACAGCGCCACGGCATTCGGTGCAGCCACCTGGCGTGTGCGGGCCAAAGTCAGGGTCGTTGGCAAGGTTCCATTCGAGGGCCACCCGGCTCCAGTTGCGCATCGTGCCAATGATGATGTTCTTGATGTGCCACTGGAGGTCGCCATCGAAAGTGCCGTTTTTCCCTGTCCATTGCTCCGTGAAATAAAGCGCCCTGTCGGGATGTGCATTGTGGACGGTGCTGAGCGCCCCTGCGTCGCCAGCATACATGTGGAATGCCGAACCATGCACGAACGCCTTTGCAGCGGGGTCGTCCAAGATTTCGATAGGATAGCCGGGATTGTCGCAGTTGTGGTCCCAGACGATGATTTTAGTGGTGATGCCAGCCGCTTGGAAGGCAGGGCCGAGGTGGTTTTTGATGAAATCGGCCTGCTGCGCCGCCGACATGACCATGCTCGGATTGTTGCCACCGTGTTGCGGCTCGTTCTGGGGCGTCACGGCGTCAATCTCAATGCCAAGCACTTGGTAGGCTTGGATGTATTTGACAAAATACTGGGCATAGGTCCCGTAAAACTCCGTTTTCAGGCTACCACCCACGCTGCTGCCGTTGGTTTTCATCCAAACTGGCGGGCTCCACGGCGACCCCATCAGCGAGATGTCGGGGTTGATGGCGAGGATTTCCTTCAAGATTGGAATCAGGTGCAGCGTGTCTTTCGACAGGTTGAAATGCTGCAAGGTCGGGTCGGTCTGGCCAGCGGGTAGGTCGTCGTAGCTGAAGACCGATGCATCCAAATCGGAAGCCCCGATGCTCAAGCGCAGGTAGCTCACGCCAATGGAGTTGTCGTTTTTACCAAAAAACTCCTGCAACAAGGCTGCCCGCTCGGTGGCCCCCATGCCGTGGAGCAGCATGGCGCTGCCGCCCGTGAGCGTGAAGCCAAACCCCTCGATGGGCTGCAACTGCTGCGCTGTATCAATTTGGATGGTCAGGAACCGATCGTCCTTGCCAGTGGCGAAGTCAAGCGTCCTTCTGTAGAGCAGGTTCACTTGGTCCGCAGAAGTCGTCCAGACCTGCACGGGCAGGGTGGGCGTCGGGTCAATCGGCTGCTCGTCCTCGAACGGCGGCACGGTCGGGGTGGCGGGCCACTCG
>CAYTZS010000351.1:0-1890 GCA_964442355.1 uncultured Saprospiraceae bacterium | reverse complement strand
TGCAAGGTGTTTTAGTGGGTTTGTTTCAGGATTTGGGTTTCATGTAACGCCTGCCGAAATACCTAAAACGTTTCTTCGTCCATGTTAATGACCCCCGCATCGAATAGTTGGAGGGCAGGGCAGAACCAAAGGGATAGATTTGCGTTGAATTCGCAGTTTTGAATTTGAAAAAGATTGAATGAAAGATAAAAACGTAGCAGGAGTTTTGGCGCTTTTCCTTGGTTGGGCGGGTGTCCATCGGTTTTACCTCGGCCAGGTAGGGCTGGGTATTTTGTACGCCGTTTTCTTCTGGTTTCCGCTCATTTGGTTGATCACCCTCATTGATGCCATCGTGTTTTTCTCGATGGACAAAGACGTTTTCGACGTGAAGTACAACAAAGAAGTGTGGCAAACCCGCCAGAACCAACCGGATTTTAAACGTAGCCGCCGCCCCACAGACTTCGAGCGACGAGCGCAACGCCCACAGGCACCGCCCCCACCACCTCGCAAGGCTCCAGCTGATCGCCCCAACCCGCACAAGACGGCGGGCCTCGAAAAATTCAAGGACTTTGACTACTTGGGAGCTATCGGTGATTTTAAAAAATCCCTTGAAATTGCCCCGCAGGATATTGCAACGCACTTCAACCTAGCCTGCGCCTACGCCCTCGTGGAGGAGAAGGATTTGGCTTTTTCGCACCTCGACAAAGCTGTGCAGCTTGGCTTCAAGGATTTTCAAAAAATTAAGGATCACCACGCACTGGCCTACTTGCGCATCCAGAAAGAGTTTGACCGATTCGAGGACAATGGGTTTCGCCTCGACCAATCAACTGCCAAGGCTGCTGACGAGAACCTGCTCGCCTCACAGCCCGACCTTTTGGACCGGTTGAAAAAATTGTCTGAACTTCGGGAACAAGGCTTGCTGACACAACAGGAATTCGAAGAGCAACGGCAGCGACTTGTGGGCTAGTACTTGAAATAATAGGCGTACCCCCCAATGGCCAAATGCCCGTATCTTTGGCCGAGATTTTGCAAATGGTAAAATCACAAGAAAATTTTAACTCGGACGCCATCCACAGAATAAACTATGAGACGTTCTAACTTGGACTACAAACACAATTACAATGGTCGCTGAAAACCTTATTTCGTCCGCAGTCTTACCACTGCGGACTTCCGATACGGGCAAAATTGCCCTCGCCTCGATGGAGACCTTCAACATCCGACACCTTCCTATCGTCAATGACCACCAACTGCTCGGCGTCATCAGCGAAGACGACATCTTGGTGCACAACGTGAACGAACCCATCGGATCCTACCAGCTTTCCCTGCTCAAGGCTTTTGTCAAAAAAACGGACCACCTCTATGAGGTCATGCGGTTGCTCGCCGAGCACCAACTGACCATCGTGCCAGTGGTGGACGAGCAAGGCGATTACATGGGCATGGTTTCTTTGGAAGATGTTCTGAATTACTTTGCAAAAACGGCAGCTTTCAGCGATTCAGGCAGTATCGTCGTGCTGGAGTTCCAGCAGCGCAACTACTCCCTCGCAGAGATAGCAAGACTGGTAGAGGCAGAGGGGGCTACGATTTTGAGCACTTTCGTCACCTCTCACCCTGACTCCTCTATTGTGGAGGTGACACTGAAAATCAACCGACAGGACATCCACAAGATACTCGCTTCGTTTGAGCGGTTTGGTTACGTCATCAAGGCATCGTTCAATGAGGAAGAGTATTTGGAGTCTCTGCAAGAGCGCTACGATGCGCTGATGAGTTACTTGAATATTTAGTGTTGAACGGGAGGGAGGACAAATAAGGATAGTTTAAAAGCATGAGTCATCCTGAATTTTGAGCAACTGGCTGGTTCAAAAATTGTGTTTTCGGCGGTTTTGCGGAGCAAAACCCCCGAAAACACACAAA
>CAYTZS010000350.1:0-1926 GCA_964442355.1 uncultured Saprospiraceae bacterium | reverse complement strand
CCAAGCACAGGCGGCATCGGCCCCAACCACGGCTTAACCGTGCTGAATCCAGACCAGAGCGTGGACTACATCCTTAATCAGGATTTCTGCGGCCTGGATACTTTTCAGTACGTGCTCTGCAATCCGGTTGGTTGCGACACAGCTACGGTGGTCGTTGATGTTTCGTGTTCGAATGAGCCTTTTGACATCATCATTTACAATGGTTTTTCGCCCAATGACGATGGCGTGAACGAGGCCTTCAAAATCCTGAATATTGACAAATTTCCGGATAACGAGGTCACCGTTTTCAACCGATGGGGAGTGATGGTTTTCTCAGAAAAGGGCTACAACAATACTTGGAAAGGCACTTACAAAAGCGCTGACCTGCCTGATGGAACCTATTTTTACAGAATAGACCTCGGCGGAAAGCTTCAGAAATATGCAGGATTCGTGCAGTTGCAACGGTAAAAAAAGATTGTTGGATTGCTTGATTGTTGACAAGACACACCTTCAACAATTCGGCAATCCAACAACAAAAACAATAGTTTTCAACATAACCATTCAAAGTAGAATTTTTCAAAATTCCTTCATGATGAAAAAAACATTGACCTTGTTCACCTTCGTGTTGCTTTTGGGGAAAATGGCTTTCGCCCAACAGGAACCCATGTTCACCAAGTACATGTTCAACAGCTTGATTTTCAACCCAGGCTACGCTGGTTCCAAGGAATACCTGTCGTTGGGCCTAATTCACCGCTCACAGTGGGTTGAAATCGACGGCGCTCCGGTTACTCAAAGCCTTACGGCGCACACCCCGCTCCGCAACCAACGGGTGGGCGTGGGCCTCAGCGTGGTGAACGACATCATCGGCCCAAGCCGCACCACGGGCGCCAACCTCAGCTATGCCTACCGTATCCCGATGGGCAAGTTCAAGCTCAGTGTTGGTCTACAAGGTGGGGTTGAAAGCTACAACGCCAACTGGCAGGACCTCGTGATTGACGACACGCAGGACGAGGTGTTCCAGCAAAACGTGAACATCCTGCTGCCAAACTTCGGCATGGGCCTTTACTTCTACAGTGAAAAATTCTATGCGGGCATTTCTAGCCCACGCCTCGTTGAATACGACCTGAAAGAAAACGGCACCACCGTCAACGATATTTATGCTCGTTCGGTCCGCCACTTTTACTTCACTACTGGTGCCGCAATTCCGCTCAAGGGCGATGCCTTGATTTTCAAACCATCCTTCATCTGGCGCAACGTCGGTGCCGACAAGCGCCTCTCCAAACTGGAGCCTTTCAAGGATATTGCTGCTCCGAATGAGTTTGACATTGACCTGTCGCTGTTGTTCCAACAGACACTTTGGGTGGGTGCATCGTTCCGTTCTGCCTTTTCCATCGAGCCATTGGAAAAACCAGCCCGCAGCTCAGTGGAGTCAGCAGATATTTGGGTTTCCTATTTGTTGAAAAACGGCCTGCGCATCGGTGCAGCTTACGACTATCCGCTCACTGACCTCGCACGGGTCACCAGCGGTGCTTTTGAGCTGATGGTAGGCTACGAATTTGATTTCAGGGAAAACAAGGTCATCACTCCAAGATACTTCTAAGGATTGATGGGTTAAAGGATTGGAGGATTGAAGAATCCCAGTTGCCAATCCTTCAATCCTTCAATTCCCCAATCCTTCAATCCTTCTTAAAAATAATAGCCATGCGAAATATTCTCACCCCAGTGTTCATCCTCTTTTTCGCCTTTGGGGCAATGGCACAGGCAGGTAAACTCAAAACGGCTCAACAAAAAATGGACAACCTCGACTACATCGGTGCCATTGAGCTGTACAACCAAATTTTGGAAAAAAGCGATGATGCCAAGGCTAAAATCAACCTCGCTGAGGCATACCGCAAAATAAACGACACGCCCAATGCCGAGTTTTGGTATGGCCAGGTTGTACGTTTG
>CAYTZS010000349.1:0-1997 GCA_964442355.1 uncultured Saprospiraceae bacterium | reverse complement strand
TAATCTAAAAGTTGTATGTAACTCCAAATAAACCACTAATCGTTTGGTTGGCAGCAGCACCATCAGCATCGCTGTAGATTTCTTCCGATGCCTTCTCAAACCGCAGCTCTGGGATGAAGGTCAAACTGCCCGCCTTCAGGTTCACCGAAAAGGTGGTAGCCACAAGGTTGCCTCCATCAGCGTGCCCACCGAATACGTTCAGCCCTTTTGCATCGCTGAAATACTCCGTTCGGAGCGTCAGGCCGAGCCAGTCCTTGAGGTCGGCATTCAGGTAGAGCGCCGTGCCCCACCAGCAGTTCATGCCGCCAAACTCCTTTTCTGCGTCCATAAACTGGTAGCTGGCCGCTGTGCCATTCAGCCCAATGCTGAACTTCTCGGCAAGTGCAGCCGTCAGCACCAGGTCCACTTGGCTCACCCTGGAGCTGTCGTTGAACCTGCCACCTTGGTAATTCAACCAGGCCTTCAGCTTTTCGTCGCCGCTCACTGTGCTCACCTGCCCGATGAGGTATTTTTCGCTGCCGGCGAACGACTTGAAATCGGTTGGGTTCGCCACGCCGAGCATAACGCCCGTGCGCCCGAACGTTTTCTCCACCTTCAATCCCGTGTGCGAGAAAGGTCCGTAGCTGAACATGTACGACATGCTGTAATTGCGGTTCAGGTAGGCATCCACCAGTTCGTAGCCGACGTGCGTGGCCCAGTTGCCGGCAGTGACCTTTACCCCATTTTTGAAGGAATAAAAAAGGTTCAACTGCTTGATGGCGAGGCGAGTACGCTCGTCGGTGTAGGAAAATTCTTCTGCCCGACGGCCAAAGCCGATGTCGGCCACAAAACCCACGTTGCCGAGGCCGTGCTCTACCTTAATAGAGGCCATGCCCAACTCGAAGTCGTTGTGGGAGTTGGTAAAACTCGTGCGGTTGTTGGCGGCGGTATTGGCGAAGTCGTAGCGGTAGTAAATGTCGGCAGAGCCTGTGAACTTGGTAGGATTTGGTATTTTGGCTGAGGTGTCGGCGGCGGCTCCTTGAGCGGCTGCAGCGGAGAGGAGGCATAACGATGCCATTCCTGTCAAGAGGATTTTTTGTACCATTGCAACGATTTTATTGAAAGATGAAATCGGTACGGTCTCCGGCTTGTGTCAGAAGCTGGGATGAAGACCGTACCTTTTTTGGAAATTGAAATTGGGCATTAGGTGTTGGGAATTGCTATCAATCCCCAACACCTAATCTCTAAGCCTACTCCACCAGCGGCAATTCTGCCACTTTCCCATTCGGCTGAGGCATCAGCAGCGTCCCCTGCACGTATTTTTCGTTGTGCTGCGTGGCATCAAGGCCCAGTTCTTCGTCGATGGAACTTACCCGCAGTGGTTCAATCAGGTTTATCAATTTAAAAATGAGGAAAGAAACCACCCCGCTGTAAACCACGGCAGCCAGCATACCTTTTACTTGGGTAAAAAAGAACCCGAATCCGCCGTAAATCAGCCCGTCCGCCCCGGCAGCGTTCACGGTTTTACTGGCAAAAACGCCCGTGAGCAACATGCCAACGATGCCGCCCAAGCCGTGACAGGGGAATACATCAAGCGTGTCGTCCAGTGAGGTCTTTTGCTTGTAGTAAACGGCCACGTTGGACACGATGGCAGCAAACGCCCCAATGAAGATGCTCTGCGGAATCGGCACAAGGCCCGCTCCCGGTGTGATGGCCACAAGGCCCACCACTGCGCCGATGCAGAACCCAAGCACCGATGGCTTTTTGCCTTTCAGTACATCAAAAAACATCCAGGAAAGACCAGCGGCGGCGGCGGCAGTGTTGGTCGTTGCAAATGCGGACACAGCCAAAGCGTTTGCGCCCAGCGCCGAGCCTCCATTGAAGCCGAACCAACCGAACCACAGCAGCCCCGTGCCGATGAGTACGTAGGGGATATTGGCAGGTGGTATTTCCTGGTTGTCCAAGTGGGCTTGGCGGCGCTTGAGCACCAATGCGCCCATCAGCGCAGCGCAGCCAGC
>CAYTZS010000348.1:0-2042 GCA_964442355.1 uncultured Saprospiraceae bacterium | reverse complement strand
AGCTTCTGCTCAAATCGCTCGCTGCCGGCCTTGACGCTGACGATGTACAGGCCGCTGCCGATGCCCGACAGGTCGACCCGCTCGCTCACGTGGTCCACCGCACCGAACTCCCTGCGCAGCACCAGCTGGCCCAGCTGGTTGTAAACCTCGAAGGTTACCTCCTGCATTTCCGGGAGCCCGGACAGCTTGAAGCTCACCTCGTTCCCTGCTGGGTTCGGCGCCAAGCTGACGCTCGTCGTGTTGGCCGGGTCTGCGACAACAGGCACTTGCTTGCTGGCGCTTTCGCCGGGCACTGGAACGGCGTCGGCATCGGGGTCGCAGGCAGCGCCCTCGGCCATGTCGCCGTGGAAGTAGCCGTTCACGTTGCCGATGCTCTCGTTCAGGGCAGCGGCGTACAGGTTCCTGAAGGTCGCCGTCAGCTGCAGGTTGCCGCCCAGGAACAGGTTCGACAGGTCGAGCAGGCCGCCGATGGTGTACGGGAACTCGTGCAGCGTGCCGTTCGACTCGAACACCCGCAGCTTGCAGTTGTCCGTGCCCTCGCCCACGCAGTAGACGATGTTCGGGTTGACCCCGATGCAGTCCAGGCGCTGGCTGCGCTGCGTGGCCAGCGGGATGCCGTTGTACTGGGCGTTGTAGCGCAGGTTCAGCATGAGGGCCGCCGTGTTGGCGGCCAGCACGTTCTTCATGCCGCCGGGGCCCGCCGGGTTGCAGCCAGCGCAGTTCACCTGGTGGCAGTCGGAAAGCACGGTGGGCGTGCCCAGGCCGGGCAGCAGTGCCACCACGCAGCTCGGGTCGGTGATGGTCAAGGAGCGGGCGCCACCGCCCACGACCAGCGGGCTGCCGTTCAGCAGCGTCGTGAGCACGTCGATGTCGGTGCCGCCGGTCTCGGTGCCCGGCTCGCCGCCGGCCACGCCCCATGCGTCCTGTGGGAACGTCTCCATCGGCACGCAGGCACCGGAGAAGGTCACGCCGCAGAGCGTCGGGTACTCGTTGCCGCACTGGTCGGCGATGCGGAAGTAGAAGGTGCGGCCGAAGGTGTACTGCCCGTCGCCGTCGGCGTCGGAGCACTCCCACAGGTCCGTCCAGCTGTCCAGCTCGACCGTCAGGTCGTCGCCGCTGCACACGTCGTAGAAGTTGCCGGCGGCCAGCAGTTCTTCAACTTTTGCGCCGAAGTCGTAGGTGTCCGGGCAGGGCACGTCGCCGATGCAGGAAAGGTCGGTCACGTCCACGCTGGCCAATGTGCCGCCCGTGCAGTTGCCCACCGGCGGCTCGTTGTCGTTGGCGTGGTAGGTGTAGGTCCAGGTCTTGCTCAGGCCGGAGCAACTGGTGTAGGTATAGGCGTATTTGCGGGTGCCGGAGCAGCCGCTGATGTTCTCGGTGACGACCGGGCCCGTGATTTTGACCTCCTGGCCGCAGTTGTCGTAGACGGTCGGCGGCACGGGCGGCACGGCGTAGAGCACACAGCCCACGAAGTCCTCGCCGTCGGGGTAGATGGCGAAGTCGCCCGTGTACTGGATGGTGTAGGCCCTGCCCCAGGTGTGCGTGTTGCCCTCGCAGTCCTGGTAGGTCCAGGTGTAGGAGCGGCTGGCCTCGCAGCCCTGTGCGTTGTTGGTGCTTGTCACCACTGGGCCGCTCATGTTGACGGCATTGCCGCAGTTGTCGACCACCGCAGGCGGTGTCGGCTGGACTGCAGCGGACGGGCAGTTGACGGTCAGGGCCTCGCTGGCCGGCACCACAAAGTCTTGGTACTCGACCGTGTAGATGAAGGTCCAGGTGGCGGTGTTGCCCTCGCAGTCGGTGTAGGTGAAGTTCCAGTTGCGGTTGCCCTCGCAGCCGGGCTTGGCCGTGCTGGTGACGACCGGGGTGAGCACCTCGCCGCAGTTGCTCGTCACGACGGGCGGGGAGGGCTGTGCGTCGGTCTGGTCGGGGCAGGCCACCGTGGCGCCGCCGTTGGGCGTGCTGATGCTGAACGGCTGCCGCTCGACGGTGTACACGAAGCTCCAGGTGGCGGTGTTGCCCTCGCAGTCGGTGTAGGTCCAGGC
>CAYTZS010000347.1:0-2109 GCA_964442355.1 uncultured Saprospiraceae bacterium | reverse complement strand
CATTGTCATCGCCGACCTTGGCGGCGGCAAAAAACCGGTACTCATCGTCGCTGGCGAGTGGATGCCTGTGACAATTTTCGATTTACAACTGACGGCTGACGCAGGTGCAAACCGAAATCCGAAATCCGAAGTCCGAAATTCATCTGGTTGGTGGAACTCACTGACAGTCAGCGATTTGGATGGTGATGGCGACTTGGACATTGCCGCTGGAAACCTCGGTCTGAACACTCGATTTCGACCACCGATGCAGCTCTACGCCAAAGACTTCGATGCAAACGGCAGCCTCGACCCCGTGATGTGTGTGCAAGAAAACGGACGTTACCTCCCTGTGGCCATGCGGGACAATTTGCTCAAACAGTTGCCCTTTTTGAAGAAAAAATTCGTGCGGAACACCAGCTATGCCAAGGCAGGCATCGAGCAGGTTTTTTCAAAAAAAGAACTGGAGGGTGCTCAAGTTTTGCAAACGGAACTGCTGGCCTCGGCTTGGTTTGAGAACAAGAACGACGAGTGGGTAACTCACGCACTATCCGACGAAGCACAGATTTCGCCGACTCATGCCATTCATGCTGGCGATTTTAACGGCGACGGCAAAACCGACCTGCTTGTTGCGGGTAATGACAGTGGGTTTGACGTGGAAACTGGGCCTGTAAACACCTCGCCAGGCTATTTGCTGGCTGGCGATGGAAAAGGTGGGTTCAAAACGATAACTCCCTCAAAATCAGGCTTTTGGGCAACTGGTGAGGTGCGAAACATGAAGCTTATCAAGTTGGCCTCGACTACCGCTTGGATAGTGGCCAACAACAACGGACCGATACAATTTTTTTACAAAAAATAGCACAATGAAAAAGACAATCAATCTCGTTCTTGCTGCATTGTTTATGCTTTTTGCGGGCCTGCAATACAACGACCCAGACCCTTGGCGCTGGGCTTTGATGTATGGATTTGTGGCGGGTGTCTGTGGGTTCGCTGCATTCGACAAGCAAAACAAATACGTGATTTGGGCAGGATTGGCGGCCTGCTTGATTTGGTTGGTAATTTGGTTGCCCGAGTTTTTGGACTGGATTAAAATCGGGGCACCGAACATTGCGCAGCAAATGAAATCAGAAACGCCCTACATCGAGTATTCGAGGGAGTTTTTGGGGCTGGTCATCTGTCTGCTGGTGCTTGGCTGGCAGCTTTGGCTAGTTAGGAAAAAGTAAACCCGTAAATTCCTCTCGCAGACTAGCGTTTTGTTTGGAACTTTGAGCCATGATATTACGAACAGAAAATTTGATAAAATCCTACGGAGAGCGCATGGTGGCCAAGAAGGTCTCCCTCAACGTTAACCAGGGCGAAATCGTCGGGCTGTTGGGCCCCAACGGGGCAGGCAAAACAACCACTTTTTACATGGTGGTCGGCTTCATCAAGCCCAACGAGGGGCATGTTTTCTTGGAAAATGAGGACATCACTTCGCTGCCGATGTACAAAAGGGCCAGGCTTGGCATTGGTTACTTGCCGCAGGAGCCATCCGTATTTCGAAAGCTGAGCGTTGAGGACAACATCAAGGCGGTTTTGGAGATGATGCAGCTTTCAAAGGAAGAGCAGGCGGCCAAATTGGAGTCGCTGCTCGATGAGTTTGGACTCCACAAAGTGCGCAAAAACAACGGCGACACCCTCTCAGGTGGCGAGCGACGCAGGACGGAAATCGCTCGGGCACTGGCCAGTAACCCCAGTTTTATCCTGCTCGATGAGCCGTTTGCTGGCATTGACCCCATTGCCGTCGAAGACATCCAGACCATCGTTTTCAAACTGAAAGCCCGCAATATCGGCATCCTCATCACCGACCACAACGTGCAAGAAACGCTCTCCATCACCGACCGGGCCTACTTGATGTACGATGGAGCTATCCTGAAAGCCGGAACTGCTGAAGAATTGGCCGCTGACGAACAAGTACGCAGGCTTTACCTCGGCATGAGCTTTGAGTTGAAAAGGAAGGTGATTGTGTAGAGAATTGGGGAAATTTGCACGCCCGATGCAACCATTTTTTGACAAAAACATTCTCTTTCAATTCGTTTCTGACATTACGCACCCCTGAAAATTAGGACAACAAAGTTCTTTGACAGTATGACA
>CAYTZS010000346.1:0-2129 GCA_964442355.1 uncultured Saprospiraceae bacterium | reverse complement strand
ATATATTGAAGCTGGATTTAGCATAAAAAAAGGGGCAACCGTTGGTTGCCCCTTTTTCGTTAGTCCTCAATCGGTCGTAAAACCGCCGAAGGTGTGTATTCCCAATTCATCAATTTGTAAAAATCGAAGGCATGCGGATTCAACAGATACTTGCTGGCCTTTTCGTAGTCATTTTGATTGAGCACGTGCAAGTCGCTCAACACCAATCGGGCAAACTCTGTGTTGATGTCCACCAAACGTGGTGGGATTTTACCAGTCTCGTCCTCGATGTCCTTCATAAAAATCGGGGCGATTTCCGCCATCCTTGTCGTGGAGACGATGCAGCCTTTGTAGCCTTGCTCGAACAGTTTTTTTACGCCCATGCCCAACACCGTGCATAGTGTCAAGTCGAATGCAACTGGTCGGCAGCAACGTAATTCATAGCCCAATTCAACCGGGCGGCTCTTGATGTCAATGCCTAGTTCCTTCAGTTTTCGTTGAAGCAAAACGTTGATGATGTGCGCCTTGCTCACGTTGCCCAACTCAGGGTGTCCATGCGCATCGAAGGTAAACGTAATGCCACAGTTGCGGATGTCTTCGTCGTCCATGATATGGAAAACGCCCTCGCTCACGATGGCCACACCGTGCTCAACATTGTTGATTTTGCGCTTAATCATCGAGGAAATGATGAGGTCAACGATGAGGTCCAACGTGACCTTCACCTTGTTGAACATCTCTGGTATGATGATGATGGGATAGTGGCAGCTTGCCCCAATCTCAAAAGCCAAGTGTCCCGCAGAGCGGCCCATTGACGAGATGACGAACCAAGTGCTGCTCGTGCGACTGTCCTCGTAGATGGTGTTGCCAATGCGCACACCCTCATCCTTCGCTGAGTTGAAGCCAAAAGTGGGCATCAAGTCTGGCAAGGGCAGGTCGTTGTCAATCGTCTTCGGGACGTGGATGTTTTGGATGTTGATGTTCTGTCCTTCCAGCCACTTCGTGAGGCGGTTGCTCGACGAAGCTGTGTCGTCGCCACCAATGGTGACGAGGAGTTTCACGTTGTTTTTGGTGAAAAAATCGGCTGAAAACTCGTGGTCTTTCGGCTTGTAACGGCTCATTCGCAGCGTCGAACCACCACGAGGGAAAATCCGGTCAGCATAGTGGAAATCAATATGTACAACTTCGGCATTGCCATTGAAAAGGTTCTTAAAACCGTCATGAATGCCGAGGACTTTGTAGCCGTCCTTCAAAAAGACTTTTGCTATGGTGCTGATGACCGTATTGATACCGGGAGCTGGCCCTCCGGCGCAAAGAATGGCGATGGATTCTTTCATGTATTTTCAGTTAGTGTTGATTAAACTACAAGTGCGAAATGTAGGAAGAATCTGGCATACGAGACAGAAAAATTGGTTCCAACCACGATAAAACAAAAACAGCCCAGTGCAGGTAGCTACCTGCACTGGGCTGTTTTTGTTTTTCAGGTCTAAAAATCCCTAAACTTTTCAGTTGAAATTCACAATCACGGGCAGTCTGGCCTGTACTCCCTCCATCGTCAGCCAATTTTTGATTTGTTTGTAATGGGGGTAAAGCTCGCCCATTTCCTTTTCCAGCATTTTGCCCCTGATGCCTTTGTCTTCGCCCTGCCCAGTCAATTCGTTCATCAGTTCTTGAATGGGGTCCATTTGTTTGGGGTATTCCATCAGGCGATATTTTTCGAGGCCCGCAAGCTCGACAGCAGCAGCGATTGCATTATCGAGGTTGCCAATCTCGTCCACCAAACCGAGTTGTTTGGCCTTCTCACCTACCCATACCCTACCCTGCGCTATTTGGTGTACGCTGTCCGTGGTCATGTTACGGCCGTCGGCGACTCGTTTGAGGAAAGTAGCGTACATCGCCTCCGTGGAGTATTGAAGGTGCTCAGCCTCGACCGATGAAATATCGTAAAACGGATTAACACCCGTGCTGTACTTGGCTGTTTTGACGGTGTCCCAATGGATGCCGAGTTTTTCTTCGAACAGCTTGGAAGCGTTGGGCATCATGCTGAAAACACCGATGGAACCTGTCAGCGTGTTTGGTTCCGCAATGATTTTGTCGGCGTTGCAGGCGATGTAATAGCCACCCGATGCTGCATAATCACCCATCGAAACCAC
>CAYTZS010000345.1:0-2170 GCA_964442355.1 uncultured Saprospiraceae bacterium | reverse complement strand
GTATAAATTTCGATCAGTCGTTTATGTGTGCGTAGCTGGAACTGCTCACGAGACTTCTTGTTGACGTGCGGCGAGCGCAGGACAGTAAAAATCTCTTTCTTCGTGGGCAGCGGAATCGGACCAGTCACGACAGCACCGCTTGAGCGAACTGTTTTAACGATCTTCTCCGTTGACTTGTCAACCAAGTTGTGGTCGTAGGAACGGAGCTTGATTCTAATTTTTTGATTCATGCCAGTTTAAAAATTATTTATCTCTAAGAGAAAAATTTGCCCGCTCTAGGGGCTTTTTCCAAAGAGCGGGCAAAGATACAAACTTTTATGCTTTCACCAAGCCTTTTGCTTTTTCTATTACTTCTTGAGCAATATTTTTTGGCGCATCTTGGTAATGCGAGAACTCCATCGTAGAACTTGCACGGCCAGAGGTGATGGTACGAAGCTGTGTAACGTAACCAAACATCTCAGAAAGCGGTACTTCGGCTTGGATAGCGATAGCTCCGCCTGGACGTGGCTCTTGGCCCTTAGGCAAGCCACGGCGGCGGTTCAAGTCACCAATAACTGGACCTGTGTATTCGTCAGGCGTAATTACTTCAAGCTTCATGATTGGCTCCTGAATTACTGGCTGGCATTTTGGTGCAGCCTCACGGAACCCTTCCTTTGCACAAAGTTCGAAGGCAATTGGTTTCGAGTCCACGGCGTGCATAGAGCCGTCAGTAACCCTCACCTTCATACTTTCGATATTGTAACCTGCCAAAATACCATTGTCCATCATGGCATTGAAGCCGTCTTTGATTGGTTTTTGGTAGTTCTTGTCTATGGCACCACCAACTATACCCCAATCAAACTGTAGTCTCGTTTTGCCGCTCTTGAAGTCTTCAGACTCCAAAAACTCTTCATCGGCTGGGCCGAGTGTGAATTCCATATCGGCAAAAAGACCAGAGCCACCTGTTTGCTTTTTCAAGCGCTCACGGTGCTGAACTGTTTTTGTCAGACATTCTTTATAGTTCACTTGCGGCTGACCTTGGTTGCACTCAACCTTGAACTCCCTGCGGAGGCGGTCAACGATGATTTCCAAGTGAAGCTCGCCCATACCACTGATGATGGTTTGGTTAGTATCCTGATCGAACTTAACCTTGAAGGTTGGATCTTCCTCCGCCAATTTAGCCAAGGCGAGGCCAAGCTTGTCCATGTCCTTTTGCGACTTCGGCTCCACAGCGATACCGATAACCGGGTCTGGGAACTTCATGCTCTCCAATACAATTGGGTGCTTTTCGTCGCAAAGGGTATCTCCAGTACGAAGGTCTTTGAAACCAACAGCAGCGGCAATGTCACCGGCTTCTACCCTATCAATTGGGTTTTGCTTGTTGGCGTGCATCTGATACAGCCTTGAGATGCGCTCTTTTTTATCTGAACGGGTGTTGAGGACAGAATCGCCTGCATTCAAAGCACCAGAGTAAACACGGATAAAGCAAAGGCGGCCAACATAAGGGTCAGTAGCAATCTTGAAAGCAAGTGCAGTGAATGGCTCGCTTGCGATAGGCTGGCGGCTTTCTTCCTGCTCCGTATCAGGGTTCACGCCAACAATGGCGTCAACGTCTGCGGGAGAAGGCAGGTAAGTGCAAACTGCATCAAGCATTGCCTGAACGCCTTTATTCTTGAATGCTGAACCACAAAGAATAGGAGTGATGCTCATTCCTACTACCGCTTTGCGAAGCGCAGCACGAATTTCATCCGGCGTAATGGAATCTGGATCTTCGAAGTACTTCTCCATAATGGCATCGTCGTACTCCGCTGCAGCTTCCAACATCTTCAAGCGGTATTCAGCAACCACATCTTTAATATCATCTGGAATTGGAACAACCTTGTAGGTCATACCTTGATCTTCATCATTCCAAATCCGACCTTCGTTGGTGATAAGGTCAACAACGCCTTTGAAAGTCTCCTCAGCGCCAATTGGCACTTGAAGTGGTACGGCACGAGCACCGAGCTTTGTCTTTACGTCATTAACAACGTTGAAAAAGTCCGCACCGCTACGGTCCATTTTGTTTACGAAACCGATACGTGGAACTTTATAGCGGTCAGCTTGACGCCAAACAGTCTCAGACTGCGGCTCAACACCTGATACTGCACAGAACAAAGCCACAGCACCATCAAGTACACGCAGTGAGCGCTAT
>CAYTZS010000344.1:0-2179 GCA_964442355.1 uncultured Saprospiraceae bacterium | reverse complement strand
AACCAGCTTCGGGGCCACACTGTACGGGTCGCCCACCTGCACGATTTGGGTCGGTGGGTGCGTGTGGTAAATCAGCGAATAGACATCGCTAAAACCTTCGGTAGAGAACAATTCCTCGGCATAGAGGCTGCCGTCGGGCTTGCGGAACTGTGTATGGCGCTTGGGTGGTATTTGGCCGAGTTGATGGTAATGCATGGTTAGGTTCTGCTATTAAAAATTGTGGTCGGGGCAGCGCCGCTGCCCCGACCACAAAAATAAGAAATTGTCATTGCGAGCGGCTATGGCCGCTCGCAATGACAATAATTTTTATCCTTTCAAAATCGAATCATACTTCGCCTTGTCGCCAAACAGCTTGATGGCCTCCTTGATTTCCAAGTCGTTGCGCAAGCCCATTTGAATGCGGCCTTTTTCGTAGAAAAAGCGGCTGACGATTTCTTTCTCAATCATGTCCGTGATGCGTTCCTTGTGCTTTTCGATGTCGGCTTTTTTGGCGGCGACTACTTTGGCTTCCAACGCCTGAATATCTGTAGCAGCGAGGTAGCCACCCGTCTTTGATTTTTCTTTCAAATCTTTCAGCAACTTCTCCGTTTCGGTGTCGAAATCAAAGTTTTGCTTGTTTAGGAACTGGACGAAATCCTCCCAAGCCGTGAAGTGAAAATCCTCCCAAGACTTGACCTCCGGGTTTTTCAGCATCCACTGCGTCACGTATTTGAATACCACGTTTTTCGATTCCAAGGTGGCTAGGATATCGCTGTTGGCATCATGGTCGAGCACGACATCGGGCTTCACGCCGCCACCGTCGAGCACAGTGCGGCCATTTCGGGTCTTGAACTTGGCCCGTTTATCTTCTGCAATGTCCACGGGTTCGCCATTTTTGTACTCCACGCTCTGGATGCAGCGCCCGCTGGGGATGTAGTATTTGGCAGTGGTCAGTTTCACCTTGGCGTTGTAGCCGATGTCACGTGTATTCTGTACGAGGCCCTTGCCGTAGCTGCGCTGGCCGAGCAGAACGCCTCGGTCAAGGTCTTGGATGGTGCCGGAAACAATTTCGGAGGCCGAAGCCGAACCTTTGTTGATGAGGACGATGAGCGGCACTTGCTCGTCTGTCGAAGGATTTTGGGTTCTGAAGCTACGATCCCAGTCCTTCACCTTGCCTTTGGTCGTCACCACCAGTTCGTTTTTGGGGATGAACACGTTGCAGAGGTTCACTGCCTCGGCCAAGAGGCCACCGCCGTTATCTCGCAGGTCAAGGATGACGCCCTTGAGGTTGGGCTGTTCGGTTTTCAGGTCTTCGAGTGCTTTGGCGACATTTTGGCCCGCATCGCGGGTGAAGGTGGTGAGGGCGATATAGCCCACATCGCCAGAAACCATGCCTTTGTGCGGCACGTTGGACACGGACACTTCGTCCCGAACCAGTGTTACCTTCAGTGGCTTGTCTTGTCCTGGGCGGTTGATGGTCAGCTCCACCTCGGTGCCGGGATAGCCTTTCAAGAAGGCGCTCACCTCGTCGGTGGTCTTGCCCTTGGTGTCCTTGCCGTCAATGGCGATGATTTGGTCGCCAGCCTTGAGTCCCGCTTTTTGCGCTGGAGCGTCGAGGTAAGGTGCCACTACAGTCGGCAGGTCGTCAATCAGGCGGATGTCTGCCCCGATACCATTGTATTTACCTTCGGTAATGAAGCGGTAGCCCTCGATTTGTGTCTCGGAGATGTAGTTTGTGAACGGGTCTAGGCTCTCCATCATGGCGTCAATACCCGTTTTCATTAGGGTTGACGGGTTGATTTCGTCCACGTAGTAGGTATTCACCTCCTTGTACAGGTTGGCGAAAATCTCGATGTTCTTTGCGATTTCAAAGTAGTTCCCATTTTCTACAACGGTGGTCGCCACGCCGCCAAACAAGATGGCACCAATGGCTAGGAACTTTGAAGTACGTGATTTTAATAGCTTCATTGAATGATTTTGAAAAGTCATTTTGAATTGAATGGGGCTGTTTCAAAGCCCAAATCGTTCACCTTCCACGGCCAGCCCGAAACCTTGTTCCACAACACGCCGTGCCGCCGCACTGTTTTCCTGCAACACAGGATTTGTGTGGTTAAAATGGATGAAACGGATTTTCGCCCGCTCCATGGCGGGCAGCACTGCGAATCTTGCAATGCTCTCCTCGATGAACGGGTGCGGAATC
>CAYTZS010000343.1:0-2184 GCA_964442355.1 uncultured Saprospiraceae bacterium | reverse complement strand
GCCTTCATGAACCGCTCCAACGAAATCGGTTTGAGCAGGTAGTCTGTAGCATTCAGCTCAAAGCCTTCAATGGCGTAGTTGGAATAAGCTGTGGTGAAGACAACAAGCGGCGGGTCGGTCAGCGTCTTTAAGAAGTCGATACCCGTGAGCTGTGGCATCTGGATGTCGAGGAACATGAGGTCAATGTCGTGGTTCTTCAATGCCTCATTGGCCTCGAATGCATTGCTACAACGCTGCACGAGGTTCAGGTCAGGCATTTTCTCCAAGTAGGTTTCGAGCACATCAAGTGCCAATGGTTCGTCGTCAACGATGATGGTGTTAATCATATTAAGATTGTTAAATTCAACAGTTTTGGGCCTCGGTTCTAGCTTCTGGAAGTGCTCCCTGAAACACAAAACCTGAAACCTATTTATTCCTCCAAACTCAAATTCAACCTCACGGCGTAGGTCGTCGGTGCATCCTCCACTTGGAGCTTGTAGCGGTTGGGGTAAAGCAGGTCGAGGCGGCGGCGCACATTGACCAATCCGATACCTCCACTGCGTGGATGAACCTGCTTGGGCATGGCTTCAGCCTTGCTGTTCTCGATGTGTAAATCTACTTCATTGCCACGAACTTCGAGTTGGATGTACACAAAACCTTTTGAAATCTGGTTGCCAAGCCCATGCTTGAAGCAGTTTTCGATGAACGGGATGAACATCAGCGGGGCAATTTTTTGGTCGCTGACCAAGCCCTGCACCTCGTACCGGATGTCCACTCGGTTGCCTTGCCGGATACGCTCCAGCTCAAGGTAATTAGCAATGTAGTTGACCTCTTTGCTCAACGGCACCCATTTTTCGTTGCATTCATAAAGCATGTAACGCATCATTTCACTGAGTTTCAACACGATGTCGGGTGCCAGGTCCGATTTTTTTAGCGTCAGGGCGTAGAGGCTGTTCAGCGTGTTGAACAGGAAATGTGGGTTGATTTGAGACTTGAGGAAACGCAGTTCAGACTGCATGGTCTCCGTCACTAAGTCCTGTTTTTCACGAATGTTGGTGTACCAGTCCACAGTGATTTTCACCACAGTGGAGGTTGAAAGCACGAAAAAATTGGGGATGAAATACCAGTTGAGGTTGGCCAACACTTCCGCCCGGATGTCAGGGTGTTCGCTGGATTTGAGGTAAATCAAAAAGGTTTCCAACGGGGTAACGATGAGCACCGAAAGCACCAAAAAACCCAAGTAGGGCAGGAACTTTTTGTCCACCAAATACCTCGGAATCAAGCGATAAATATTGTAGTAAACAGCGCCGCCCAACAGAATCAGCCGCACCACGTTGTTGCTGACGGTGTAAAAAAACGGATGGTGCGTGAGCAGGACTTCAATCAGCGAGTAAAGAATAAACAACGCCACCCAGAAAAGGGAGTGCCGGATGGCCCGTGTGGATACCAGCCGAAGTAGTCTTTTCTTGATGTTCGTGTTAAACGTCATTGATGATGGTGGTCCGTGTAAATCATGCTGCAAGATTGGCAGTTTCGGCAACAAACTGGTCAATAATTTAGATGAAAAAGCCGGTGCAGCCGATGTTCAACCAAAAGCAACCATGCAGCGGAAGCAATCAGCAGTTTAGGCACAGGGGGTTGGAACTTGAAAGTGATAATTCGTACATTTGCACCCGTTTTGCTGGGTCGCTTGCGGATTCATTTCCGATGGCCACCCATGAAATCACCTATTGAAATGGTTTACCTGACAAGAAGAGAGCGCTTCAACGCCGCCCACAAGCTCTGGGTGGAGGACTGGAGCGAGGAGAAAAACATAGCGTGGTTTGGCAAGTGCGCCAATCGCAACTGGCACGGCCACAACTACGACCTGTACGTGACCGTCAAGGGCAGTCCTGACCCTGTCACTGGGTTCGTGATGGACGTAAAAGACCTCAGCCAAATCATCAAGCAGCATGTCGTTGACCAAGTGGACCACTGCAACCTCAACCTTGACGTGCCCTTCATCCCCAAAGGAATGCAGCCAACGACGGAAAACCTTGCCATCCTGTTTTGGCAACAGCTGGCCCCGCACATCAAGGGTTGCCAGTTACACTGCATCAAGCTTTGGGAAACTGAGAATATTTACGTGGAGTATTTCGGCGAATAATTTTGTTCAAACAACTACCTCCAAATGGCTAATTAGAGTTACGATTTTAGATTTACGAG
>CAYTZS010000342.1:0-2223 GCA_964442355.1 uncultured Saprospiraceae bacterium | reverse complement strand
CATAAAACTTTGAAAACCAGCCTTTTACAAAGGTTCTAATCCAAACCTCACGTTATTTAACTAAATGGGGCGGCTCGCATTGCGAGCCGCCCCATTTTCTTTTGTAACTCATTGAAAATCACGCTATCGCTTCCTCCGCCTCCTCCACCGTCGTCTCCATTGCCTCCGCAATTTCAACCGAATCCTCAATCTCATCCAACTCCACCCGCAGGTTTTCGATGATGAAATCTTGGCGGTCGGGCGTGTTCTTGCCCATGTAATACGACAGGATTTTTTCCAAATCGGCATCGTCCTGCAATACCACTGGCTCCAAGCGGATGTTTTCGTTGATGAAGTCCTTGAACTCGCCAGGTGAGATTTCCCCCAAGCCCTTGAACCGGGTGATTTCGGCCTTGCCCCGCAGCTTGCGGATGGCCTCCTGCTTCTCCGCTTCGCTGTAACAGTAGTAGGTTACCTTCTTGTCACGCACCCGGAAGAGCGGCGTTTGGAGGATGTACAAATGCCCCGTGCGCACCAAATCTGGGAAAAACTGGAGGAAGAACGTGAGCAGCAGCAGCCGGATGTGCATCCCGTCCACGTCGGCATCGGTGGCGATCACCACCCGGTTGAAGCGAAGGTCTTCAAGGTCGTTTTCGATGTTGAGTGCGTGTTGCAGCAGGTTCAGTTCCTCGTTTTGGTAAACGATTTTTTTGGTCATGCCGAAGCAGTTCAGCGGCTTGCCCCGCAAGCTGAACACCGCCTGCAATTCCACGTCCCGTGCCTTGGTGATGCTGCCACTGGCCGAGTCGCCCTCGGTGATGAAAACGGTAGTGCCCAATCGCCGGTCCTCGTCGCCTTTTTTCACGGCATCGTTGAGGTGGAGGCGGCAGTCACGCAGCTTTTTGTTGTGGAGGTTGGCCTTTTTGGCCCGCTCGTTTGCCAGTTTTTTGATGCCCGCAATCTCCTTCCGCTCCCGCTCCGATTGTTGGATTCGGCGCAGCAGTTCCTTGGCCACCGCCTCGTTTTTGTGGAGGAAATTGTCCAGCTCTTTTTCCAAAAAGTCGGTCACGAACTTGCGCACGGACGGCCCTTGCGGCCCCATGTCCTGCGAGCCGAGCTTGGTCTTTGTCTGTGACTCGAACACCGGTTCCTCTACCCGCACGCTGATGGCGGCCACGATGCTGGAGCGGATGTCCTTCGGGTCGAAGGTTTTGTTGTAAAATTTGCGCAGCACGTTCACAATGGCCTCCTTGAAAGCATTGAGGTGTGTACCGCCTTGCGTCGTATTTTGGCCGTTCACGAAGGAGTAGTATTGCTCGCCGTAGTGGTTGCCGTGTGAAAGTGCGATTTCGATGTCCTCGCCGCTAAGGTGGATGATGGGGTAGCGCAACTGCTCGGCCTGCGTCTTGTTCGAGAGCATGTCGAGCAGGCCGTTTTTGGAGTGGAAAACCTTGCCGTTGTAGTTGATTTTCAGGCCAGCGTTCAGGTAGGCGTAGTTCCAAAGCTGCTGCTCCAGGAACTCCGTGCGGAAGCGGTAGTTGCGGAAAATCGTCTCGTCGGGGCGGAAGACGACCAACGTACCGTTATTCTCCGAGGTTTTGGCCAGCTTGTGGTCTTTGGTGAGGTTGCCAGTCTCGAACTCGGCGATTTTGGTTTCGCCCTCCCGCACGGCCTGCACCTTGAAATAGGTGCTCAGGGCGTTCACCGCCTTCGTGCCCACCCCGTTAAGGCCGACGGACTTTTTGAACGCCTTCGAGTCGTACTTGCCGCCCGTGTTGATTTGCGAGACGCAGTCAATGACCTTGCCGAGCGGAATGCCCCGCCCGTAGTCCCGCACCTCCACGACACCGTCCTTAACGGTCACGTCAATGTTCTTGCCGTAGCCCATCACGTACTCGTCAATGCAGTTGTCAATGACCTCCTTCACGAGCACATAGATGCCGTCGTCGGGCGTGGAGCCATCGCCCAGCTTGCCGATGTACATGCCGGGGCGTATGCGGATATGCTCCCGCCAATCGAGGGAGCGGATGTTGTCTTCGTTGTAGGTTACTTGTTGTTGAGACATTATTTTTTAAAATTTTTTCATCATTTTTTCTGTGTCAATCTCGATTCCGACGTCTCGCATTTCTTTTGCAAGTTTGATTCTCCATGCTCCTCCTTCGTCGTAAGATTCGTAAACAATTCCTTGTAAGTCGCTTGGAATTTCTATTGCTCCCTTTTTAAGAATTCTTACTCTTTCGATAC
>CAYTZS010000341.1:0-2249 GCA_964442355.1 uncultured Saprospiraceae bacterium | reverse complement strand
CCCGCAGGCCTGACCATCATCACCGGCGAGACCGGTGCGGGCAAGTCTATCCTGTTGGGGGCGCTTGGCCTCATCATGGGCGAGCGGGCAGATTCCAAGTCGCTGTACAACGACCAGGAAAAATGCGTCATCGAAGGCATCTTCGACGTATCGCCATACGATTTGAAGGATTTTTTCGAGGAGAACGACATTGACTTCGAGGCAGAATGTGTGGTTCGGCGGGAGCTGACCCCTGCGGGCAAGTCCCGTGCTTTCGTCAACGACACGCCCGTGACCCTCGACGTGCTTCGCCAACTCACAGGGGCACTCGTTGACCTCCACCTCCAGTTCGACACGCTCGACATCCACAACGTCTCTTTCCAACTGCGCATGGTGGACGCCCTCGCTGGCAACAAGCCGCTGCTAGCCGAGTACCAAGCGGCCTACCGCACGTTCACCCAAAACAAAAAGCGGCTGGAAAAAATGCGGGAGCAAAACGCCCGCTCAGCACAGGATTTGGAGTTCCTCAACTTCCAAATTGCCGAGTTCCTCAAAGCCGAGCTTGCCGAAGGCGAGCAGGAGCAACTCGAAGCCGAGCGCGAGCGCCTGTCCCACGCCGAGGACATCAAGCGCAACCTCGCTGCTGCATTCCACCATCTCAGCGATGGCGAAATACCCCTCACCGGACAACTGAACGACGTGCTTCGCAGCATCTCCGAAGTAAAAAAATACCACCCTGACATACCCGACCTGCACCGCCGCCTCGAAAGCCTGGCGCTCGAACTGGACGACCTCGCTAGCGAGTTCGAGCGGGTAGCCGAGAGCACCGAGGCCGACCCGGAGCGGTTGTTGGAAGTGCAGCAGCGCCTCGACACCATCTACCGCCTGCAAAGCAAACACCGGGTGGCAACCGTTCGGGAACTGCTTGATATTCAGTCAGCTATGCAGCGGCAATTCGACGAAATCGGGGATTTGAGCGGGGAAATCGAGAAGCTGGAAATCGAAATTTCAGGACAGGAAAAAGTGCTTCGGGAGCTCGCTTCGCAACTCTCTGAGCGCCGCCAGAACGCTGCCCCCAGCTTTGCCGCCAAAGTGCTGGAACTGTTGGCACAACTTTCCATGCCGCACACCCGCTTCCACGTGGACTTCAAGGAGGCCGCCAACTTGACCCCGACTGGCAGCGACGACGTGAATTTCCTCTTCGCCGCCAATCCCGGCAGCCGCCTCCAACTCATCAAGGACGTGGCGAGCGGCGGTGAACTCAGCCGCTTGACGCTCGTGACCAAGTCGCTCGTGGCAAGTGCCATCCCACTGCCCACCTTGATTTTCGACGAGATTGATGCTGGGGTCTCCGGCGATGTTTCGCTAAAAATGGGCAACATCCTCCGCCAGCTTTCCAACCACCACCAAGTGGTAGTCATCACGCACTCGGCGCAGGTGTCGGCCAAGGCCGATGCGCACTACTTCGTTTACAAAAAAGTGGACGGCAACTCCACGGCCACCAAGGTCAAGCTGCTGACCACTGACGAACGGGTGCGTTCCATCGCCGTCATGCTCTCGCAGAACCCACCGAGCGAAGCAGCACTGGCGAATGCGAGGGAGTTGATGGGGATTTAGGCACATCAAGTAACCTATCCTGTGCTGAGTTTTGACAATGAAAATGCAGCAGTGAGAATTGTCAACGGGTTTGAGCACATTTTTCACCAAACAAGTACCCTTGAAAGGTTGTTATTTGTAGTGTCAATAGTGGCAAGTAACTTTAAAATCAATTGCCATGAAAAAGCTACTTCTTATCTCCATTGCAGTATTTGCAGCGTTCATTTTTGCTTGCAAAAAAGACGATAACTCCAACATCAAGCCTGTTCAACTTAACCAACCATTCACTTTGGAACTCAACCAAACCGCCGAACTTGAATCGGATGGCACGAGAATTAAATTCTTGGGCACTACCGAGGACAGCCGTTGCCCGATGGGGATGACCTGTTTTTGGGAGGGCCGGGTAATAGCAGAGTTTGAGGTGGACAAGGACGGTCAAGCGTATATTGCGACCTTGACCAACAATCCCGGAAATGATGCTGGGCTCGCTACATCGTTCACGGTCTTCGGTCACAAGTTCAAATATGTGGATATGACGCCGTATCCTGATGGCAACCCGATTGCGCAGAAGGATTATGTGGCCACAATTGTGATTGAATAGTGGCTTGCAAAAAAATGAGTCATCCCGGATTTTGAGTAACGGGTGGATGGATTCAAAAAGTGGGTTTTCGGCG
>CAYTZS010000340.1:0-2358 GCA_964442355.1 uncultured Saprospiraceae bacterium | reverse complement strand
TATCGTCATACGTTGGTGATTGGTGATTAGTGATTGGTGATTAGTAAGCGGATCCATTCCGCTCACTAGTCACCAATCACCAATCACTGTTTCTGGCTGGTTTTTTCGCAGGCCCCGTTGCACTCTCCGTAGAGGTTCAGTGAGTGGTAGTTGACCTTAAATTTGAGCAGTTCGCCCATCATGTCCTTGATCTGTTGGATGCGGGGGTCGCAGAACTCGAACACCCTGCCGCAGTTTTCGCAGATGAGGTGGTCGTGCTGCTTGTAGCCGTAAGATTTTTCGTAGAGTGCCAAGTTTTTGCCGAACTGGTGTCGCTTCACGAGGTCGCAAGTCACCAACAGGTCGAGGGTGTTGTAAACCGTAGCCCGGCTCACCCGGTAGCTCTGGTTTTTCATGTGAATGTAGAGCGCCTCGGCATCGAAGTGGTCGTTGCGGCGATAAATTTCCTCCAAGATGGCAAAGCGCTCCGGCGTCTTGCGGAAGGCGTTTTGTTCGAGGTGATTGGCAAACAGCCTTTTCACTTCTTCAATAATCGCATCTTCATTTCTCACGCCCATGTTGCGGTTTTAAAATTAAAGGGCAAATGTAGGTAAAATGCTTTTGGCGTGAGGCATTGCACAGTGCCGAAATTTCCCCAACTTCGCCACCGATGCCAGATTTTACTTTTACCAAAGCAGAGCGGCTCAAGAGCCTCAAGGTCATCGGCGGCCTTTTCAAGGACGGGCAGTCGTTCGGGGTGTACCCGCTTCGGCTGTTTTGGTCGGCACAGCCGATGGAGCCGGGGGGAGCACCCGTGCAGTTTACGGTGAGCGTTGCGAAGAAAAACTTCAAGTCGGCAGTGGCCCGCAACCGCATCAAGCGCAAGGTGCGGGAAGCCTGGCGGCTGAACAAGCACCGCCTCTACCGCCGTTTGGAGGGCAACCCACACCAGTACGCTTGCATGGTGCTGTACGTGGCGAAGGAAGACATGCCCATGCAGCAAATCGAAAAAGCGATGCAGACGATGCTCCATCTTTTTTACAAAAAAAACATCGCAACCGCCGCCAACCAACCACGAACGGAGCAACCGCCACTTTCCTGAAAATCGTTTTCATGATGCGAAACATCCTGCTCACATTGTCCCTTTTGCTCGTAGCTTCCACTGTTTTTGGCCAAAAATACCTGCAAATAGAGCGGCTACACAGCACCAAGACCCACCGCTACCAACCCGGCGACGAAATCACCTTCCAACTCAACAACGGCCTGTGGTACACCCGTGTCATTGACGACGTCTCCTACGAGCGGCAACTGGTACTCTTCGCAAACGGCCACGTGTCCGTGGACAGCATCGTGGCTATGCGGAGCTTCGCCCCGGCCCGATGGTCGAGGCCATTGGGCAATCAGTTCTTCAACTTTGCTGCCGTTTGGGCACTCTACGGCACCATTGACCAACTTTTTGCCGTAGGCGATGGTGAAAATTTCGATGTAGGCATCGTGCTGGCAGTTCCAGCAACCAGCGTGGCCACAGGTTTTTTGATAAAAAAACTGTTCAAGCACCGTACCTACCGCATCAAGCGGGACAAATCGGGCGAGGTAAAAAAATGGCGCTTGCGCACGCTGGATTTGACAGTGAAGTAGCTGTGAAATTGACAAGGAGCACTTTCGACCTATCCATTTTCGCCAAAAAATTCTCGAAAACTTCCACCATTTTTGTGCTCCCAATCACAAGCACACAAACACTCAGTACACAAACACTCCAATGGCAGACAACAAAATAATCTTTTCCATGTCGGGCGTCAGCAAGACGTTCCCACCCCAGAAGCAGGTGCTCAAAAACATCTGGCTTTCCTTTTTTTATGGTGCAAAAATCGGCGTGCTCGGCCTCAATGGCAGCGGCAAGTCCACCCTGCTGAAAATCATCGCTGGCCTCGACCAGAACTATCAGGGCAAAATCGAGTTTGAAAAACAGTACAAAATCGGTTACCTCCCCCAAGAACCGGAGCTCGACGATACGAAAACCGTCCGCCAAATCGTGGAAGAAGGCGTTGGCGAACTGATGAAGTACATGCACGAATACAACGAGGTGAACGCCAAGTTCGCAGAGCCGATGAGCGACGACGAGATGAACCGCCTCATCGAGCGCCAAGGCGAGTTGATGGACATCCTCGACCGCAGCAATGCTTGGGAGCTCGACCACAAGCTCGACCGGGCGATGGACGCCCTGCGCTGCCCGCCCGACGATGCCGAGGTGAAAGTTCTTTCTGGTGGCGAGCGCCGCCGGGTAGCACTTGCCCGTTTGCTGCTTTCTGAGCCAGATATCCTCCTCCTTGACGAGCCCACCAACCACCTCGACGCCGAGAGCATTGATTGGTTAGAGCA
>CAYTZS010000339.1:0-2458 GCA_964442355.1 uncultured Saprospiraceae bacterium | reverse complement strand
TTGATGGCATTGGCGGCGATTGGGATGCTATTTTTGCCAAAAGAAAATGCTTTCAACAAGACCCTCCAATTCCTCGGCGACCCTGTCACGTCATTGTTCATTGCTGTTTTCGTAGCCGTTTTTACTTTGGGGAAACGGTCCGGCAAAAGCTTCGGACAGTTGATGGAAGGGTTGGCAGAACACGTCAAACCCATTGCGATGATTCTGTTGGTCATTGCCGGAGGTGGCGCTTTCAAGGAGGTTTTGGTGTCTAGTGGCACCAGCGATTACATCGTTGACTTGATGAAGGGTGTCACGCTTTCGCCACTCATCATGGCTTGGTCGGTGGCTGCTATCTTGCGCATTGCACTTGGTTCTGCCACTGTCTCAGCGATGACCGCAGCGGGCATCATGCAACCGCTCGTCGCAACGGGAAGCGTTAGCCCAGAGTTGCTGGTGCTGGCCACGGGCGCTGGCTCGCTCACCTGCTCCCAAGTAAATGATACAGGCTTTTGGATGTTCAAGGAGTATTTCAATTTGACCATCAGCCAAACCTTAAAATCTTGGACGGTGATGGAAACCATCATTTCCATCGTCGGCCTAGCAGGTTGCCTTTTGCTGGATATTTTCATTTGATAGCATGGCTTCATCTCAAAACTCACCCAGTGTGGTATAAAATCAACTTTTTCAATGACCATCGGTTTAATCGGACTCGGTAAAATGGGCTACCCGCTCGCCCTGAACATGATGCGGAACAAATTCACCGTCGTTGCTTTCGACATTGACGATGCCAATCGTAAACGCTCAGCTGATGCTGGCATCGTGACCACGAGCAGTATTCAAGCAGTGGCCATGCACTTGCCATCGCCACGCATCATTTGGAGCATGGTGCCCGCAGGAGCAGCCACTGAATCGGTGCTGGCGCAACTGCCAGACTTGCTTTCTCCCGGCGACATTGTCATTGACGGCGGCAACTCCAACTATAAAATCACCCTTCAGCACTACGAAATGTTCAAGCAACGGGGCATCCGTTTCCTCGATTGTGGTACCAGTGGCGGCGTTAGTGGAGCACTCAATGGCGCATGCACGATGATTGGTGGCGATAAAGACGCTTACGAAGTCTGCAAGCCCTTGTTCGATGCCATTTCTGTGGAAAACGGTAGCCTCCACGTGGGAGCAGCTGGCAGCGGACATTTTACCAAAATGGTACACAACGGCATCGAATACGGCATGATGCAAGCCATCGCCGAGGGCTTCGAGGTGCTGAACAAAAGCCCGTTCGACGTGGACTTTGAGGCAGTAGCGAAGGTCTGGAACCACGGTTCCGTGGTGCGCTCTTGGTTGATGGAGCTTTCGCAAAACGCTTTTTCAAAAGACCCAAAACTCTCGGCCATCAAGGGCATCATGCACAGCAGTGGCGAGGGCAAATGGACAATTGAAACGGCGCTAGACCTTGGTGTGCCAACGCCCGTGATTGCACTTTCGTTGCTCATGCGCTTCCGCTCTCAGGAGGAGGATACGTTTTCCGGAAAAGTCGTGGCAGCGCTCCGCAATGAGTTTGGCGGCCATGCGGTTGAAAAGGCTTGACTTAATTTGCCCCGGCAGATTGCAAGTGGCATAAATCAGTGCAATCTGCTGGCGCTAACCCTACCTTTGCCACTATGTCTTCCACCACCAGTATCACAGGACTTTCAGAAGAACAGGTGCAGGTTTCCAGGGTGAAACATGGCTATAACCGCATTGACTCCAAGCGAGTTAGCGGATTTTGGCTGGCCATGAAAGACCTCGTGAAAGAGCCAATGTTCATTCTGTTGTTGGCCACCTCTTCCATTTATTTCATCATGGGAGAAACAGGCGACGGCATCTTCATGGCCTCTGCCATTGTGTTGGTAGCGGCCATCGGGCTTTACCAAGATTCCCGCAGCCGCAATGCATTGGCGGCGCTGAAATCGCTGACGCAACCCAACGGCAAAGTCATCAGGAATGGCTTGGTTCAAGAAATTCCAATTGAAGAAATAGTAGTTGGGGACTGTATGATGGTCGAAGAAGGCACGTCACTTCCTGCCGACGGATTCATTTTGCAGTCCAACGATTTTTCGGTGAACGAGTCCATCTTGACGGGCGAGTCCATGCCAGTGTCAAAAGATGCGACCGCTGAAGACCACCAAGTTTTTCAAGGCACAAATGTAGTTGGCGGCCTAGCGATTTGCCAAGTGACGGCTATTGGTGCCAAAACCCGGCTGGGGCAAATCGGTAAAAGCCTCGAAGACATCGTTGAAGAAAAAACACCGCTGCAAATACAAATCAGCAACTTCGTAAAGAAGATGGTGGTAGCCGGAGCCATTGTTTTCCTCGTGGTTTGGGGCATCAATTTTTACCATTCCCACAACGTACTCGACAGCCTTCTGCAAGCCTTGACACTGGCCATGAGCATCTTGCCCGAAGAAATTCCTGTGGCATTTTCCACTTTCATGGCATT
>CAYTZS010000338.1:0-2576 GCA_964442355.1 uncultured Saprospiraceae bacterium | reverse complement strand
TCCAAATTTTCTTTCACGAAATAAGTGCTGCGCCAATCGTCAGCTGGGAAGGTCATGTCCTTGGTCATGTTGCCCGTCAGCGTGCCCTCGTCGAAGGGGACACGGGCGATGACGCCGATGTTCAGTTCCTGGCAAAGCGGGAAGAGGTGGTCTTCTGGGTTCTGGTCGAAGATGTTGTAAATGACTTGCACCGTGTCAATCAAACCCGTGCGCAAAGTTTGCAGGCTGTTGTCAGGTTCCCAGCGGTTGATGCTGATGCCCCAGTGCGCCACTTTGCCCGCTTTTGTGAGCTTCGCAATGACTTCTTTCCACTCGTCCCGCTCGTGCCAGCTATCGTTCCAGACGTGGAACTGCATCAGGTCAATCTGTTCGACGCCGAGGTTTTGCAAGCTGCGGTTGACGTAATCCTCCACGTAGTCCGTTGGAAAAACGTCGTCCAAATTGAATGTCGGGCGGCTCGGCCAAATGCGATTTTTCGGTGGAATCTTTGTGGCCACGTACAGCCGCTTGTCCGAGTGTTTGCGGAGCAAATCACCTGCGATGCGCTCGCTGATGCCATCGGCATACGCCCAAGCGGTGTCGAAAAAGTTGCAGCCCAACTCCACCGAGCGGTCGAGCGACTGCTGTACTTCCTGTGGGTCGGTGTCTTTCCAACTGGCCAGGCCCCACATGCCGTAGCCGATTTCCGAGATTTGAAAGCCTGTGCGGCCCAATGTTCTGTATTTCATTCGAGGGGATGGGTTGTTGTGTTTGTGTATTTACGTATTTGAGTGTTTTGGGCAACGTTCATATTGGGAAGTACTCCCAAACACAAAAACACTCAAGCACATAAACACAAATTATTAAAGCAAAAGCGGTTCAAGCATGGCCCCTAGCTCTTCTCCTGTAAGGTCACGGGCGTGAAACTGCTTGATGCCGTCTTTGGTTTTGATGAAAAGGGCGGGCACTGTGCCTTGCCAGCCACCGGAAATATCGTTGAGCCACTTGCCGTCGCTGTCTTTTATTTGAAGCACCTCTGCGGCTATGCCCGATTTGCGCAGCACGAGGTTTACGCCATCGGCCATTTTCTCGTCGTCGAGGTTGACGGAGAGCAAGTGAAGTTTTGACTCGCTGCTTTTGTCTTGCATGGCTTGCAGTTTTTGCTGGAGTTGGATGCACTTCAGGCAGTCTGTTTTCCAGAAGTTGACGACCAGCAGGCCAGTCGTGTCGGCCTTGATTTTTGCCAACAAATCCGCTGGCGCAACAAGTGATGCTGACCGCCCTTTGGCATTGGCCAGTTCAGTGTTTTCGGCATCGGAGGTGTTACCCGTTTGCTCCAAGTTGTGTGGCAATGCACCTTCGTGGTCTGTTGTGGTGGAGTCGTTGCCGCAGGCGGAAAGCATCAAAGAAAAGCTGCTTGCAATCAAAAAATTCCTGAAGAAAAATGTTGCCATTTCTGGGTTTCTAATGCGTTTGAGTGCTTGTGTTTTTGTGTGTTTGCATGACTGGTTGGGCTGCGAAAAGCACTTAAAACCAGCAAACACCTAAAAACATAACCACAATTAATTTCAACGCTGCAAATTTGCGAAGTTTCCTAACCACAACCCAACTCAATTTGAACTGGCGCAAAATATTCTTACACCGAAAAAACACTTGGATACTCCTCGGACTGCTGACACTCTTGTTGGGCCGAGTCATGTCCCCCGAATTTGTGGAGCGGTTCTATAGTAGGGGCCTTTTCATTGGGGTTCGGTGGCTGTTCACGGGCCTGACAAGCTGGTGGCCATTTGCTGCCGTTTACAGCGTGATTTCGATACTTTTGGTCTGGGGTGTTTGGCGTAGGCGCAGCATTTTCGGTTTTTTTGCTGGTTTCATTTGGCAGGATAGCAAAAATTCAAAGCCGTTGTACGTTCGGGTTGGTCGAGTTCTCCATTCGCTGCTGGCTTTTGCGGCTGCGGTGGTGTTCTTGTTCCAATGGCTTTGGGGATTTAACTACGGACGCATACCGCTGGAGGAACGGATGGGCATACAGCCCCGACCACTCAACGTCAATGAGCTTCGGGATGAACTTTTGGCGGTTACCACAGATGTGCTGCGGACCAGGGCTTTGCTTCAAGTGGGCCAAGATACCATAGTAGCCGAACAGCCACTTACCCCCAACGGCGAGGAGCGAATGCGAAAGACCCTTCAAAGAATTCTGTTGGAAGGCGACTACCCCACGCCAGGCCAAGTCCGAGTCCGCACCATGATGCCGAAAGGGCTGCTGTTGCGTTTCAGTACGGCAGGTGTCTATTTGCCATTCACGGGGGAAGGGCATGTAGATGCTGGGCTTCACCACCTCCAACGCCCGTTTGTGCTCGCTCATGAGATGAGCCATGCCTACGGGTTTGGCGATGAAGGCACTTGCAACTTTCTGGCATACCTCGCTTGTACCCGTTACGGTGATGCCTATCTTCAGTATATCGGCTACCTCTACTATTGGCGCTATGTGGCCAGCGAGTACCTCCAAATGGCCCCCAGCGAATATGAGCAATTCAAAAAAACGCTGCCCGCTGGTCTGCGTGCCGATGTACAAGCCATCAACCGGGAAATGGACA
>CAYTZS010000337.1:0-2632 GCA_964442355.1 uncultured Saprospiraceae bacterium | reverse complement strand
ACTGGGGAAAGTACATCAAGGACGCCGACGACAAGGTTTACTACGTGGACGGCTCCGGTGAGTGCTGGCTCATCTATGACCCGGCGGGCGGTGGTGGCTCCGGCGTCACCTCCTTCGAGGGGCGAACGGGTGCCGTGGTCGGTGCGAATGGCGACTACACCGCCTCCGAACTTACCAATGTGCCCGCTGGCAGCATTGCGGCCATCACCATCCAAAATGCCCTGAACGAACTCGACACCGAGAAATTGGCCGATGCCACCGACGCCGTGGATGCCGACAACCTGGCTGCAAATAGCGTGGGTAGTTCCGAGATACAGGCCGACGCTGTGGGCAGCTCGGAAATCGCCACCGATGCCGTGGGCATGGGCGAGATTTCGACGGGTGCGGTGGGAGCCGATGAGATTGCCACGGGTGCAGTGACGACGGCGGAGATACTGGATGCGACCATCCTCGCAGAGGATATTGCCGCCGATGCCATCACCGCCGCCAAGATTGGGGCAGGCGAGGTGGGTGCAAGCGAGATTGCCACGGGCGCAGTGACGACCGCCGAGATACTGGACGGCACCATACTCGCCGTTGACCTCAACCAAATGTCGGCCACCAGCGGGCAGGTCTTGAAGTGGAACGGAAGCGCCTGGGCACCAGCCGCCGATGGCGGTGGCAGTAGTGGCCGGGACTCGATGTACATCGCCGCGCCCGACACGCTCGTTCACAAGAACGTGTACGGGGTGATTACGAAGTTCAAGCTCGTTTACACGTTGCCAGCCGACAGTCTTGCGGTTTCTGGCGCTATATTAAATTTTTACCGCCGAGGCTCGGCAACCCCCTTGGCCGTCACCCTTCCAAACCCAACCCCCGCCATCGTTGCGGTTACTGGCACGACCAATACCACCGTAACCCTAACCACCGGGGAAATTTACGAGGTCAACCTTTCGGGCGTCTCAACGTGCAACGTCACATGGGCAAGCCTTACCTCTGGCAAACAGCACCGCATCCATTTTCAAAACGGGACAGCAACGACCCTGAACCTGCCCACCAATACGGTTTTTCTGAAAGAGGACGGCGGGCAATGTTTACTAAACCCGGTCGTAAACAAAGAAAGCACACTCATCGAGGGCTATACCAATTCAAGCACCTTTTACGTCACGCACTCCACCGTTCCACTTACTTGCGTGAGTATAAATGCACAGTACCAGGCGGTGCTGGACTATGCTACCGCACAGGGGTACACTAAACCAAGCCTTGCCAACCAGCTTTCACAAAGCAGGCTTGTGGACAGTCTGCAAGCCAACGCTATCTGGGATTCGTTGGATATTTTCTACAACTTCTACACGGAGGCCGCAGCCGATTCAAACTTCACCCGCATAAATTGGAAAGACCCGACCGGGGATGACAACTGCACAGCTCATGGTGGGCGGACATACACGGCAAGCGATGGTTGGGCAAGCAATAACTCCACTGGCTATCTGAACACGAATTTCAACCCAAGCACAGAAGGAGTTGCTTACTCCGCAAATACAGCAAGTTTTGGGTGCTGGGTGACGGCATTGGTGGCATCGGGCAGCAGGTTTAATATGGGGCTATCAAGTACCAGGATGGAAGAAAGCACCCTTGCTAAAAAGTACCAAATCAATCAGGGCGACCAGACGACATCGAACGGCGCTGCCGGGTTCTGGCACGTCAACCGAAGTGCGTCCAATGCAACCAACTGCTATAACAATGGTAGCAGTGTTCATTCGGGTTCATTGGTTGATACAGGGGTCGGCAACAACAACATGTTCATCATGGGCCTCAACATATCGGGCAGCGTGTTCAATCCAACTGCTTCAACTGTGAAATACCGTTTCGCTTTCATGGGTGGCAACCTCGCCTCTAAAGCAAGCGCATTTTATACAATCCTGAATGATTATGTCACGAACCTTTAATATTTTGTTTTTTGCCTGCCTTTCGTTTGCACTTTCTGGTCAGACTTTGCAGATTACATCAGGCATGGCGGGTGCTGGCAGGCTTCACGCAACGATTACAACCCTTAGCGCAAAAGCACCAGTGTTCAACATGGGCCAATCCAACGCAAGGGGTACGGCTGACATCACTACGCTTCCTGTCGCAGACCAAGATAGTGCTGATGTACTTAAAAACTACGTTTGGACATCAGGCGTGGGAGGTACGCTCAGGAAAGTATTCCCCCGGAATACCAGCCCCATCAGACGAACGCAGGACAGTCTTTCGGTAGGGCCGGCAATAGCCGACCAATATTATTTCCCTCTATTAAGCTCTCGAATATTTCTTGCGGAATGGCACAGGGGTGGGACGGGACTTGTGCCATATCCTGCCGGGGTAGGCGGATATTTTAATGCCACCATCACTTCAGCTTACAATTTTGATGATTTCATGACGGCAATCCTTGCGTTGCCGAGTGTGGATATAAGATATGGGGCAGTGGTGTGGTCGCAAGGTGAGAATGAAATGGAGGAAGTTGACCCAACCAATGCCAATGCTTACGCTTCCAATTGGGTGCAGTTTGCCAGCGACATTCGAACTTATCTGGGCTATAAGGTTCCGATTTTCATAATACAAGCGCACGACTACCCGGCGGCGGTGAACTATGCTACGATGATTTCCCAACAAACCA
>CAYTZS010000336.1:0-2749 GCA_964442355.1 uncultured Saprospiraceae bacterium | reverse complement strand
ATCTGCTTATCCTTTCGCCACCTTCGGCTCGAAATTACTTGCCACCGCCCCTCGGCCCACGCCTATTGCCGCCACGGTCGTTCCGCTCATTCCGCTTCTTAGCAGACATCTCGTCACGATCACTTTTTATGACGAAGCCCTTCTTTCCCGTGTTAGGTTCCTTGAAAATGGAAGACCATTTCGGCTTGTCGTCTGAGGAAGCAGACTCCTGCCTTTCCGGTTTGGGCTGTTGTTGTGGACGCTGGTCTGGGCGGCGCTGCTCACCCCGCGGCTGCTCGCTCCTCTGTGACCTATCTCCCTGTTGAGGTTTTTGACCTTGCTGGTCGCCCTGTGCTTGCCGAGTTTCGCCAGCTCCTACATTTCGTCCACCACGGCCACGACCTCCACGGCCACGGCGGCGTGACGATGATTTTGAACGGTCTTCGCCGTTGCCAGCTTCTGGCCGTGCGTCGCCTTGGGCAATTTGTGGCCGCTGTACGTCCCTTTGGGGCCTATCGGCTTGAGGCTCACGGCGAGTTTCACTTCGATGAGACTGCTCACCTCTTTGGGGCCTACCGCCCTGCGGTTCTCGGCGTGGCTGGTTACGGGGTTGGCGTGGGGGACGGTCGTCGGCTTCAGGCTTGTCGTTGGCGCCACTGCCGAGCGGGAATGGATGCTCGTTCACGACGGGTACTTTTTTATTGATTAACCTTTCGATGTCGCGCAGGTAGGCTTTTTCTTCTTGGTCACAAAAGGAGAAGGCCACGCCGCTTGCCCCAGCCCGACCCGTACGCCCGATGCGGTGTACATAGGTTTCGGGAATGTTGGGCAGGTCAAAGTTAATCACGTGCGACAATTCCTCCAAGTCAATCCCACGGGCGGCAATATCCGTAGCCACCAGCACCTTTATTTCACCGCTTTTAAAGTCGCTCAGGGCTTTCTGACGAGCAGTCTGGGACTTGTTGCCGTGAATAGCCAAGGCGTGTACGCCTGCTTTCGTCAGGTCCTGTGCCACCCGATTAGCACCGTGTTTGGTGCGGGTAAACACCAGTGCCGACTTGACGTCATTGGTTTCGAGCAGGTGCAGCAGCAGGTTTTTCTTGCGGTTTTTGTCCACAAAATAGATGTACTGGTCTATCAGCTCCGCCGTGCTAGAGACGGGCGTCACAGCCACCTTCACTGGGTCGGTGAGGATGTCGTGGGCCAGCTTCGCAATCTCAGGCGGCATGGTCGCCGAGAAGAACAGCGTCTGGCGCTCGGTAGGCAGCGCCTTGATGACCCGTTTCACGTCATGGATGAAGCCCATGTCAAGCATCCGGTCAGCCTCGTCCAATACGAAGATTTCGAGCTTTTGCAAACTGACGAAGCCTTGGTTCATCAAATCGAGCAATCGGCCTGGGGTGGCGATGAGGATGTCCACGCCCCGGCGAAGGGCATCTTCCTGTGGCTTCTGTCCCACCCCCCCGAACACCACGAAATTGCGGAGCTTCAAGTGGCGGCCATAAGCCGTGAAGCTTTCGCCAATCTGGATGGCCAGTTCACGGGTTGGCGTGAGTATCAGCGTCTTAATGTGGTTGGTGGGTTGCGCAGCATGTTTGGCGTTCAATCGCTGCAAAATGGGGATGGCAAAAGCAGCGGTTTTGCCAGTGCCAGTTTGTGCGCAGGCAAGCAGGTCACGCCCCTCAATGGAGTGCGGGATGCTCTGCTGTTGAATGGGCGTTGGGGTATCGTAACCTTCTTCTTGCAACGAGCGCAAGATGGGTTCGATGAGGTTCAAATCCTGAAATTTCATTGAATTATTGAATTGTTTTATTGCTGTATTGTTCAATTGTTGTGGCCAAAACTGGTCGTAACAATTTAACAATCAAGCAATTGTAAAAACCATTGGACAATGCGTCGCCGAGTTTTCCCGGCTTTGTCCAAGCGGTTGGTCACTAGCCACTAAAATCATTTGGAGTATGCCTACACCCAATGACAAATGACGCTAATGACTGAAATGACGTTTACAGCGCCTGTTCGAGGTCGGCGAGCAAGTCGTCTACATCCTCGACACCAACACTGAGTCGAATTAGCGAATCGGTCAGCCCCACTTTTAACCGCTCTTCCCTGGGGATGGAGGCATGCGTCATGGTAGATGGGTGTCCGATTAGCGATTCCACACCACCGAGTGATTCGGCCAGCGTGAAGAGTTTGGTTTTGGTTAAAATCTGGTTAGCGTGTTCCAACGTGTCTTCTTTTAGGTCAAAAGAAACCATCGCCCCGAAGTGGCGCATCTGCCGTTTGGCAAGCTCATGGCCGGGATGATCTGCGAATCCGGGGTAATAGACCTTGTTGATTTTTGGGTTGCCGAGAAGCGAATGAGCAATTTTCTCGGCGTTCTCACAGGCTCGTTGAACCCGCAGGTGCAGGGTTTTGATGCCCCGCAGCACAAGGAAGCAGTCCATCGGGCCGGGTACGCCGCCGCTGGCATTTTGAATGAAATGCAGGCGTTGCGCCAGCTCCATGTCCTTTGCCACCACAGCTCCAAGCACCGTGTCGGAGTGACCGCCGAGGTACTTCGTGGCAGAGTGTATCACCATGTCGGCACCGAGGTCGAGCGGGTTTTGGAGGTAAGGCGATGCGAAAGTGTTATCCACTGCTGTGAGGATGCCCCGCTTTTTTGCGATAGCACAAATGGCCTCTATGTCCACGATGTTGATGATCGGGTTTGTGGGCGTTTCAATCCAAATCTGCTTGGTGTTTGGCGTTAAGTACTGCTCTAACTTGTTGG
>CAYTZS010000335.1:0-2789 GCA_964442355.1 uncultured Saprospiraceae bacterium | reverse complement strand
CGCCGAAAACCCACTTTTTGAATCCACCCATTACTCAAAAACCGGGATGACTCATGTTTTTTATTAGAAGTTTAAAAAATAGACTATTTAGTATATTTTTGCACTAACTTTATCAATCGTCATGACCAAGTCCGAAAAAACACGACAGCACATCATCGAAAAAGCAGCGACCCTCTTCAACCAGAAAGGGTACAATGGCACCACGCTCGACGACATCATGTTGGCAACTGGGTTGTCAAAGGGTGGCATCTACGGCAATTTCAAACGCGAAGGAATGGACAAAAAGGGTGTGAAGGACGAAATAGCACTCGCCGCATTTGACCATGCAGTGGGGCAGGTCTATGACGCCATTAAGGAGCGAACCGCTGTCATCGAACATACGCTCGATAAGCTGAAAGCCGTTGTCTATTTCTATCGAGAGCGCATCCTGAACCCACCAGTAGCGGGCGGTTGCCCCATTCAGAACACCGCCGTGGAAGCTGACGACCTCTTTCCAGACTTGCGCTCCAAAGTGCAGTTGGCGCTGACCGAGTGGGAGCGCCGAATCGTTCGTACCTTGGAAAAAGGCATCGAGCGGGGCGAGGTGCGAACCGATGTGGACAAGGCTGAATTCGCCACGTTGTTCATTGGGACGCTGGAAGGCGGCATTTTGCTGTCAAGGGCACAATTCAGTCCCAAGCCATTTGATGTCATGGCCCGACAGCTAGTGGCGCTGATTGATAATTTACGACCTTGAAAAATACCTTTCGGTTTAATTTGTTGTTACGCTCCATCAATCCACATTAATCTTGTAAACTTATCAACCTATGGTGATGACCAAATCCCGCTACGAAATCCCCAACTTTCAGTTGGAAACGCTGCCAGCGAAGCAGAGGAGTGAGTACCCTTTTTACCTGGTTTTTGTGAAGTTGGGCTTTGCAGTTTTCGGTCGTATTTTCCCGAAAGCAGTGGCAAAACTGGCCTACCGCATTTTCACCACACCCAGGTTGCGGGCTGTACACAAGCGCACCGACGAGGTCATCGAGAGCGCCCGTTTGTTCGAGGTGTTGTATGGCAAAGTCATTTTGAAATGCTACGAATGGGGTAGGGGAGAGCGTACCGTGCTGCTGGTACACGGCTGGGAATCGAGGGGCACGGCATTGCGGAGCTTTGTGCCGGGATTGGTGCAGGCTGGCTTTCGGGTGGTTGCTTTCGATGGGCCTGCGCACGGAAATTCAGGCGGCAGCCAGACCAACCTCCCCGAGTTTGCAGGTGCGGTGCGGGCGGTGCTGAACCAAGTTGGGCCAGTTCATGGCATCATCACGCATTCGTTCGGCGGCTCGACCAGTGTTTTCGCTTTGGCGCACTTGGACAATTCCATTGAGGTTGAAAAGCTGGTGCTCATCGCAGTGCCTGCCAGTACCCGAAAAGTGGTGCAGGATTTTGCGAAGCTGGTAAGCCTGCCAAATGCAGCCATGGATGCGTTAAAAAAGATTTTGCACCGAAAGCTCAATGGCCTGCACTTCCACGACACCGACCTTGTGGAGTCGCTGGCGAAGGCCAACGTAGGCGAGGTGCTGGTGGTTCACGACAAGTTTGACCCCTCGGTCCACTTCGAGTCGGCAGAGGCCATTTTTGAAAAATACGACCACGCCAGTTTGCTGGTAACGCAAGGGCAGGGCCATTTTCATTTAATGAAACACCCAGAAGTGGTGCGGCGGGTGATTAATTTTGTGAGGGAACAAGAAGCAGGGCTTTTTTTGTAAAATTGCGCCTTGATTTTGGCCAACTATAAAATTTTAGACAATGGCTAACCCCAAGTTTGGGCAGCCGCAAAACCCTGTTTTATGGAATTCGTACTACCCAACTTTGCCAGTTTCGACACTTGGATGAGCCTCCTGACGCTCACTTTCCTCGAAATAGTTTTGGGGATTGACAACATCATCTTCATTTCCATTGCTGCCAACAAGCTGCCTCGTGAACAGCAAAAAAAAGCCGCCAATGTTGGGCTTTTGTTGGCGATGGCGCTTCGTATTGTGCTGCTATTCGGTATTTCGGTGCTGGTGGCCATGAGCGAGCCGTGGATTGAGTTCAACAGTAGCTTTCTCACTGGTGGGCTGTCTGGCCAAAGCATCATTTTGATACTTGGGGGGCTGTTTTTGCTCTACAAAAGTACCTCCGAAATCCACCACAAATTGGAAGGTCAACCTGCCCACAAAGAGGTCAATAAAAAGAAGTTGGTCACCATGCAAAGTGTTATCATTCAAATCACGGTCATCAACATCGTGTTTTCGTTTGACTCCATCCTCACTGCCGTGGGAATGACCAATGGCGTTTTCGGTGCATTGGTCATTATGATTATTGCGGTGATATTTTCAGTGTTGATTATGATGCTGTTTGCTGTGCCGGTAGGTCGTTTTGTGGACGAACACCCCACTATTCAGATGCTAGGCCTTGCGTTTTTGATAATGATTGGCTTCATGCTCATTGTCGAAGGGGCACACCTCGGGCATATTTCCATTTTAGGCTCAGAAGTCGGTACAGTGCCGAAGGGATACCTCTACTTTGCCATCGCCTTCTCGTTGCTCGTTGAGTTTCTGAACATGCGGATGCGCAAAAAGCAGAAACCAGTTCAGCTTCACGGCGCTGCCGAACAAGCAAAAAAAGATGGCATCATGAACGAGGGCGATAAAATGTTTGACACCGAAATCAAGTAAACATGAATCAGCCCTAATTTTGAGGGACAGGCGAATTCAAATTGGGTTTTCGGCGGTTTTGCTCCGCAAAACCGCCGAAAACCCACAAATAAT
>CAYTZS010000334.1:0-2878 GCA_964442355.1 uncultured Saprospiraceae bacterium | reverse complement strand
CTCAAAAATAGACTTGTAAGCATCCTGCAACTCGTGGTACTTGCCAATCAAGCCAATGCGCACTGCATGAACAGGATTTTTCAGTTTGCCCAAAAACGACTTCCAAGGCATCAAATCTGGCTCCTTTCGGTCGGGCAAGCGTAGTTTCACCATCACGGTCGTGTCCAACTTCTCTTTTGCCATCAGCAGCGGCACATCGTAAATCGTCTCAGCGTCAATGGCCTCAACTACAGAACCGATGTCCACGTTGCAGAACAATGCCAACTTGCGCCGAATCTCCATGCCAATGGGATGCTCAGTGCGGCAAACCAAGATGTCTGGCTGGATTCCTGCACTCAGTAGTTCCTTTACCGAGTGCTGGGTGGGCTTGGTTTTCAATTCTTTCGCTGCGTTGAGGTAGGGTATCAGTGTAAGGTGGATGACAAGGCAATTGTCCCGACCTTGCTCCCAGCGAAGCTGACGGAGTGCTTCGAGGTAAGGCAGTGACTCGATATCGCCAACTGTGCCACCCAACTCCGTGATGACAATATCGTATTGGTTGGTAGCACCGAGCAATTGCGCCCTGCGCTTGATTTCGTCGGTGATGTGCGGAATTACCTGCACCGTTTTCCCCAAATAATCGCCTGCCCGCTCCTTGTTGATGACGGTCTGGTAAATGCGGCCAGTGGTCACGTTGTTGGCTTGGGAGGTGGGTGTGTTCAGGAATCGCTCGTAGTGCCCGAGGTCGAGGTCGGTCTCAGCGCCATCGTCGGTCACGTAGCACTCCCCATGCTCGTAGGGGTTGAGTGTGCCTGGGTCCACATTGATATATGGGTCGAATTTTTGGATGGTAACGCTGAAGCCTCTTGCTTGCAAGAGTTTCGCCAAAGAAGCTGATATAATGCCTTTACCGAGGGAAGAAGTCACACCTCCCGTAACAAAAATGTACTTAGCCATTAAAAAAGAATGAAGGATGAAGGATAAATGAGGGAGTCGCACGGCGGCGATTCAATCATTCTGTTACGGGGCACAAAGGTAGCAATTAATGCCAGTGAAGCAGCTTCAAGTTGGAATTGATTTTACTCATTTTGTTCAACGGCCCTTCCAGATGACTTCGGTTGCGCCAGCTTGCTGGCCTATTTTCCTGGCCAGCACGAAAAGAAAATCTGACAAACGGTTGAGGTATTGCAACACCACTGGCTCAACAGGTTCCTCCATGTTCAATGCCACTACCAGTCGCTCGGCACGGCGGCAAACGCATCGTGCAACATGGCATTGCGAAACAGCCACATGGCCACCCGGAAGGATGAAATTTTTGAGCGCAGGCAGCGATTCCTCCATCACATCTATCTCATTTTCAAGCAATTGGATGTCAGCGTCTGTCAATGCGGGTATCGGCAAATTTTTGGAAGGATCCGTGGCTAGGTTTGCCCCAAGGTCAAAAAGGCGGTTTTGGATTTCAAACAATACCTCCCGAGTATGCTCATCAGCAGTGCTATCCCGCACCAAGCCAAGAAAGGAATTCAGTTCGTCCACCGTGCCATAGCACTCGATGCGCAGGTGGCTTTTGGGTAAACGTTTGCCGCCAAACAAGGCAGTTTGGCCTTCGTCGCCGGTTTTAGTGTAAATTTTAAAAGCCATTTTTCGATTGCAGATTAGACAGTGCGGATTGGGATAAAGCGACAGCCGTCGCCCGTTGCAATCCGAAATCACTTAGGCCATCTGTAACACCTTCATCGGATTTGGGTTCAAAACATCGCTCTCCACTTTGCCGTCTTTCATCTTCACGATGCGGTGGGCAAATTCTGCAATATCAGGCTCGTGCGTGACCAGTACAATGGTATTGCCCAATGCATGGATTTCTTCAAAAAGCCCGATGATTTCATAAGATGTTTTGGAGTCAAGGTTGCCCGTAGGCTCGTCAGCGAGGATGATACTGGGATCGTTCACGAGCGCCCGTGCTACCGCAACCCGCTGGCGCTGCCCACCGGAAAGCTCGTTCGGCTTGTGGTCCATGCGGTCAGTAAGGCCCACGGAATTAAGCACATGCTTGGCTTTTTCTATGCGCTCCGATTTGCTGATACCTGCATAAACCAGCGGCAGCGCAACGTTTTCAAGCGCAGAGAGTCGAGGCAACAGGTTGAACGTCTGGAAGACAAACCCGATTTCCTTGTTCCGCACGGCGGCTAGTTCACCATCGTCCATGGTGCTCACGTTCGAGCCATTGAGGATGTACTCCCCAGAGGTGGGGGTATCGAGACAGCCGATGAGGTTCATCAGTGTGGATTTGCCAGAACCTGATGGGCCCATCAGCGCAACGTATTCATTTTTGGAAATATTGAGGTCAACACCTTGCAGGGCATTCACCACGTTGGCACCCATGTAGTAGGTTTTTACCAGGTTGCGGACGGAAATGATTGGATTCATATTTCTTTAGATACAGTGTTTTTGAAGGCTCAAAATCAGATTACTTTGGGCACTTTGAAATAAGGCGCCTGTTTTTCGGGGGCGTTTGACAAGGCTTGGTCGTTGGTGACCTGACCTACGATTTCATCATTCCTCAGCATGTTTTCAGCTTCCGAAATATAGACCAACGGCTCCACTTGGGCCGTGTCAAGTTCCTTCAGCTTTTCCACCATCGAAAGGATGTTGGTCAAATCCACTCCCAGCCGCTCACGCTCCGAATCAGAGAGCTCAAGCTTTGCCAGATTTTCAAGCTTTAAAATTAGGTCACGGTCTATCTGCATAATCGTTTTTTAGATGATTGGCCACATTTTATCGAGCTAAAAAGATGCAACAAACGGCAATTGGTTGGCTAGCTGTACCCAATAGCGCAGTAAAATGGGCTTAAATCCTTTTTTATGGGCAAAGTTCCTATTTTCGTGCCCGATTGTGAAGC
>CAYTZS010000333.1:0-3010 GCA_964442355.1 uncultured Saprospiraceae bacterium | reverse complement strand
GAGGTCACAGACGTTATGGGAGGCATTCTCGTGCGGGCAAAAGATGCATTCCTCGCCATCGCCCCCGATATGTGGCGCATGGAAGACACAAACAACGACGGCATTTGGGACAAAAAGACTTCCATCAGTACGGGCTACCAAGTGCACATCGGCTTTGGTGGGCACAACATGTCAGGCCCTGTGGAAGGCCCCGATGGCCGTATTTACTGGAATATGGGCGATGTTGGAGCCACCGTCACCACCGTGGACGGCAAGACGGTTGAGAACCCCAATTCAGGCTTCATCGCTCGCTCCAACCCCGACGGCAGCGACTTCGAAATCTTCGCTACGGGCCTCCGCAATACCCACGAATTTGTCTTCGACGACTACGGCAACCTCATTTCTTCTGACAACGACGGCGACTATCCCGACGAGCGGGAACGCCTCGTTCACGTGGTGGAAGGCTCCGATGCGGGGTGGCGCTCCAATTGGCAGTATGGCAAATACACCGACCCCAAGAACAATCGCTACAACGTCTGGATGGACGAAAAACTGAGTGTGCCACATTGGGAAGGGCAGGCAGCGTATATCATCCCGCCCATCATGAACTACCACAATGGCCCGACAGGTATGGTTTACAATCCTGGTACGGCGCTGGGGAAGGATTGGCTGAACAAGTTTTTCTTGGTGGAATTCGTCGGAACTACCAACAACTCGCACATCTGGTCGTTCGGCCTCAAACCAAAGGGTGCTTCATTTGAGTTGGATGGCGAGACGGACGTGATGAGCGGCGTACTGCCCACGGCCATCCAATTTGGGCCAGATGGTGCATTGTACGTAGCTGACTGGATAACCGGTTGGGAAACTAAAAACTATGGCCGGGTCTGGAAGCTGGATGTGACGAAGGAGAAAAACGACCTCGAAAAGGAAAGGGCGGAAACCAAGCGCCTAATGCAGCTCGATTATTCCAAACAGACGACCGCCGACTTGGGGAAATGGCTCGGCTACTCCGACCGCCGCATCCGCCAAAAGGCGCAGTTTGAGTTGGCAAGCCGAGACATCGAAGGGGCTGTTGAATTAACAAAAGCGGTGAATCAAACCGATAATCAATTAGCCCGCATACATGGAATATGGGGAATGGGCCAATTATTGCGCAGCGATGAGAAATATGCGCCACAATTAATGGAATTATTGAGGGACAAAGACGAGGAAATCATCGTGCAAGCCCTGAAAATGCTGGGCGATGCAGAGGTTAAATCCATTGGAAACGCCATTTTAGGTTTTTTGAAAAGCAATAATCCACGCCTACAATTTTATACTGCCGAAGTATTGGGGCAAATTAAACATGAGGCCGCAGTTCAGCCATTAATCGATGTATTAAAAGCAAATAATGACGCTGATTTATACATCCGACATGCGGCGGTTTTGGCACTTTCGAGGATAGGAAAAACTGAGCCGATGCTGGCCCTTGCCAACGATACCAACAAGGCGTTACGTACGGCGGCGGTGCTGGTTTTGCGCAAGCTGAAAAGTGAAAAAATAGCTGTGTTCCTCAACGACAAGGACGAGTACATCGCCACGGAGGCGGCACGAGCCATCAACGATGACCTGTCCATCCCAGCGGCACTGCCAGCGCTTGCGGCTACTCTCAGCGAAAAACGTTTCAAAGGTGAACCGCTGCTGCGCCGGGCCATCAACGCCGCTGTGCGGGTAGGCACCGACAAAGAACTAGCGTTGCTTTTTGATTTTGCGAAGCGCACCGACCTGCCCGATGCCCTGAAAATCGAGGCGCTCGCTGCCTTGGGCCATTGGGCCGACCCCTCCGTCCTCGACCGGGTGGATGGCCGCTACCGTGGCAAAGTGGAGCGGGACGCCGCTGCCGTTCGGGCGAAGGTGGAGCCGTATATCCCAACATTTTTGAAGGATAAAAATCCGGCAACGCTCATCGGCGTGGCAGGGATGTTGGTCAGCCTGAACATCACGGAGGCCAATGACCAATTGGCTGCCATTTACGCCAGCACCAAAGACAGCAAGGTCAAGTCGGCACTGCTGCCTGCGCTCAACGACTTGGAATACGCCCAAATGCCCGTTTTGCTCAAGACGGCGATGGCCGACAAGGACGAAAAAGTGCGCACCACTGCACTCGGTCTGCTCAACGACGAAACCGTGAGCAAGGAGAGCCTGCCGGAGTTGGTCAACATTATTTTCAGCAAAGGCAGCATTCGGGAACAACAGCAATTGCTGGTGACCATGGGCAAATTGGAGGATGCCAAAACACTGCCAGTTTTGGCTGATTTGCTCACGAAATTCAAGGACAAGAAGCTCTCTACCGAACTCAGTTTGGAGTTGCAGGAAGCAGTAGATTCGAGTGGCTCTACCGATTTGATAGCTCAAATGGTGGCACTGAAACCGAAAAGTTCTGCTATCGCCGACTATGCCTCGGCGCTTAATGGCGGTAACAAGGACAATGGTTGGGGCATTTTCTTTTGGAACTCGAAAGCCCAGTGCGTGCGCTGCCATGCCGTCAACGGCAATGGCGGCGAAGTCGGGCCTGACCTGAGCACCATCGGCAACACGCTGACCCGTGAGCAACTGCTGGAAGCACTGGTAGACCCTGGAGCCCGGATTGCCCCAGGCTACGGCAACGTGGTGCTTACCCTCAAAGACGGTCAGGAAGTTTTTGGGGCTTTGATGAAGGAATCAGCTACGGAACTGACCTTGAAAACCAATAATGCTGAACCTTTGGACATCCCGGTATCACGCATTGCAAAACGGGAAAACCTGCCATCTGGCATGCCTCTGATGGGCGGCACTTTGTCAAAACGGGAATTACGAGACTTGGTAGAAATGCTAGCAGGGCTAAAAGGCGAAGGAAGTTAAAAGCTGGTAGAACAGAAGTCATTCCGAATTTTTCGGAATGCAGCAACTACAAGTGTGTAACCGAGTGATTTTCCTCAGAAAATCACTCGGTTACACCCCCAAATAATAACGGCAGCGGCATCGAAGATGCCGCTGCCGTTATTATTTGGGG
>CAYTZS010000332.1:0-3028 GCA_964442355.1 uncultured Saprospiraceae bacterium | reverse complement strand
GGGGTTGAAAATCGCCACTGGCGATTTTCAACCCCTTGAAACCCCCATTTTATTGTAGCGCTGATCGGGTAACTTAACCAAACCCATCAAACAACTCAACTATGCAAGTTTTCCTCGGCGGCACTGCCGGCAACTCCACTTGGCGAAAAGACATCGCCATCCCACTCCTCGAAGCAGCAGGAGTAACCTATTTCAACCCGCAACTGGGCGTGGGCGAATGGACACCAGCGCACCAGCAAATTGAGGCCAAGGCCAAAGAAGCTGCATCGGTTTGGCTGTACGTCATCACGGGCGAAACCCGTGGCGTAGCGAGTTTGGTGGAAGCCGCCTACTGCATTGGGCACGGCGACAAGATTGCGCTGGTGGTCGTTGACATCGAGCCTGACACCCTGTTCGATGGGCTACCGCTGGGCGAACAAGAGCGCAAGGACCTCAACCGGGGGCGGTCGTATTTGCGGGAAGTTGCGGAGCAAAACAAAGTGCCAGTCTTCACGGATGTGGAAGCAGCAACAAGGCATGCCGTAGGAATAGCGGTGAGCCGGTGAGCAGCTGTTGGCTATTAGCTGTTGGCTGTTGGCCTATTGCAAAAACTAACCAACAGCCAACAGCTAACAGCCTCAAATCGCTACTCATCAAATTGGTGCAAGTCCAACTCCTCGATGATTTGAATCAATTTCTTGTCGTAGTTTTTATCGGTAGCATAGCCCGCTTTTTTGAGTCCCCTCGCCCACCCTTCGTAGTCTTTTGTTCCCAACTTTTTCAGGTGCTTGTAGCGGTCCATTTGCAGCAAAACCGAGTGCTCCCGAAAGCTCTCCCATGAAGTGTTGAACACCCGGAACATGTCGTACACATCATCGTCGGAGTAATTGCGGCAGGTGCAATGGCGGCATTTGCTGCGGCACTTGATGCCAAAGTGGTTGTTGGAATCGGTAGCAAGTTTGCTGCTTCCCGCATCCGTCTCGATGAGTCCCTGCGCCAAGGTGATGCTGGCTGGTATGCCAAACTGTTTCATCTCCGAAATGGCCGTCGCTGCGAACCGCTCCACGTATTTGCGGCAGTTCTTCATTTTTCCTTTCACGATGTCTTCGTCCACACCTTTCTCGGCAGCCATGTTGGGCGACAGCACGAAGCTCAGGTTCTTGAAGTCGCTAGGCTTCCATTTTTTGGTGGGTGCCTTCGCTGGCCGCTCTTCGAACAGTGCGACGGGCATGGCCAGCTCGTCCAATACGGCTGCCGTGGCTTTTTCATTGGTTCCGCTGGTAGCTAGCGCCTTGGGTTGCAGCATGTTCACCGAGACCTGCACCTCCCGATTGGCGTAGAGTTGCCAGAGGAAAAAGGCAATGGCCACTTGAAACCAGTATTTGCCTGCCCATTGCAGGAGTTCTTTTGCTGTGCCGGTTGGTTGGGGCGCTTGATGAAACCGATACTCTGCCATGATTGAAACAAGTTTTTGTTTGACCTGATTGATTCTTGGCAGCAAAGTAAATGCATTTGTTTCTAAATGGCAATAATTTTAAAAACTTTTTGTTTTTTATTTTGACTTGGTTGCTCACCTATCTACATCTCTTCAGAATTCTACTGCACCTAAACCAAGCATTGTGGTGCCTTGACGAGGTTCTTTAAAATGTGCAGTTTCAATAATGCATAAGATTTTGGGGAACACCACTAATACGTGAATTGTCAGGCCAATTGCAATTCCGATATTCATTGCGAAAACGATGTTCCTTTTCACTGCATCCGGAGTTAGGTTGGTTCACACTCAATCGAATCAAAAGGTCAACACACTCTGTATGAAAAAAGATGAACAAAGTTCCAGCGTTTTGAAAAGTGTCCTTCGAAAACGCACCATCGCCATTGCGTCATTTGCGCTAGGCATTGCAGCTACTTTCGGGCTTATTTCCCTGAAAGTTGGATTCCAAGGGAAAAGCAATCTACATTCAGTTGCGTCTCCCGACGACGTCAATCTCTACGATATCAAACGGCTAAAGGGCTTCAAGAACATTCAACCCGTGGTATCCATCGACCCCAAAACTGAATCGCAGGAACTGGCTCCCCTAAAAGCCGAATTGACTACTCTGATTGATAGCCTGCGCAAAGGAGGAACCATCACCGAAGTTTCCATTTTCCTTAAAAATTTGCGCCACGGAAATTGGATTTCCATCAACAGTGAGCAGCGTTATCATCCAGCTTCGTTGATGAAAGTGCCTTTGGCGTTGGCTGTCCTAAAAATGGCCGAGGCAACGCCAGGACTGTTGGAGAAAAAAATCGCTTACAAAAAGCATCCAGAGAAAGTCATGTACCAGCAACATTTCATGAGCGAAGGCATCGAAGATGGGCAAACTTACACGGTGCATGAACTGATTTATCACTGCCTAGCCAATTCCGACAACAACGCCACCCATGCCTTGGCCACCAACGTCAATTATGGCAATGTGATGAACCTTTTTAAGGGTATCGGCCTACCTGAGCCCGACCTGAACGACAACAATTACACCATCACTGCCCAAGAATTCTCGACCTTCATGGATGCCATTTTCAATTCAGCATTCCTTAGCCCTGAGTACTCCGAATATGCCGCAGAAATCATGGCTAATTCCAGCTTTAAAGAAGGATTCTCCAAATCGTTGCCAAAGGACGTCAGGTCGTGGAGCAAATTTGGGGAGTGGGACAGGGGCGGAACTGACCATGAATTGCATGAATCGGCCACTATTTTCTTGGACGGCAAACCCTACCTCCTTACCGTAATGACCAGTGGCAAGGACATTAACCTGTTGACCTCTGTGCTTCAACAAACTTCAGCTTTGGTCATAAAAAACATCATCAAGCACAAATATGGAATTGCAAAATCAACATCCAGCTTAACCGAGGGCTGTTGATTATTTCGCAAAGCGAGCGCAATCAACTTGAAGAAAAATGAGTCATCCCGATTTTTTCGGAATGCAGCAAGTACAAAGTTGTAACCGGGTGATTTCCTGAGGAAATCACCCGGTTACAACCACAAATAATAACGGCGGCGGCATCTTCGATG
>CAYTZS010000331.1:2240-3053 GCA_964442355.1 uncultured Saprospiraceae bacterium | reverse complement strand
GGCGGCATTGTTTGAAATGGCATCGTACCACCAGTAATCGAACCGAAGCATTGGGCGATTGTACCGGCTGCGCAACTGCATGGGCGGCGAAGTGAGGTGGGTTTCGCCGTTGTCCACTTGGTCGTCGTGGACGAAAACGCCCTGGTTGCCAGTGACATAGGCGTGGTTGCCAACGTCATCGGGCGAGTCGCCGTCTGGGGTGAACTGCTTGTTCGCCGCAAGTATGCCCAGCGGTTTGCCCCGCTCCCAGATGCCGTTGTCGGCAGTGCCGTCCACTTGCCAGCCAAGGTCGTTGTTGAAATCGTCTTCGTAGGCAAGGCCTAAATAGCTGGTAAAATGACCACCCGCATGAAATTTAGCGGATCCCCATACATTTTCGTGTCCCCAATGCCCTTTGTACAATTCATAATCGCCGTGTTTCAAATTTTGTATTTCAAAGTTGCCATTGTCGTCTGTAACAGCAACGTATTTGAAATCAGCATTTTCATAAGTTACCAAAGCACCGCTGATGGGCTTTTCAGTGCCTTCTTCCAAAATGGTACCTGATATAATATATTCCGGCAGTGGTGTCATCTGCGCATTCAAAACCACAACTTCACCTTCAATGAGTGTTACTGGGAGGGATAGGTCAAAATAGCCCTTTGCTTTGAAATCAACGGCAAAACCGCCTGCGGTGGCCTGCCCTGTTTTATAGTCGCCCGTGAAGCTCGACGTCGCAACATTGGCATCATCGGACAGGATTTCTACCTCGGCACCAGTGATGGGCAGCCCCGTGACGCCCTGGATCTCGCGCCCGAGGCCGCTGATGATGCC
>CAYTZS010000331.1:0-2230 GCA_964442355.1 uncultured Saprospiraceae bacterium | reverse complement strand
CCCTCCAGGTAAGCCACCCGTGGGTAGGTTGGGTTTAGGATAAAAAGGCCGTTCTCGATGTCCGTAGCTGCAATCAGCCCTGACGGGAAGTACGGATAAGCGCCCCAACAGCCATGAAACCCACTGTCGAAATCGGTGCTGGTGTCGAAGCTCTCCACTTCGATGAGGTTGTCGGGATTGGTGGCGTCCACGATTACGCAGCCGTCGGTATAGTTGGAGATGACGACGTAGTTGCCAAATACATGGGCATTGTGCGGTATGACGCCTGTGCCCAGCGTGGCCGTTGGCCTAAATTCGTCGAGCAGCTTGATGTTGTCGAGGTTGGTCAGGTCGTATGCGGCGGTGGGGCCATTGGCACGTTCGTCAGTGGTGTACAGCACGGAGCCAACGGCATTCGCCCAGACGTTGTGGCAAAACTCGAAGGGTGTCTTTTGCGTGGCCAGCATTTGCGGGGCCAGTTTGTCCGTCACATCAAACACGCTGAACTGCCCGGCGTAAATCTCGGCGGTGTACAGCAGGTTGTTTTGGGTAAAACAGTCGTGGGCATACACCGGAGCATTGAACGACACGAACTGGGGCTGGCCTGGCTCCGTAAACACATCTAATATAATGATGCCGCCACCGTTTTGGTCGCAGCCAGAGAGGTAACAGTAGCCAAATTCATCAATCCAGAGGTTGTGGCAGGTGTAAAGCGAATCGGTTTGGCCGGGCAGCACGGGCTTCCAGTTCCACCAGTTCACGGAGTTGGGCACATCCGAGAGGTCTATCACAAGCAAACCCTCGGTCGTGCCGGGCTGGTCGGTGGTCACGTAGGCGAAATGCCCCCAGGTTTTCAGGTCACGCCAAGTGGACTGCCCGCCGGGGATGTGCTGTATTTCGACGGGATTGGCAGGGTCGGCCAAGCTCACTACGCTCACGCCACTGCGCAGGCCAACGAGGGCGTATTCGGTGCCATCGGGAGCGGTGTAGCCCCAAACGTCGTTGGCCAGCGAGACGTAATCCAGCTGCGAGATGAGTTCAAGTTGCTTTTGGGAAAAAAGATGGTTGGTAAAAAACAAGAGGCAGAGCGCAAAAATGGGCTTGAGCATGGCAGTGAAAGGTTGTGGCATGTAGCAGCGTTTTGATTGGCTACAAAACTCGCAACAACTGGGCTAAATTATGCCTTAACGCTCCATTAATTTGGGGAATGGTCGGCAAAGGGTCGTAATGTCAGAAATGATTACGGCGCAGGCACGAGCACGTAGCCGTTCTGCGCTATCTCCCCAAAATCGTCGAAGTCAATCCAGAGGTAGCCGTTGCTGCCCCAGTCTGTGCCCCACGAGCTGAGCACTTCGAAGGCTTCCAGCTCCAAGTTGTAACCCACCACCATGAACGGCAGCACGATGCGCTCAGAATTGTTACCGATGGCCGACCAAAAGCGGGTGTTGGTGACCTCCTCGAAGCTTCGTGGCACGTTCATCTCCACGATGACGGGGTTGCCCCGCATCAGCGCCTTCTGCACCTCGAACACCTTTTGGTTTTCACGGTGCGTCTCCTTGAAAATTTGGAGGTAGTTCGTGATTTTAAAACGCTCGGTGGCGTTGGTACTTCCGGGTATTTTCGGCGAGTCGTAGGGCATCACGTCGGCGCTCACCGTGCCGTCCGTCACCAAAAAACGGAGGCCGTTTTTGATGTCGGGGTTTCCTTCCTTCACCAAGTTGAGCGCCACGTAATCGGGGCTGAGGTTCACCTTGTAGTTTTTCCGAAAGTTTGTGTAGTACTCCATGCAAGCCGAGAGGATGTAGCTCGTGATGGTACCCCGCTGCCCAACTTTTCGGGGGGGCATGAGGTAGGTCTTGATGCTCTGCTCGCTCATCATGGCTTTGGCATTGCTGCCGATACCGGGCATCGTGACCATCATCTGGTCAATCATCTCCGGCGCACTGATGCCGATGGCCGCACCCTTGATGGTGAAATCGGGGGCGATGGTATCGGTTTGTGCGTTGACTTTCAAAAGGAAAAAGAGAAGAACAAGGCTGGATAGCAAAAAACGGTTGCGCATCAAATGTCTTTTTGTTTTAAAATGAACTGACCTGCCTTTAACGCCACAAGGCAGCGGTTTGGTTTTTGGGTTGGTGAAAAAAAGAGCTGTTTCCAGTTTCGGGGCGCCACCCCCGGGGCGGGCCGGGGAACATAATTTTTAAACGTAAATAATAAACTGCTTGGCGATTGAGATTGCAAAATAATATTT
>CAYTZS010000330.1:0-3225 GCA_964442355.1 uncultured Saprospiraceae bacterium | reverse complement strand
ACCGCCGAAAACCCAATTTTTGAACCAGCCAGTTGCCCAAAAATCGGAATGACTCATGTTTATACCGAAAACCCCTTGAAATTACTCCACAACGATTTTCGCAAACCCGCTGCGTTGGCCGCTCGTGATTTTCAGGAAGTACATGCCAGCTGGCAGACTCGTCAAGTCAATTTTACGCTGTTGCGCAACATTCGCTACCGCTTCGAACTGCTCGCTGAAAATAATCCGCCCCGCTAGGTCAGTGATGCGGAGGTCGGTCTGACCGCTTTGCACGGCCTCCATTTCCAGCACAAACAAGCCAGAAGTCGGGTTTGGCTGCACCGACAAGCGGCCAAACGCTGCTTGCTCTTCCGTGGAATTGACGCCCACCGTCACTGTCACCGGGATGCGCTCACTCACGCAAACCTGCGGAACGGCCTCCACCTGCCAGTCGTAGAAATAGTAGTAGAAGCCCGAACCAAGGTCGCTGTTCGTGATGGACAGCACATCCTGCACCGTGTAAGGATAGTTGACACCCTGATTGCTGCGATAGAGGCGTGGACTATTGGTGCCCAGCACCGCAACGTTGTTGGCGGTGTTGGTGGCGAGGTGGTAGTTGCCTGGCTGTATCTCAAAATTGAGGTCAGCGACGGTTACTCCGACCGGAAGGTCCACCCAAGCGCTGTCCAATGGCTCGCCAGCTTCGGTCAGCAGCTCAATCAAGCGGACGCCAGCCTGGTCGGTACCCATCGTGACCTGCTTGAGCACGATTGGTTCGTACACTTCGAAGATGGTTTGGCCATTGAAATTGGCGCCGTTGTAAAAATTGCTGCCCTGGTGCTCCGGCATCCCCGTTTCAAAAATGCCGCCGCCGAAAGTATGGACATCTTCAACATAAAACGTGGCGGTAGTGCTCACATCTGGTGTCACGAATGTTGGGCCGTTTGCCAGCGGCACTGTTGCCGAAGGCGCATCGTACCAGAAAAGGTTTTCGCCAGTAGCCGTCAGTGTGACCGGGCCAGGCGATGGGATGTAAATCTGGCTGGTAGTCACAGGCGCAGGAGCTGGTAGCACTTCGATGTGGAAAGTCTGAGAGGTGAAAAATCCACAAAACCCTTCGGTTGTCACGGTGTAGTCGCCTGTTTGAGTCACGACGATGGATGGCGTGATTTCGCCAGTTGACCAAGTGTAGCCGAAAGCATCGGAAGAATTTAGCACAGCACTTGAGCCTTGGCAAAAAGTGTCGTCACCCTGAAGCGAGATGGTCGGCGTTTCGTCAGGATTGACCACCACGGCCAGCACCTCAGAGGCGACGGCGCAGCCCTGGGCATCCACGATGACGACGCTGTAGTTTCCGGGGTCGCCAACTTCAATCGTTTGGCCCACCGAACCATTGCTCCACAGGTAGTCGTAACCTGGGGGAGCGGCTATGCTCAACAACTCGCCGGGGCATAGCACAACTGGGCCAGATGTGCCAAGCACAAACCCTGGCAGTTCGCAGGTAACACCCTCCACGACCGTATTTTTTTGGTTGATGGCGGGGTTTTTCACTACGTCCACCTTGCCGGATGGCCAATGAATCACAGCGTACTCCACCTCCGTGCTCGTGCCGATGCCGAAGTAGGATGTCAGCGAGTTTTGGATGCCGTAGCTTTCGCCAGCCCGTACTTCCCGGATTTGGATACCCCAGTCGCCGTGGATTTCGATGCGGGCACCCACGCCCAGGCGGTTACTGGAGATGCCCTCCAAGTCGAAGGCGATGTAGTTGTTGCCGTTGTTGCCGTCGTTCATCCACAGCCTGTCAGCCGTGTTGCTGGGATTGTTGAAGCTGGTCTGGTAGGCGGCGTAAATGTCGAGGAAGCCATCCTGGTTCAGGTCGCCAGTGGCCAATGTGCCGATGCTTGGGCTGCCAAATGGGTTCACAATCTCCGTGAACGTTTTGTCGCCGTTGTTGTGGAACAGGTGTGTGGCCACGCCGGAGGTGTTGAAGTTGCCCACGGTGATGATGTCCACGAAGCCGTCGTTGTCAAAATCCCGCATGATGCCTTGTATGAAATAGCCGTTGACCGCCACGCCAGCCGTTGCGGAGATGTCGGTAAAATAGCCCGCTCCATCGTTTTCGAGGAGTTGGAGGTTGTAGTCGTGGTTGGTCACGAGGCAGTCCATGTCGCCATCGTTGTCAATGTCCTGAAATTCGGCGGTCCAGGATTGCCACTGGATTTTGAGGCCGTACTTGCCCGCTTGTTCGGTGTAGTTGTTTTGGCCATCGTTGACAAAAAGCGCATTGATGCGGCGGGGGTCGTTCACGTTGTCCACGCCCTGGCGGCACTTGGCGATGTAGAGGTCGAGGTCACGGTCGTTGTCGAAGTCGGACCAAACGGAGCCGTAGTTGCCGGAGTTGTCGGATTGCGGCGTGGTGGCCATGTCAATCCACTCGTCGTGGAGTACGAGCGAGCCGGTGCCGTCGTTGCCCCAGATGCGGCTCTCGCCATCGTCGTGGCAAGTGAAGGCATCGAGCCAGCCATCGTTGTTGATGTCGGCAAAATTGGAACCCTGTACGAAAGTGCCCGGCTGGGAGAGCACCGTGGACACAAGCGAGTTGCCGTTGTTGGTAAGGATTTTCACCCCGTCGTAGGAACCACCGGCGAGCACGTCGTTCAGGCCATCATTGTTTAAATCACCAACGACCATCGCCCAAGCATCGCCCGGCACGTCGCCGTGGATATAGTTGGCAAACTGCTGGTTGGGAGCCGTTTGGTACTCGATGCTGAGCATGGAGCCGTTGTCGAGGCGCACGATGTCGTCCCGTCCGTCGCCGTTCATGTCGGCCACGGCCACGGCCACGCCGCTGTGGAAGTTAGTCGGGTTGTTGAGTAGCGTGGTTTGGTTGGAAAAAGAGATTTGTGCTTGAACCGCAAAGCCCAGCAGCGCAAACAGCAAGGTGTACAGATGCCTCATTTAGATTGGATGTTTTTGTTGATGAAAAAAATGGGCAGAAATGTAAGGCGAAATATCAGCTTTCAGTGACGTGAATGATTGATTGGGCAGCGGAGCGACAAGTTTCACCCATAAAAAAACCCACCCCAACGGGGGCGGGCCACAAAAAATCTAAAGCTATGAAAACTAAATTCTTATTGTTGGATTGCTGGATTGTTGAATTGTTTTGTTCGAGACACCACAACAATGTAGCACTACTGCAATTTAAAGGTGCAAACGCTCCTTCCTCGCCAACAGCGCATCGTTCGA
>CAYTZS010000329.1:0-3232 GCA_964442355.1 uncultured Saprospiraceae bacterium | reverse complement strand
GTATCAATTATCAATTTGGAAAAAAACAAAGGAGTTGCGGCTCTGAAGTATTTATGATTGGCCGGCTGCCAAAACAGGTGGCACGATTAAGGTTGTGCGGCAAAAATACATACAAGTTTCAGATTTCAAATACTACCTTTGCCAAAAAGTTTTTTTAAAAGTAAATTTCCATTCATTACCAGTTGATTGCTAAGAAATTACGATTGACTGCAAAACCGTATTTTGATTCGGGTGATTGGGAAACTGCTGCCAAATCAGCCAGTTTTTGTTGGGAAGCTGCACAGTGCCGAAATGCTATCAGGGTTAAAACAAAAACTCCTTCCAATAGTTTATCGCACTGCATTTCAACGTACAATCCTGTTTTTTATTGGCAAAATCAAACAATCGCAATGCTTGAACTAAGCTTTTTAAAGTCAAACAAAGAACATGTTATCCAAGGGTTGAAGAAGCGTAATTTTTCGGACGAAGCGCTTCTTGTGGTTGACCGTATCTTGGGCGCAGATGAAACCCGCAGGAGTGCACAGGTCGAACTCGACAACAACCTTGCCGAATCAAAGCGTTTGGCCAGCGAAATTGGCGGCCTTCTCAAGCAAGGCAAATCCACGGAAGCCGAGGCTATCAAAACGAGGGTCGCTACCTTGAAAGAACAAGCCAAAGACCTCGAAAATACGATGAAGGTTGCATCGGAGCAAATGGAAGAACTGCTGCTGACCGTGCCAAACATCCCGCACCATTCCGTGCCACCCGGCAAAACACCTGAGGATAACGAGGTTTTCAAGAGCTGGGAAAGGCCGATGCCAACGCTCCACGAAGGTGCCATGCCACACTGGGAGTTGGCAAAAAAGTACAATATCTTCGACCTTGACCTTGGCGTTAAGTTGACTGGCGCTGGCTTCCCTGTTTTCCGAGGCAAGGGTGCCCGTCTCGAAAGAGCACTCATCAACTTCTTCCTCGACGAAGCAGCACGTGCTGGCTACGAAGAGATCGCCCCACCACTGATGGTCAATGCTGCTTCCGCAAGGGCAACTGGCCAGCTTCCTGACAAGGAAGGCCAGATGTACTACGTAGAGCGTGACGACCTCTACCTCATCCCCACCGCCGAAGTGCCTGTGACCAACATCTTTCGGGATGAAATCGTGGATGAAAAACTGTTCCCAATCAAAATGACGGGCTACACGCAATGCTTCCGCAGGGAGGCAGGCTCCTACGGTGCCCATGTCCGTGGCCTCAATCGTGTTCACCAGTTCGACAAGGTGGAAATCGTTCAAATTGCCCATCCCGACAGTTCCTACGAACAACTCGACGGCATGTTAGCACATGTTTCTGGCCTGCTGGACAAGCTCGAACTGCCATACCGCATCCTCCGGCTTTGTGGTGGTGACATGGGCTTCACCTCGGCACTCACTTTTGACTTTGAGGTTTGGTCGGCAGCGCAAGAACGTTGGCTAGAGGTCAGTTCGGTTTCAAATTTTGAAACTTACCAGAGCAACCGGATGAAGGTGCGATTCAAGGACGGCAACAAGACCCGACTGGCACACACCCTCAACGGCAGTGCCCTTGCACTTGCCCGTATCGTCGCGGCGCTTTTGGAAAATAACCAAACTCCCGATGGCATTCGACTGCCAAAGGTGTTGCATCCGTACACTGGTTGGGAGATGATTGATTGAGGTAGATGATGAGCTTTATTTGCTTTTTGAGAAACCCATAAACTTAACAAACAGATGCAATCTCTTGATATAGAGGCAATTAACCAACAGATTTATCACGACAGCGCCTTCGTTGAACAACTGAACACGGAAACGGCCAAGGTCATAGTTGGCCAGAAGAACATGATTGAGCGGCTGATGATAGGGCTTTTGACCAAAGGCCATATCTTGCTGGAAGGCTTGCCAGGCTTGGCCAAAACGCTGGCTATCAAGACGCTTTCCACGGCCATAAACGCCAAGTTTCATCGCATTCAGTTCACGCCCGACCTCTTGCCCGCCGATATCATCGGTACGATGGTTTACAACCCAGGCACCACGAAGTTTGCAGTGCACAAAGGACCGGTTTTCGCCAACTTCATCCTTGCCGATGAGATAAACCGAGCTCCTGCCAAGGTTCAGTCTGCCTTGTTGGAGGCCATGCAAGAGCGCCAAGTAACCATCGGTGGCGAAACTTTCAGGCTCGAAGATCCCTTCTTGGTACTGGCCACCCAAAACCCCATCGAACAGGAGGGAACGTACCCGTTGCCGGAGGCGCAAACTGACCGTTTTATGTTGAAGGTAAAAGTTGGGTATCCAGAAAAAGAGGAAGAACGCCAAATCATGCGCCGCAACCTAAGCGATGACGGTTTTGGGGAAATCAACCCCATCGTACAACCTGCCGACATCATCCGAGCAAGAAAGTCTGTGCAGAAAATCTACATGGACGAAAAAATCGAGCGGTACATTATTGACATTGTATTTGCGACCCGCAACCCGAAGGATTACGGATTGGCAGACTTGGCACCACTTATCAACTATGGCGGCTCGCCTCGTGCCAGCATCAATTTGGCACTGGCAGCAAAGGCGTTGGCTTTCCTCCGTAGGAGGGGCTATGTCATCCCGGAAGATGTTCGCAATATTTGCCACGACGTAATGCGGCACCGCATCGGCCTGACCTATGAGGCGGAGGCCGAGAACGTTACGCAAGAGGAAATCATCAACCGGGTACTGAACAAAGTAGAAGTGCCTTAGCGAGAATTGAGCTGGCTGAGTGCAGCCCCAATTTGCAGTACACGCTTTATAAAATGAATGGATTAGGAATCGAGCCTGAAGGCAAAAATTGATTAGTTGGGGTTTGGTTTTGGGGTAATGTTTTCCGGGTCAGGTTTTGGCGTATTAGTCAGGTGGGTTAAAGAAGCTGGTCGAACGTATTGTTCGGAGCAAAGAGCTGCCACCCTGCCATGATTCCATATTGATTGCGCTTATTTTCAAAAAAATACGGTACTTCGTAGCTTCTCAGATGGGCTAAATTGCAACCTTGAAAGGATATCTAGCTGATTTTCAGGCAATTGCAAGCCCCATCGTTTATCATTTATCATTCCCAAGTGCTTACTTTTTTTAGAACCAACCAAGTTTTTTACAGCATGATGTTGATTGTTTACATCTTGCTGTTGCGGTTTTCCGTATTTATTGCGCCATTTCAATGGGAGCCGTCTGGGCATGGCGTGCTCTGTGATATGTTGTACGGCGTGGTTGGTTCTCAGGGT
>CAYTZS010000328.1:0-3246 GCA_964442355.1 uncultured Saprospiraceae bacterium | reverse complement strand
AAAGGTTGGACGGGAAATTCGGGTGGCTGCTAAACTGGTATTTAAGTAATAGTAAAGTTTGTGTAAATCACTTGGTCGAACTGCCGTGAAATAGAACAGCCACGCCCCGAAACCGGGATGTGGCTGCACTGCAACGTTATTTACGCTCACTAAAAAAGGTAAGTATGAAACTCGGCGCAAACTTCGCTGCACAAGGTGAACGGGGTTTTACGACCGTGTTAAACCTCGGTCAATTCTTGGAGGGTTGCTTTTTGCCGACAGCTTTTTTGTCGGAAGATTTTGCCGCAGGCTTTGGTTTCGCAGCTTTGTCCTTTTCCGCCTTTTTCTTTTCAGGCTTGGCTTTCAATTGCTTTTTCAGCAGTTTTTTCGCCTCCTTCAAATTGGCTTTCAAAGCATCTTTCTCTGCCTTTAGCAATTCCAAAGCTGCTTCCGTTTCTGCGATATGTTGCATTGTAGCGGCCACTTCTGGGCTCACTTCTTGCAGTTTCTTGTCTGATTTTTGATGTTTCCCCATGACGAACGTTCTGATGTTAATAGTATGATTACACCACAAAATTAGGACGCAGTTGGGAAACCCAATGTTAAGTTTTCAATGGGGCGAAAGATTAGCGATGGCTGTTTTGAATGCTATTGGGCATGTTAAGCCCATCTCTCCCAAAAATTAAGTTTTTCGAACCCCATCAATTCCAGCTCTCATTTCCATTCTTTTGTGAAAACAAACCAGACAGTCATGAAACTTCACTTCTTCATACTCTTGCTCGCCACCTTGCTATTTTCACAATGCAAGACTTCCCACCGAGCTTCCGGTGACCAGCTCTACAAATCACTTTCTGCCAAGCGGGTGCAACTGCCCAACCAGTGGATGCTGACTCCAGCGGGAGAAATACATCGCCAACTTGGTGATTTGCCGCTGCAAATCGCCCTCTCTCCCGATGGCAAGCTGATGGCGGTGACCAACAACGGAGTCGGTACGCAGAAGATTCAGCTCTTCCGAACCAGCGATGCCACACAGCTCTCCGAAATCGAAATCCCGAAGGCATGGTACGGCCTTGCCTTTTCTGGCGACGGCAAAACCCTCTTCGCCACTGGCGGAAACGACAACCTCGTGGCCATTTTCCGCATTGCCAACCAACAACTAATGCGGGATGGAGAAATCGTGCTGGGGCAACCTTGGGGTAAGGACAAAATCTGCCCGACTGGGTTGGCACTTGACGAAGCAAACGGCCATCTGCTTGCCGCGACAAAAGAGGACAACTCGCTCTACGTCTGCAATTTGCGGAGCAACAAAGTGGAGCGCAAAATCCCGCTCGGCGGCGAAGCCTTCGGCGTGGTGGTTTCACAAAAAAGAGGCGAAGCCTTTGTCTCGCTTTGGGGCTTGAAAAAAGTGTTGGTTTTTGACCTGAAAACCTTTGAAATAAAGGCCGAAATCGCAGTGGGCGACCACCCCAACGAGATGATTCTAAATAAAAAGGAAGACCTGCTCCTCGTCGCCAATTCGCACGACAACAGCGTGTCCGTCGTTGATTTACTATCCCGAAAAACGCTGGAAGTGCTCAACTGTGCCCTCTTCCCTGACTCCCCGAACGGCTCCACCACGAACAGCTTGGCTTTTTCTGAGGATGAAAAAACGCTCTACGTCGCCAATGCGGACAATAATTGCCTGGTGTACTTCGACATGGAAGAGCGGGGCGAGAGCAAGCCGCTCGGCTTCATCCCCACGGGTTGGTACCCAACGAGTGTGCGCTTTGCCGCAGGCAAAATCATGGTGGCTAACGGCAAGGGCATGTCTTCGCTGGCCAATCCCGGCGGTCCAAGCCCCCTCCGCAAGGAATCGGACGAGCGAGCGGGGCAGTACATCGGGGAACTCTACTTGGGCACCTTGAGCGTCATCCAACCACCGCAAGGCAGGGAGCGGGTAGCGTATTCACGGCTGGTTTTTGAAAATTGCCCCTACAACAAAACCAAAGAAACGCAAACAGAGGGTGAGGCCGGAAACCCAGTACCCATGAGGGTTGGCGACCCATCACCCATCAAATACGTGTTCTATATCATCAAGGAAAACCGCACCTACGACCAAGTTCTCGGCGATGTGAAGGAGGGCAATGGTGACCCTTCGCTCTGCCTTTTCCCCGAAAAAATCACGCCCAACCAACATGCCATTGTGCGGGACTATGTGCTGCTAGACAATTTTTACGTGGATGCCGAAGTGAGCGCCGACGGGCACAACTGGAGCACGGCGGCCTATGCCAACGACTTTGTGGAAAAAACTTGGCCTACCAGCTACGGCGGGCGGGGTGGCAACTACGACTACGAAGGCACCCGCAAGGTAGCACACCCCAAGGGCGGGTTCATTTGGGACTACTGTAAACGGGCGGGCGTCAGCTACCGCACCTACGGCGAGTTTGCCGATGATGGGGCAAACTACGAGACTTTGAAAGACCATTTTTGCCCTGGCTACTCAGCTTGGGACATGAACTACAAGGACATCCAGCGTCAAGCAGATTGGCAACGAGATTTTGATAGTTTGCTGAATATCAACCAAGTACCTCGCTTCAACAGCATTCGATTCGGCAACGACCATACCAGCGGGCTTGCCAAAGGCGCCTATTCACCCTACGCCGCCGTCGCCGACAACGACCTCGCCGTGGGACGGCTCGTGGAGCATATTTCGCACTCAAAAATCTGGAAGGAAAGCGCCATTTTCATCCTCGAAGACGATGCTCAAAACGGTGCCGACCATGTGGATGCGCACCGCAGCACGGCCTACGTCATCAGCCCGTACACCAAGCGGAAGTTTGTGGACCACACACTGTATTCAACCACCTCCATGCTCCGCACGATGGAGCTGATTCTCGGCCTGCCGCCCATGAGCCAGTACGATGCCGCTGCCACGCCGATGTGGCGCTGCTTCACGGCCACGCCCGATTTCACGCCATTCAAAGCGCTGCCTGCCCAAGTTGACATCGAGGAACGGAACATGGCGGTGAACGAACTGAGCCGCATCTCGGAAACCTTTAATTTGGCGCAGGTGGACGCCGTACCTGACCGCCTTTTCAACGAAGTACTCTGGAAGGCTTTGAAGGGTACTGAAATGCCTGCGCCGAGGAGGGCCGCTTGGGTGATGATAGCTGAGGAAGACGATGAAGATTGAAGTTAGTGCTATACTTCATGCTATTAGGTTTTGTGCAAATAGGGGTTTGGGGCGTTCCGCCCATAGCTGTCAGTTTTAGGAATTAACAATAGGAA
>CAYTZS010000327.1:0-3254 GCA_964442355.1 uncultured Saprospiraceae bacterium | reverse complement strand
GAAGTGGAAAAATGGGAAAACGGATTTGAAAATTATACGTTTGAAGAAAATAACGGAATTACTAAGGTTATAGTTGACTTAGATACTACAGAAGATTTTATAGATTATATGAACGAGAACTACCCAAAAGCACTCGACAAGTTGAAAGAGCTTTGTGAAAAATAACAATTTCAAGAATATCTTAAAAACACAAAGAAAAAAACACAGCCTATAACATAGGTTTGGCAATATGGCGGCTGAAGGGCTTCTGTGAAAAATATGTGCAAGGTTCAATATTCGGAATTCTATTGAACTTTTATGCTAAAATCCGCCACATCGCCAAGCCGAAAAACGTTGGCAACCATTACCAAAACAATCTTTCTAACAAATCAAAATAGCAAAATGAATCAAAAAGAACTGACAGAATTCACGGACCAAGAACTACTGGAAGAGGCAAAAAAATTGAAATCCTTTTCAATTACCAATGCTTTCTTAATTGGATTTTTGTTGGGGATTGTCGTTTACAGCCTTATAAAAAGCACTTTTGGGTTTTTGATGCTCATACCGTTGTACCTAGCTTACAAGCTGGTAAATGACCCCAAAGCGAAGCGAAAGGAAGCAATTGATAAATTGCTGAAAGAGCGAAATCTGAAATAAAGAATGATCAGGTGAATTTTTAAACAGCTGCCGAACTTGGATGTACTTGAGGACGGCAGGGAACAAAAAAGGGGTTGCGGCGAATAACCGCAACCCCTCGCTTTTTTCACCAAACTTAATCTGACGTATATTTCGCTTCACCCAATTTCGCATGGGCTGCCGCCAACCTTGCTATTGGCACACGTGGGCCAGAGCAGGAGACGTAGTCCAAGCCAATCTTGTGGCAGAAGGCGATGGAAGCTGGGTGTCCGCCATGCTCACCACAGATGCCGATTTTCAGGTTCGGGCGTTGCTTGCGGCCCCATTCCACAGTGATTTCCATCAGACGGCCTACGCCCTTGCGGTCGAGTACCTCGAATGGGTTGTCGTGTACGACGTCCATCTGCTGGTAGAGCGGCAAGAACTTGTTCTCAGCGTCTTCCCGGCTGAAGGAGTAGGTGGCCTGTGTCAAGTCGTTCGTTCCAAAGGAGAAGAACTCGGCTACCTTGGCCAGTTCATCGGCCCGCATACAAGCCCGCACGACCTCAATCATGGAGCCGAACTTGAAGTGCAACGGTGCTTTCAGCTTGGCCTCAATTTTCTCCCGCAATTCATCCACAAACACTTTCACGTGTTCAAGCTCCCGTGCGGTGCAGACCTGCGGCACCATGATTTCCGGGTAAACCTCCACGCCAGTTGACTGACATTCGGCGGCAGCTTCCAGAATGGCTTGGATTTGCATTTTGTAAATCTCTGGGTGCGTAAGGCCGAGACGTACGCCACGGTGGCCGAGCATCGGGTTCACCTCGTGCAGTTCCTTGATTTTGCGGAGCATCAGCTCTTTTTTCTGCACAGCCTTTGTCACGAGGTCAGCACCGATGTGGTTGAACGGCGATGGGTAATCGTGCTTCAGCTCCTCGTTGGCTTCGAGCAGGCGCAAGCTGCCGTAGAGGTTGTTCACGCCGTCAATCGTCGTTTTCAGGTGGCGCAAGTGCTCCAGTTCACCAACCAGTTCCTCCTCGCTGGGCAGAAACTCGTGAATAGGCGGGTCAAGCAAGCGCACCGTCACAGGCCGTGGCGACATAGCCTTAAAGATGTCCACGAAGTCCTTCCGCTGGATGGGCAGCAGTCGGTTCAAGGCGGCTTCCCGCTCTTCGGTGTTATTGGCCAGAATCATGTCAATCACGATGGGCAAACGGTCCACGTCGTTGAACATCCGCTCGGTGCGGCAAAGCCCGATGCCCATTGCCCCAAACTCAACTGCTTTTGCGGCTGCGCCAGGCGTGTCGGCATTGGCAAAAACTTTGAGCCTTGCCACGTTGTCCGCCCAGCCGAGCAGGGTTTGCAGGTCTTTGGAGAAAACAGGCTCTACCGTCGGCACTTCGCCTTGGTAGACCTTGCCTGTGCCGCCATCAATCGTGATGTAGTCGCCTTCGTGCAGCGTTTTGTCACCAATCACCGCTTGGCGCAATTTTACGTCCACGGAGATACCCTCGGCACCTGCCACGCAAGGCTTGCCCATGCCCCTTGCTACCACGGCGGCGTGCGAAGTTTTGCCACCACGGCTGGTGAGGATGCCTTGCGAAGCAAAGAAACCGTGGATGTCCTCCGGCTTGGTTTCTTCCCGAACGAGGATGACTTTTTGGCCAGCCTTGCCCAGTGCCTCGGCACGGTCGGCGTCAAAAACGCAGTGGCCAGAGGCAGCACCCGGCGATGCAGGCAAGCCTTGCGCCAGCGCAACAGCCTTGTGTTTCGGGTCGAGGCGGCGGAACAGCAGCTGTTCCAGCATCTCCGGTTGGATGCGCAGCAGCGCCTCGTCTTTGCTGATGAGGCCCTCATTGGCCATCTCGACCGAAGTGCGGACGAGCGCCGTGGCGTTCATCTTGCCGTTGCGGGTCTGGAGGCAGTAGAGGGTTTGTTTTTCGATGGTGTATTCAAAATCCTGCACCTCCCGGTAGTGGGTTTCGAGCTTGCGGCGCAGTTCTTCGAGTTGGCGGTTCATTTCAGGCATTTCGGCGGCCAGTTCGGCCACGGGTTTTGGGGTGCGGATGCCCGCCACCACGTCCTCGCCCTGTGCGTTGACGAGGTACTCGCCGAACATGATGTTCTCGCCAGTGCCGGGGTCACGGGTGAATCCGACGCCCGTGGCGCTGTCGTTGCCCAAGTTGCCGAAGACCATCGTGACCACGTTGACGGCGGTGCCGTTGGCCTTGTCGGGGGTGATGTTGAACTCCCGGCGGTAGTCCACGGCCCGTTTGCCCATCCAAGATTTGAAAACGGCCTTGATGGCAATTTCGAGCTGTTCATAAACATCCTCTGGGAATGGCTTGCCGGTGTGCTCCTGCACCACTTTGCGGAAGCGCTCGCTGATGTCCTTGAGGTCTTCGGCGCTGAGGCCCACGTCCACTTTGACGCCTGCTTTGCGCTTCACTTCCTCGAAGTGGTGGTCAAATTTTTCATCGGGAACGCCGAGCGCCACTTTGCCGAAAAGCTGGATGAAACGGCGGTAGGCATCGTAGCCGAAGCGTTCGTTTTTGGTGAGTTTAATCAGCCCCGGCAGTGTTTTGGTGTTGAGGCCAAGGTTGAGGATGGTGTCCATCATGCCCGGCATGGACATGGCCGAACCGGAGCGCACGGAC
>CAYTZS010000326.1:0-3296 GCA_964442355.1 uncultured Saprospiraceae bacterium | reverse complement strand
GGAGCGAATCGTGGCGGAAGGGGTGGAATCTTCCGTGTATTTTGGCAAGGATTCAATTTTTCACCCTTCAGTGAACATCCGTTTTGAGCTGAAAACCAGGGAGTTGCAACTGGCGAGGGGCAAACGGGGCAGCGACCGAAACCCATTTTTCAATTCCTTTCAGCAAATCAACATCGACGCCGAAAGGATTGACTACCTGATGGAGTCTGACAGTATTTATATCGGTCGGCGCAACTTGGGCATTGCAAAATCGGCAGTACCCGCCGTCTTCGAGTCGCTCAAGTTTTTTGACGAAAACGACTACAACCGCCTGCAAAACATCTCTACGACCAACCCCATCGCCTTGATGAAAGTGGCTTACCAAGAAACTGGCGACAAAGTCATTGGTGCCGAGTCACTGGCCAAACGACTCAATCCAAAATTCAGCGTGGAGAACATCAATTCGCTGCTCTACGACCTCGTCTCCAAGGGTTTCATCAACTACAACGCCGACGATGGCTTGGTGGAATTGAAGGACAAAGTGCTTCACTACGCCGAAGCCAACCAAAAGAAAGTGGACTACGACAACCTCCGAATTTCATCGGAGACCAATGAAACGAACGCCATTTTTGACCTAAAAGACAATTCAATTTCTGTCAACGGCGTCAAAAACATCGAGTTCAGTCAGTCGCAGCGAGTCGGACTGAAGCCCTACGGCGATAATATTCGGATGAAGGGCAACCGGGACATGGACTTTCACGGACGGTTGTTCGCTGGGTTCGGACGAATTGAGGGCAAGGATTTCCACTTCGATTACAACAAGTTTCAGGTCACCTTGGACTCCGTCCGCTACTTCGACTTGTTCCTGCCGACGGGCCAAGTTCAAAAAAACGGCGAACCAGAAGCATATTCCATTGGTTCGAGGATTGAACACTTGAATGGGGTGCTGCTCATCGACGCTCCCGCCAATAAATCAGGCCGAGAGTCCATCGATATGTTCCCCTCGATGGAGAGCAAGAAGAACGCCTATGTTTTCTACGATTACAAAAAAACACAGGGTGGAGCCTACCAGCGGGACTCGTTTTATTTCAAGCTTAATCCGTTCAGTTTCAATAGTTTGGATAGGTATGTGAAAGAAGACATCAAGTTCAAGGGCAAGTTGATTTCCGCTGATATTTTCCCAACTTTTGACGAGACGGTATTGGTTCGGGAGGACTCGTCACTTGGATTTGTGACCAAAACACCAACCGAAGGCTATGCCAACTACAAGGGTAAAGGGAAATTTGCAGGGTCAATTGACCTGAGCAACAAGGGGCTGCTTGGTCAGGGTACGCTGAACTACCTCGGTGCCAAAATTGACTCCGAAGACCTCATCTTCAAGCCGCAACAGATGACCGGCAGTGCCGATCGCTTCGACATGGAAGAAGACCGGAAAAGTGCTGTGCAAGTGCCACAAGTTCGTGGCTTCGACGTGACGCTGAACTGGCGACCTTACAAGGACAGCATGTACGTGGATTCGAAGGAGGCACCATTCGAGCTTTTCAAAGAAGGCCGGCACACCTTGAAAGGCACTTTGATACTCACACCCGGTGGCTTGAAAGGGCGTGGACTTTTCGATTGGGACAAAGCCAACATGACCTCCAAGCTCATTAGCTTTGGGGCGTATTCTGCAAAATCGGATACCACCGACCTGAAAATCAAGGCTCTGGACGCTGATGCCATCGCACTCTCGACGACCAACCTGAACGGCGATGTGGACTTCGACAAACAGGTGGGTAAGTTCAAGGCAAACGCCGAGTTTTTGACCACGACACTGCCGTACACCCAGTACGTGACCACATTCAATGAATTTGACTGGGACATGGCCAAAGAGACGGTGACGTTTCGGGCTTTCGAAGGCAAGTTGGGTAGCTTTACCTCCATTCACCCTGAGCAAGATTCGCTGTTTTTTCAGGGAAAATCGGCGTTGTACGACCTGAAAACCAACTTGCTGAAAGTTGGAGGTGTACCATACATCATTGCTTCCGATGCCTTTATTTACACAGAAACTGGCGATGTGGAAGTGCAGGCTGGTGGCGTGATTACCGAGTTAAAGAACGCCAAAATCGTGGCGAACACCACGAACCAGTACCACGTCATCAACCGGGCGACGGTCAACATTTTGGGAAGGAAAGAATACCGTGCAAAAGGCTTTTACGAGTACAACATTGCCGACAAGAAACAAGAAATCGAGTTTGCTGAAATCACAGGCACAAGGGTAGGCGAGGGCAACCATAGCACTAAAAAGTCTGTGACCCGTGCAAGGGGCGAAATTCATGAGCGCTCCCAATTCTATATTGACCACAAGACAAAGTTCCAAGGCACCATCAGTCTCGACGCCGAGAAACCAAACCTCGGGTTTCAGGGATTTGCGCAACTACAATCAGAGACTCTGCCCTCAAAAGGTTGGTTTTCTATCAACTGCGAAGGCGACAAAAACGACTTGTCCATTGCCTACGACATTCCCTTGAACCCCGAAGGTGACCAAGTTTTCACCGGTGTCTTTTTGAGCAAAGAAACAGCGACTTGCTACCCACGTGTGATGATGCCGTTGTTTTTCCGCAAAGACCGGCCTATCATGGCTGTGAAGGGCGTGATGCAGTATGATGAAAAAGCGGACAAGTTCATTTTCTTGGACTCAACAAGGTTGCTGAGCACTGGGGCCATTCCTCGTGGCAACCAGATGGTGTACGACAACCCGACTGGCAAAATCGAGATGGACGGCAAATTCAACCTTGGTTCAGCGCTGAAAAACGTGAGCGTGGATGCCACGGGCTACGTCAAAACCACCTTCGGCGAGATGGTAACTGACTCGGTGTTGGGCACCTCTGCCATGAAGTCGAACTTGGACATGGAGGCCATGATGGGTCTGACGTTTACCATCCCGAATGAGTTGCTGAAAATTATCCTCTCCGACTTCAAATCCAGCACTTTCGATGCGACTCCGGTCATTTATGCCAAGGACATGAACTTTTACCGCAAGGCAGTTGCCCAAATGTTCCCTGTAAACCCGGACATCCAAAGCGCTATTGACGGAATAAGCCTTGGCTCGCTTGCACTTCCCAAGAAATTCAATCCGTACACGATGCTGTTCGACCGAGTACCATTGGCTTGGGACGCAGACTATCAGTCGTTTGTTTCTACAAAATCCAAAATTGGTTTGGTGAGCATGGACGGCGAGATGTTGAACACCGTCATCAATGCTTACATCGAGGTGAAAATGCCGACCAACGACGACGACCGTCTCTATGTTTACATCAAGTCACCCAGCCAGATGT
>CAYTZS010000325.1:0-3321 GCA_964442355.1 uncultured Saprospiraceae bacterium | reverse complement strand
GAGATAATGTTGGATTTGTTGAAAAAGAAATATTTCAAAAATAGACTAAATGCAGCTAAGAAGAAGAAGTAAGATTTTTAACATTTGGAATTCGAGATGACGAAAGTAGAGCAAAAAAATTCTCCATTAATGCTGTAAAAGAAATTGTATTTGGTATGACAACTTCCATTCAAGTACAAGAAGAAATAATATCAATTGCCAAGGAAAAATTACCTAACATCCCTTGTTATAAAGTGGAGACCAATCCAGACCAATTTGGTTTTAGAAAAATACAAATAGGTTAAAGAATTTTGGGCGGTCTAAATGAAGCAACGGCTTCAATTCTCCGTTTCACCTGTCACTCCTCGGCCAACCGCTTCAACTCATTCAACTACATCAAACACTCCACCGGCGTCATCGTGTTCACGTCCATCTCCATCAAAATCTCCTTAATCCGCCCCACCTTCGGGTCAAAAGTCTCGAAAATGCTCAACTGGTAAGCTGAAATTCGGTATTAGTTGATGAATGAGAAAAGCCTCATAAACGTAGCACTTTTCCAATCCAACTGGTTAGGTTGTTTGTTTTGATTTCAACACTTCCATCCGCAATTTCCGCTTGTAAATTCAATTCAGCACTGTTGTCAAATAGATAGACCCGATGCACTTTCACGCTATCATCATGGATGGCTTGTGAAAGGATGTCCAACGAACGCTCGTATCTCGATATTACTTTTTCATCTGGCACTGAATGGCCACCTTGTAGGGTACGGTTACGCACCCTTGCAAGGTTGATTTCGTAACTTTCTGTTGCCACATAGTACAGATAAACACGGTAGCCTGCCTTGTAGGCAAAACTTAGAAAATCAAGTTTTCGCCTATCGGACATAACCGTTTCAAAGGAAAATGAAATATCGTGCTTCACAAGTTCCGTGCGAAGGAAGTCGGCAATCAATGCTGCGTGGTAAGAGTTGATAGTGATATTAGATTTCGAGAGATTGGGCAAAAGCAAGGAATTCTTTTCAATCGTTGCGCCTTTTAACCAATGTGAAGCACCAGTATCTTGATTATAGGTTGAAAGCGAAGCAAATGTTAGGAAGTCTTCCAACAAGGGGTGAAGACCGGATGGTGTGAAGTCAAAACTGCCAGATTGCTTTATTTCAGCCTCAATAAGGTCAGCATTCACAAAATACCCAAAGGGAATTGGGAAATTTTCCGTGATGAATCTCATCAGCGTAGATTTGCCTGAGCCGTTTGGGCCTGCGAATACCCGCAATCTTTTCGGTTTCATGGCCTATGTAGCTTGAATTTGTTCTGCTTTACGGTGTATGTTTTCCGTTCAATTTTTTTCAGAATCCGCTTAGTACCGTCTGGGTATATTTCAGTCAATTGGCCGTTTTCCAGCACTACCACGGCCAAATTATTGTCAAAAGCTGCTTGCTGCTCCTGCTTGGATGCCATCCAAGCACTTTCAAAAAACTTTGATTCCGCAACCTGTTCAACGGCGTTGATAAGCTGTTCCTTACTTTTGTTGTTTTCCATCGCAGCTACTTTTTTATGAATTTCTTACAAAATTAGCGATTTTTCAAAAAGCAAAAACCATTTGTCTCACCCCTCCTCCGCCAACCTTTTCAACTCATTCAACCGCATCAAACACTCCACTGGCGTCATCGTGTTCACGTCCATTTCAAGTCTACTTCCTATTTCTTTTCTTCTTGGCAGTGTTTGGTCGGTTTCCTGTCAACAACTCCACAAAATCATCAGCTGAAATGACAGTCATCGAAGGGAATGGGATTTTCTTCAACACCTTAAAATGCTTGTCGTTGGTCACGATGAAATTAGCATTTGCAGAAATGGCACAGTCAACAAATTTATTGTCATCGGGGTCAACGGTTATCAAATTCCAAAAGAAGTAATTGGAAACAAAAACAACGTCTGGTGAGCGCATGATAAACCCTAAGGTATTTTCAGCCACACCGGGTCGAAACATCTCCTGTAGTTTTTCTTCGTATTCGTTCAAAATATCCGTGGAGACGCAAAGCTCATATTGGCCAAGTTGAAGCGCTTGTCAAATCGGAAAGTAATCGGTCAAGTTTGAAAGTGCGGCAAACAAGACGTTTGTGTCAAGGACAACTTTCATTTGGAAGAAGTTTTCCCCTTTAACCTGATATGTTCATTTAGGAAAGTCTCGGCAGAATAGCCCTTTTCCTCATAGTCTTGATTGGCCAAGGCAGTTGCCTTTTCCGCAAAATACCGGGCAATTAGCCGCTGAATAGCTTTTAAATCTTCCTCAGCTACATTGGATGCGTATAAATTCAGTAACGTCAATTGAAGGTTGCTCAATGGCTGCTTTTCTTGAATCGCTGTATTTGATTTTGTTAAACTCATGGCTTTATTTTTTACAAAGTTAAGGTAGAAGCGTAAGTTTGGCAAACTCCTCTTTCTTTTCATTCTTCCGCCTCCGCCAACCGCTTCAACTCATTCAACCGCATCAAGCACTCCACCGGCGTCATGGTGTTTACGTCCATTTCCAGCAGGATTTCCTTGATGCGCCCCACCTTCGGGTCAAACGTCTCGAAAATGCTCAATTGGTAGGTCGGCGCTGAAATATCGTTGGTGGCAGCTTTTTTGACCTTTGGCTTGCCAGCCTTGGCATCTCCAACAGGCGCTTCGATATGCTGCTGCTCCAATTGCACCAGTATATCGTTGGCCCGCTCCACGATGCTGCGGGGCATCCCGGCCATTTTCGCCACATGGATACCGAAGCTGTGCTGGCTGCCGCCGGGCAGTAGTTTCCGAAGGAAAATCACTTTTTGGCCCACCTCCTTCACCGCCACATTGAAGTTCTTGATGCGGGGGAACTTGTTGGCCAGTTCGTTCAGCTCGTGGTAGTGGGTGGCGAAGAGCGTCTTGGGCCGCAGGTCGTTGTGCGAGTGCAGGTACTCGGCGATGCTCCAGGCGATGCTGATGCCGTCGTAGGTGCTGGTTCCCCGCCCGATTTCGTCGAGGATGATGAGGCTGCGCTCGCTGATATTGTTCATGATGCTGGCCGTCTCCGTCATTTCCACCATGAACGTGGACTCGCCGCCGGAGAGGTTGTCGCTGGCGCCCACACGGGTGAAGACCTTGTCAATCAGGCCGAGGCGGGCGCTCTGGGCGGGCACGAAGCTGCCCATCTGCGCCATCAGGCTGATGAGCGCCGTTTGCCGCAGCAGGGCAGACTTACCGCTCATGTTCGGGCCCGTGATGACGATGATTTGCTGCTCCTCGTTGTCGAGGAAGACGTCGTTGGGCACAAAGCTCTCGCCCAGCGGCAAGTGCTGCTCGATGACCGGTGGCGGCCATT
>CAYTZS010000324.1:0-3335 GCA_964442355.1 uncultured Saprospiraceae bacterium | reverse complement strand
CTCTTACGATGCGGCCAGTAGCACACTTAAAGGCGATTTGACCATCAAGGGCATCACGAAGCCTGTGACGCTGGAGGCTGAGTTCGGTGGCATTGGCAAAGACCCCTGGGGCAATACCAAGGCTGGTTTTACCCTTTCCGGCAAAATCAACCGCAAGGACTGGGAACTGAACTGGAACGCCGCACTGGAAGCTGGCGGCGTACTTGTTAGCGAAGATGTAAGACTCTTGGGCGAAATTCAGTTGACGAAAGCCGCCTGATTTTGGGCGAATGGTGGCGCAGTGCTAAATTGCGCCATCATTCACCAATCCGCCCGAAATTATGGACAAAGACATCACCAAGAAATACACCAATGGCGAAGTCACCATCGTCTGGAAACCCGCCACCTGCATCCACTCTACCATCTGCTGGAAACGGGCCACTGGCCTACCCGAAGTCTTCAACCCGATGGAGCGTCCGTGGATAAAACCGGAGGGTGCCAGCACCGAGCGCATCATTGAGCAGGTGCAAAAATGCCCCAGTGGGGCGCTTACTTTCTACCTAAACAATGAGGATAATGCCGTCCGAGAAGTGGCAACTGACGCCAAGGTGGAGGCCATGCCAAACGGCCCGCTGATGGTTTACGGCAACATCATCGTCAAGCGAGCCAACGGCGAGGAGGAGAACAAAAGCAAGGTTACGGCCTTCTGCCGCTGTGGGAAATCGGGGAACAAACCGTACTGCGATGGCAGCCATATCCCCACAGGATTTAAGGACGAATGAGCAAGAAGATTCAGTTTTCTTTTTCCTTTTTCAAATACTCGACCACCATCCTCAATTCGCTGTAGCTGTATTTTTCTCCAAAATGCGCCCTCGCCTCCGCAGTGGCGGTTGTCTGTTTTTCGATAAAAAACTGCTCGATTTCAGCCACCTTCTCCCGTTCCAGCAGGCTGAAAATATGCACCTCGCCAGTACCCACATAGTGCGACAAATGCCCCTCGATAGTACCCCGCACGTAGCCCCGTTCGGCAGCGATTTCGTCAATCGTTTTGCCCGCCCGGAACATTTCGAGACTCAGGAACTTGGTGTCCGGTTTAGGTGGCTTGGGCGGTTCTGGAGCCGCCATGAGGTTGACGGGTAGTTGCTTTTCAGAGCAATACTTTTCGATAATGCCGATGAGACCCACTCCGAAGCGTTTCACCTTCACATCACCAAGACCCTTGATGCGCTTGAGGTTGGCACTGTCCGTTGGTAGGAACTGTACGAGTTCCCGCAACGAGCCAGCAGGCAGTACCTCCCAGTTTTCCACACCGTTTTCGTCGGCCACTTCGTCCCGCCATTTGAGGAGTTGGGCATAAAGTTCGGGGTGAGGTACGCCTTTGGGCACACCTGAAAGGCCAGCACCGCTAGGCGTTGACATGGCTTTTTGCTTCGCAAAATCGAGCTCCGAATCGGCCTTGCAGCGCACGTAGGCAGTGGCGGAGAAGCTGTCCACGCATTTTGCGAAGCAGGCATTTTTGACGAAAAGCTCTTTTTGCAGCGCCTCCAACTGCTCCACCGCCTGTTTTTTCACCGCCTTGTTGTCAGTGAATGTGGGCACGGCCTTCGCTTCCAGCAGCAGGCCGCCGATTTTCTCCGAAAAATAGCCGCCCGCCTTCCGTAGTCGCTCTTGCAATGCTTCATTGGCCTCCGGCATCGGTTGCTGCGCAAAATACTGGGCCAGTGACGGGCCGAACTTCTCTGCCATTTCAAAAACTTCACCCCGTGCCTTGTCCGCCAGCGCCCGCAACTGCTGGAAGGCGGGGCTACCCAGTGTGTTTTCATGCTCTTTGAAGGTGCGATGCAGTTGGTCAAAGCTGCGTTTCACCGTTTTGAAACTGAACAGTTCCGCCAGCAGCGATTGCTGGTACTCCCGTTTGGCCTGTTGGAGCTGCGCCTCGTTGGGGGCATTCTTTTCAGCCTCTTCGGTGTAGTTCTTCACCACCGAGTCCGTTTTCACCGCCGACCACCCGATTTTTGTGCGCAGCACGATGCCCTCGAAACTCTTGCAGCGGCTGAGTGCGACGTAAACCTGACCGTGCGCAAAGGCCGCCTGAGCGTCAATGATGGCGCGCTCGAAGGTAAGGCCCTGGCTCTTGTGGATGGTGATGGCCCATGCCAGCTTGAGCGGGTACTGCGTGAAGGTACCGAGCAGTTCCTCGTCCACCTCCTTCGTCTTTTCGTTGAGGCTGTACTTCACGTTCTGCCAGTCCACGGGCGTCACCACGATGTCGGACGGCTCGTTGGGGCAGCGCACATGGATTTCTCCGTCGGCAAATTGGGTTATCTGCCCTATTTTTCCATTAAAAAAACGCTTCTCTGGCTGGATGTCGTTCTTCACGAACATCACCTGCGCCCCGATTTTGAACTCCAAGTTTTCGTCCGTTGGATAGGAAAACGTGGGGAAGTCGCCCTCGATTTTTGCCTTGAAAAGGTGCTGCGTTCCCGGTAGGGCAGCCAGCCGGGTGGCGTTGATGTCGTGCGCCACGGCGTTGGTGGCGGTGAGGGTAATGTAGGCATCCTCCTCCCGTGGCTGGAAGTTCGGGATGTAGCGGCTGTTGAGGGTTTCTAGTACCTCATCGTCCATTTTGTTGTCCCGTACCTTGTTCAGCAGGTGGATGAAATGCTCGTCGCTCTGTCGGTAAATGTGCTTGAGTTCGATGCTCACTGGGTTGGTCTGCCGCAACGACAAGCTGCCGAAAAAATACGGCGTATCGTAGTGCTGGCGCAACAGGTCCCATTCCTCTTGTTTCACCACGGGCGGCAACTGGTGCAGGTCGCCAATCATCAGCAACTGCACCCCGCCGAAGGGTCGGCCGTGGTCACGGTAGCGGCGCAGCACCTCGTCAATGGCGTCGAGCAGGTCGGCCCGCACCATGCTGATTTCGTCAATCACGAGCAGGTCGAGGCTGCGCATGAGGCTGATTTTCTGGCCAGAAAAGCGGCGCTGGCGGCTCTCGTCGCTGCGGCTGGCACCCGGCAGGTGCAGCCCAAACGGTAGTTGGAAAAACGAGTGGATGGTCATGCCCCCAGCGTTGATGGCGGCCACCCCGGTCGGTGCCACGATGACCATGCGCTTGTGGCCTTCGGTCTTGAGTTGGTGCAGAAAAGTGGTCTTGCCAGTGCCCGCCTTCCCGGTCAGGAAGATGTTCTTGTTCGTGTTGCGAACGTAGTCGAAGGCGAGTTCGAGCTGAGGGTTGGTTTGGAAGGTCATGTGGTTATCTATCTCATAGTTGGTTCGTGGGCAAATTTAGCGAGAATCCACAAGTTTATTGCGCGCTATTCATTCGCTAGCTTGGTAACTTGTGCAAACAGGCC
>CAYTZS010000323.1:0-3375 GCA_964442355.1 uncultured Saprospiraceae bacterium | reverse complement strand
GGAGCCGAAAAGCTTCTGCCACCACGTCCGCCCCGCTTTTGGCAAGGTGCTGTTAGGTGCAGTTATTTGCTTGTCGGTTTCTTGCTCTTTGTCTAAAGTATTTTCGTTTTCAATAAATAATTGGTCTCCGTAGTCAATAGTATGAGCTATTGTTGTCCCATTCTCTAAATGAAAGGTCAATTGTTGATACTCGTCTTTTATTAAGTCAACTATTTTTTGTCCTTTAAACACAAGTGTTTTTGGTAAGACCCAATTCTCGTTCGTCAGCGCAATAATCGGTTCTTCGTCTTTCCAGTCGACAATAAAGTCATTGCCAAATCGAAGTTTTTTTTCGTTGTCCAACTCCATAATTGTCGAGAAGTAATAAGCAGGCGATATACCTCGCATATAGTCGTGCGGACCATCTTGCTTTGTGAAAAACAGATTGGTCACTGTCTTGCCAACAACTATTTTTTTATATTCTTCGAGTTCAGTCATTTCATTCTTAGTCGTCACTAATTGCACCTAACGCCTGTCTTACCGCATTGCGCTAATCCGATTTTCATGCGCAATGCGCTAATCCAATATAGCGATTGGCAAAAATGCATAAAAAACACTTGAAAACCAGCAAGTTGCGGTTATTTTTGTGCTTGAGAAAACTGTCAAAAGCGCAACAAACACTTCAAGATGGAACCCACAATCGCTGCCTTCCAGCAAAAACTTCGGCTCCAGCGTTACGCTGAGAACACCATCAAGACCTACTCCGCTCGATGCCCTTTGAAAATCTGGCACCCAATGCTTGAACCATAACTTTGGCCTTCCTCACTTCCACTCAAACGTCTCAATCATCCGCTCCACATCTTTCCGCATAAAATCATAGACGGGGGCAAGGCTGTCCGTATTCGCTTCTGTGTAAAAGTAAAGCGCTCCCCGGAAGAAGTGCTTTTGCTCTGCCGTATCGGTCAGGAAAAACTGCAACTGCGAAGCGACGGGGCCTTCTACGCTGAACAGCATGCCCTTCACGTTGTGCTCCTTGTTGAGCAATGGTGTTTCTTGGATGTAGGTCGCTTTTTTGTTGTGCCAATCGGTCATTTTGAAGGCATCGGTTTTGAGCCTGTCTGCTGACTTTTCTTTGGTGATGGGCGAGTAGCTACAATGCAAACGGCAGTCGAAATCTTCCACGACGACGTTGAACCAGCAAGGATGCTCCGGTTTTTCATCAAAAAAAGTCGTGTCCTTTTGGATGACGGCATACTTCGGGTACTCAAATGTGAAACCGCAATAGCCCTCCGTGAACGGTTGATATGCCTTTTCTGGATAGACGACTTTTGGGTAACCACGAGGCTTGGGGGTAAGGATGGGGTCTTCGCAGGAAGCGAGAAAAAAAATGGTAAGAAGAATTGCTAAAAATCTCATTTTCAATAGTTTACAAAACTAAAACGAGCCGTTTTAACAAGTAAAAACGGCTCGTTGGGGCGATTCATGCGGACGCCAACGCACCTACTCAGAACGGCAGGTCGTCGGTGGGTGGTTCGCCCACGTCTTCCATGACGCCACTAGCTGGGTTGTTGCGGGGAGTAGCGGGAGTACTGGCTGGCTCATCGCCTGCGCCAGGGAAGTAACCACCTCCGCCGCCTTCTTTTCGCTCCAGCATACGGAAGTCACTGGCTACAATCTCCGTGAAGTATTTTTTCACATTGTCCTTGTCGGTGTACTCACGATAGGTCAGTTTACCCTCGACATAGACAAGCATGCCTTTTTTGAGGAACTTTTCAGCAATTTCAGCCTGTGTACGCCAGACAACGATGTTATGCCATTCTGTCGTCTCGACTTTGTTGCCTTCCTTGTCTTTGTAGCTTTCGGAGGTCGCAAGTGTGAACTTGGCGACAGCTGCGCCTGATTCTAGCCTCCGAACTTCTGGGTCTTTACCAAGTCGCCCAATGAGTGTAACTCGATTTAACATAGGGGAAAGTTTGTTTAGGTTTGAGTTTGTTCATTCTCCCGTCTAAACGCAGGGAGATGTGTTTTCAAATGAGTTCTAAAGGTAGAAATTTCTGATTTAAGAACAAGTCAATGACCTTTGGAAAGGCAAAATTGGCAAGTTTCTCCCGTTCAACTGCTACCCAACTGCCCTCTTTTTGCAAAAAATCAGCACCAACTTCCACTTCCCAAAACATGGCCACAATGCGTTGGTGCGTCAGTTCCTGCCGCTGAGGTAGCGATACCCGGAGCAGCTTCCAATCCGCTTCCCCTAGCCAAGCTTGGCAGGTTTTGTTTTTGGTCAAAAAATGGCGGTCGTCCTGCAAGCTTTCCGTTTCGATAAGCGGGAAGTCGTAGAGGTTTTGCCAAATGTCCTTTTCGCTGCGTTTTCTTACAAAAACTTCATTTAAACAATTGATTATCAAATAATTGAAGAACCGCTGTCGCCGCTCCAACTTCTTCGACTTCACTGGGAGTTGCCCAATTTTTTTCTCCAAAAAAGCCACGCATCGCTCCCGCATCGGGCAGGTTGGACAACGGGGTGCCGCTGGGGTACAGTGGGTGGCACCAAAGTCCATGATGGCTTGGTTGTAGGTGCTCGGGGGGCAATCACCTGCATCCAAGAGCTGCTTGGCCAGCCCTGCGAATAACCGCTTCCCCTCCGTCGTGTCAATCGGCGTTTCGATGCCAAAATAGCGGGACAGCACCCGGTAAACATTGCCGTCCACCACGGCATGTCGAAGGTCGTAGGCAAAAGAGGCAATGGCCGCAGCTGTGTAGTCGCCGACACCTTTCAGTGAGCGTATGCCTTCGAAAGTGGTTGGGAAAGCACCATTTAGCTCATAAGCAATGTGCTTGGCCGCAGCGTGGAGATTTCTTGCACGGGAGTAGTAGCCGAGGCCCTCCCACTGCTTCATTACCTCGTCCTCGGGTGCGTTGGCGAGGTCGGTAACGGTGGGGTAAGCCGCCTTGAAGCGCTCGAAATAGGGCAACCCCTGCTCCACCCTCGTCTGTTGCAGGATGATTTCGGAGAGCCAAATAAGGTATGGGTTGCGCTCGCCCTTCCAAGGCATGGGCCGATGATGGCCATCATGCCATTTGAGGAGGTTTTGGGTGAAAAAAAGGCGGTCGTCGTGCTTGTCTCTGGCGGCCATGCGGCTTTGTTTTGCGCAAGAATAAGGGATTTTTCACGATTCGATGCGGCGTTTTAATGCTCGGACTCCTGATGCTTTTGGAGGAATGGCAATCCTGTGTTGCTCCAAAACACAATTTTTAGCGAATATTCGCTAAAAATAATACAACCTTTGTTGCAGTAGCTCATTTTTGATTGTAGATTTGCTGGCGAATATTCGCTAATTTTTCAAACATAACAATTCATTCCGTCATGTCAGACACACTCGTAAAATCCAACGTCCT
>CAYTZS010000322.1:0-3467 GCA_964442355.1 uncultured Saprospiraceae bacterium | reverse complement strand
CGGCGGAAAATGCCGTTCACTTGGGCATCCGTGAAGTCCACCACTGGTATTTGTTCCAGCCCGTGGTCGGAGAGGCAGCAGCCATTTTCATGGAAAAAATCCACCCGTTTTTGGAGGGCATCGAGGAGGTCTTGGAAGTTGTAAATGGCGCTATCGGCGGCAGCTCCCAGCTTTTCGACGTAGTTGGCGAAGCCTTCTTTTTCTATCAAAATAGCCTTGTCCGGGCGGAATGCAGGCAGCATTTTTACTTCAAAACCATCAGCCAATACCTGTCGGTGCCAGCGCAAATCATCCGTTGGGTCATCGGTGGTACACACGACTTCCACGTTCATTTTGCGGAGCAAATTCCGAACGGAAAACGGGGAAGTACGGAGCAGTTCGTTGCAAGCTTCGAAGACCTCCTTTGCGTTTTCTTTTTTCAATAAAACATCCACGCCAAAGTAGCGGCGAAGTTCCAGATGCGTCCAGTGGTAGAGTGGGTTGCGAAGGGTGTAGGGCACGGTTTCTGCCCATTTCTCGAACTTCTCCCAGTCGCTGGCACCGCCGATGATGAAGCGTTCGTTGACGCCGTTGGCCCGCATAGCTCGCCACTTGTAGTGGTCGCCGTGCAGCCAGATTTGCGTGATGTTTTCAAACTGCCTATCCTCGGCGATTTCTTGCGGTGACAAATGGTTGTGGTAGTCAATGATGGGGAGGTCTTTGGCAAAATCGTGGTACAGCCGGGCAGCGAACTCGTTGTCGAGCAGGAAGTTGTCGCCCAAAAAAGGCGCTGGTGAGGAGGCTGTTCCGTTTTGCATCGTCCAGTGTTTAGGTCGGCTAAGTTAACAGGCAACTTGAATTTATACGCTACTTGGCCAAAAGGCCGCTAGATTTTGGCCATGCCGCCATCAGACGCCGCTCCAGGCGCTGAACCCGCCGTCCACTGGAATCACCGTGCCCGTCACAAAATTGGACGCCGCCGAGGCAAGCCAGATGGCCGTGCCGACCAGTTCTTCCGGCTCACCAAACCGCTGGGTGGGCGTGTTGCGGATGACGCTGGCGCCACGTTCCGTGAAGCTGCCATCCTCGTTGGTGAGCAAGCGGCGGTTTTGGTCGGTGATGAAAAAACCGGGGGCAATGGCATTCACCCGGATGCCGTCGCCAAACTTGAGCGCCACTTCCACCGCCAGCCAGCGGGTAAAACAGTCCACGGCAGCCTTGGCCGTAGAGTAGCCCGGCACACGGGTCACGGCCTGCTGCGCCGTCATGGAGGAGATGTTGATGATGCTGCCGGACTTGGCCTCGGCCATTGGTTTGCCAAAAATCATGGTGGGCAGCACCGTACCATCGAAGTTGAGGGCGAAGACTTTTTGCAGGTTCTGAAAAGGGTGCATGAAGAAGTTTTCTGCTGGCGGGATGGCCGCACCGGGGATGTTGCCGCCCGCCCCATTGACGAGGATGTCAATCTTGCCCCATTTTGCCAACACCAAATCGCAGGCAGCTTGCAGTGCTGCGGCATCGAGCACGTCGGCCACCAGTGGGAGCGCCTCGCCGCCAGCCGTTTCTATTTCGGCAACCATGGCCTGTACCTTGTTGGGCGTTCTGCCGAGGATGCCAACCTTGGCCCCCCGTTCGGCCATGCCCTTGGCAATGGCGCCGCAAAGGATGCCGGAACCGCCCGTGATGACGGCGGTTTTGCCTTTTAAACTGAATAATTTGTCCATTGCTGCTTGCATTTTGTTGAAGTCACAAATATGCGATTTGTGGCGGGGTTTGGGTGGGTGAAAAGCCAGCCTTGGGTGATTATAAACTTTGGCGGGGAAACTGATAGCTTCTGACTTTTGAACAACATCAACAATTGTCAATCTGGATTCTTTTGGTTGCCCCAAAAGGGCTATTTGTGTCTGAGTTTTGAAACTTAAAAAAGCGGGGGGGCACTTACACATCCGTCCAGCTTCTATCTTTGTCAGTAACTATATAAATCTAGCCCAATTACTGTGAGTACCTACACCCAAATCCTCTATCAAATCGTCTTCAGCACCAAGCATCGGCAGCCGACGCTGGCAAAGGAAGGGCGTGAGGCGTTGTTCAAGTACATCTGGGGCATTTTGAAAAACAAGAATTGCCATTTGTACCGCATCAACGGCGTGGAAGACCATATCCATATCGTCACGCATATCCACCCATCGGTCGCACTTGCCGACCTCGTAAAAGACATCAAACTCGCCAGCAGCAACCATATCAAAGCAACGGGATTGTTCCAAGAATTCGGTGGTTGGCAGGATGGGTATGGAGCGTTTACTTACGCCTTCAGTGCCAAGAACAATCTCATCAATTATATCAAAAATCAGGAGGAACATCATAAAAAGATGACCTTTCGGGAGGAATTGATTGAGTTGTTGAAAGAGCACGGCGTGGAGTTCGACGAGAAATATTTGGATTGAAACGCCCCGAAACATCGGTCATTCACAACACCAAAAACCCCGAAGGGGTTGAACATGAATAGCCCGGATTGCAATCCGGGGAATGTGATGCGCAAGGCGGAAACAACCCCGGAGGGGTTGAATATCAATCATTTACGCAAAACTACAACCATTGGAACACACATTCAACCCCTCCGGGTTTGCGGCCGTACCCACACTCATACCCCGGATTTCATCCGGGGCTATTCGGGTTTAACCCCTTCGGGGTTTGGGGTGTTTCCGGCATTTGGGGCGATTGGAAAAAAGCGGCCGGGCACTCCCGCACCCGACCGCCCAATATCTGTGAGAAAAGCTTAATTTTCTGAAACCACAATCGCCTCCTCCGCCCTCGGTGCCCGAAACACCACCTGCCCATCGAACACATCCAGCACGACTTTCGTCTTCGGCTGCACCTTGCCAAGTAGCATCTGCTTGCTCAGTTCGTTCAGCACTTTTTTCTGGATGACCCGCTTCACCGGCCTTGCACCGAACTCGGGGTTGAAGCCCTCATCGGCGATGTACTCAGCAGCTTGTGGGCTGATGGTCAGCTCGATGTCTTGGTTTTTCAGCAACTCGACGACGTGTTGCAGTTGCAGTTCCACGATGGCCTTGATGTCCTTCGCCGTCAGCGGCTGGAACATGATGGTCTCGTCAATGCGGTTCAGGAACTCAGGCCGCACGGTTTGTTTCAGCAGGTTGAACAGCATCTCTTTGGTGCTTTCAATCACCTCCTCCCGGTTCGACTTGTTGATGGTCTCGAAGCTCGACCGGATGAGGTCGCTGCCGATATTGCTCGTCATAATGACGATGGTGTTCTTGAAATTCGCCGTCCGGCCCTTGTTGTCCGTCAAGCGGCCATCCTCCAGCACTTGCAGCAGGATGTTGAACACATCGGGGTGCGCCTTCTCGATTTCATCCAAAAGCACCACCGAGTAAGGCTTGCGTCGCACAGCCTCCGTAAGTTGGCCGCCCTCGTCGTAGCCCACGTAGCCCGGAGGCGCGCCGATGAGGCGGCTCACGGTGTGC
>CAYTZS010000321.1:0-3472 GCA_964442355.1 uncultured Saprospiraceae bacterium | reverse complement strand
AGAATCCGTGTCCAATCCGTGTCATCCGTGTGCCAAAAAAAATGAAAAAAATGAAAACGCGCAAACTTGGAAACGAACTCGAAGTATCTTCCCTCGGCCTTGGCTGCATGGGCATGAGCTTTGGCTACGCACCTTTTCCAGAAAAAAAGGACAGCATCGCCCTCATCCACGCCGCCATTGAGCAGGGCATTGATTTTTTCGACACGGCGGAAGTCTATGGGCCGTACAACAACGAGGAAATTGTTGGAGAAGCCCTCGAACCCTACAAAGGCAAGGTCGTCATCGCCACCAAATTCGGCTTCAACATCGTGGACGGGAAAATGGCGGGCATAAACAGCCGTCCCGAAAACATCCGCAAAGCCGTTGAAGGCTCACTGAAAAGGCTGAGGGTGGAAACCATTGATTTGCTCTACCAGCACCGGGTTGACCCGGATGTGCCTATCGAGGACGTGGCGGGCACGGTGAAGGAGTTGATTGCCGAAGGGAAAGCCAAGCATTTCGGGCTTTCGGAAGCTGGGGCGCAGACCATCCGCCGGGCGCACGCCGTGCAGCCTGTGGCGGCTTTGCAAAGCGAATACTCGCTTTGGACGAGGCAGCACGAGCGTGAAATCATCCCGACAATTGAGGAACTCGGCATCGGCTTGGTGGCTTTCAGTCCGCTCGGCAAGGGCTTCCTAACGGGCAAGATGGACGAGAAGCAGGAGTTTATGGATGGTGACATCCGAAAATTTCTGCCCCGCTACACCGAGGAGGCCCGCATCGCCAACAAAGCCCTGCTTGATTTGCTCCAGCGGTTTTCCGACAAGCACAGTGCCACGATTGCGCAAATCGCACTGGCTTGGGTGCTGGCGCAAAAGCCTTGGATTGTGCCGATTCCTGGCACGACGAAACTGCACCGCCTAACGGAAAATATCGGCGCTGCGGCGATAAAATTGACGGCAACGGAATTGCAGGAAATAGAGGCGGCTTCGGCAGTGATTGAGGTGGTGGGAACGAGGTACACGGCGGCGATGGAGGCGAGCACGGGGTTGTAAGATATGAAAGGATAAACGTCGGCGAGGATTCAAAACGTCGCCGACGTTTTCACTAAATATCACCCTTTTAAAAACGGCGCAATACTCCTCCAAACTGCCGCAAAATTTTCTAAAAAGAATCTATTAAATCATCGGCTTTGGGCAAGTGTCCGAAGCCTCACGCTATTTAATCTTGTTAAACATATAGCGGTCAATCTTCCATGAACCACTTTCTTTACGAAGCACAAATAACTCACGATTTTCTTCAGGAACGGTTTGCCCCGTGGCATGAATTAAAGTTGTTCCTTTTGAGGTGGTTCGGGCAAAGGCAAAGTCGCCGTGTATCTCAATTTCGTCAATGAAAAATTCAATTTTCAGTTGAATGTTTTTAAACACGAAATCGTAAGCAGCTTTGACCTGTTCTTGTCCGATTGCTGTGGGGGCGTTTGAAGGCATAAACACACCGTTGGAGGTATAAAGTGGCAACACTTTACCTGTATCTGATGCGTTTAGGGCATCCCGATAAGCGTAAAGCAAATTTTCGATGGCACTTTTTTCGTTTTCCATTTCTGTATTGTTTTGATGGTTAGAAGAATGTTGATTGTGAACTTTGCTTTGGCAACCTATCAAGATTAATATTGCCAAGGCGACTGTTGCGATTTTCATTTTCATTTTTAAAATAATGATGAAGTAAATTTAACCATATTGGCAGAGCTCTACCAATAAAGCACGTTAAGAATTAGCCTTAAATTAGTTTAAGTGTTTGGGCTTATCTTTCGGATAAATCCTTCCCGATTTAGCTTGAAAACTCCGGCGTAATGCCCTCGCTTCGAGGTGACATCCCGAAAAATCGGGATGTCACCACTATGCTCATTAGGTCACGCCACTAACGCGCTTACCGCTCGTTTCACCTCCGCCAACGTTACCGTTTTGCCGAGCGCACCAAACTCATGCAGGTCGCCAAATACCTCGATGCGGATGGACTGGTCAATGCCACCGACACGCAACGGCGCAAAGCCAGTGTCCCTGATAAGTGCTTCTATTTCGGCATTGATGCCAGTGTCGTCGGTAGCGTAAAACAGCACAGCTGGTTCGGGTTTTTGCCAAGCGGCATTGGCAAGGGAAGCAGCGCCCAGCGTGCCCAATGCTTTGGCAAGTTTTGCGCCCTGGGGCAACAATTCAGCGTTCAACTGCCCTGCCGACTGGTTTTCGCCAATGATTTTGTCAAAACCGCCTTTGTCGTTCGGGGCAATCGGATTGGATGGGTCCACGATGATTTTGCCCTGCAATATGTCTCCATATTGGTAGAACAAATCCTTGATGGCATTGAACCAAACAGCCATTACGATGATATCAGCAGCCTTTAAGGCTTCACTTATTTCCATAGGCTTCGCCAAATCGCCCCATTTTGCAGACAGTTCTTTTGCCTTGTCCAATTTCCTGTCAGCAACGATAACTGGGCGGTTTCCCTTCACCAGATTGGCTGCTACGACCTGACCGATATTGCCAAGCCCGATGACTGCTACTTTTGATTTGATTGCATTTTCCATTGTCAGAGTTTTTAAATTTTGTGATTAAAAGACAATGCAAAGGTGCGCCGCCGGGCAAGGGGTAGCCAATAAGCTTTCTTAAGAAATAGCCTTAATATAGTTTAAGGGTAAGCCTATTTTCCCGCTAAATCTTTTCGGGTTTTGCTCAAAAACTCCGGCGTGATTCCCAAATAGGAAGCAATTTGGGTATTGGGTAGGCGGTTGGCAAGGTGCGGGTATTGCTCCAAAAAATACAGGTAGCGCTGCTGTGCGGTAGAGCTGATATTTTGCAAAACCCGGTTTTGCAGTTCGACGTATTTGTTCTCGATGATGACCTTGAAAATGCGGTCGAGCTTGGGGATGTTGGTGTACAGGAAATACAAGTCCTGTTGCTCGATTTGGATGATTTCCGACGGCTCGATGGCTTCGATAAAAAACCCGCTCGGCTTACCGGAATGAAAGCTGCCGATGTCGGCAATCCAATCACTTTCGGCGGCGAACTGGATGTTGTGTTCCGTGCCTTTGTCATCCAGGGCGTACATCCGGAAACATCCATTCATCACAAACGTGTAGTGTTTGCAGGTGAAGCCTTCCTGCAAAATCATTTGCCGCCGTTTGATTTTCCGAAGGGCAATCCTGCTAGAAATCATTTCCTTTTCCTCGGCTATCAGCGGCAGGTATTTTTGAAAATGGTCAATAATTGATTGTGTGGAATTCATTTTGCGAAGATAGCAAACGAAATGACCAGTTTCTTCAACTGGAAAATTGCGAGCGAAGGAAGCGGCTTTGGCCCTGATTAGGGTAATCGGAAAACAGGGAAAATGGAAGTGATTGAGGTTATACTTCACACTATTAGGTTTTCCCGCCATGCGGGACAGTTAGTGCAAATCGTACGAAATGGAGGGCGGAATTTATTCCGCCGTGTCATGT
>CAYTZS010000320.1:0-3663 GCA_964442355.1 uncultured Saprospiraceae bacterium | reverse complement strand
ACGAACGACTCACCGAACTTCAGTTCCTCGGTCAGCGGCACGGTTTCCCTCTCGCTGCTTTTGAGGATGTAGCGGTAGGTCTTGCTCAGGCTATCGAGGAAAGTCACCGCAGCTTTTGGGTCCATCGAAATCAGGCTGCCAAGCGAGGTCAGGGAGTTAAAGAGAAAATGCGGGTTGAGCTGCTGCTTGAGACTTTCGTACTGTACTATGGCTTTCTCTTTTTCGAGCAGTTGCGCCTTGCTTTTCAGTTCCGTCACTTGCTGCCGCTGCCGCTGGCGATTGCGGAAATAGACGACCGCCGCACCAAGCAGCGCCGCCACTATCAGTGCCCAAAACCAGCCCCGTTTGTAAAATGCTTCCCGCACTACGAGCGGAACGGTGAGCGCCTCGTCATCGGGCCTGCCCTCCAATTTTACCCGAAAAGCATAGCGTCCGGCGGGCACGTTTGTGTAGTTTACCAAATGGCGTGTTCCAGCTTTAACCCACTGGTTGTCAAGCCCTTCCAACTGGTATTCGTAACGGCACAACTCAGGATGTGTGAAGTCGAGGGCCGCAAATTCCAGGGAGAAATAACGTCCGTCGGCGGTTACGACGAATGGTTCTGACTGGGCCAATTCGCTGCCGGAGTACTGCTCCTGGTCGTTCACCTTGAAAGAAGTGAGCACGATGGGGGCTTTGGATTCGTAGGGTCGAAGCGAGTCGGCGTTGAACGTGTAGTAGCCGCCAAACCCACGTAGGTAGAGACTGCCGTTGGCAAATTTGCCGATACCAGCGTTCACGGGAGGGTATCCGTCCTGTTTGCCAAAAATTGTGAATTGCTCCGTGACAAGGTTCATTCTCGTTAGGTTGCGCCCAGTTATCAACCAAAGATTTCCACTGTCATCGCCAACTCCCCAAGTCACATTATCGGTCGGCAGGCCATCCTCCACGGTGTATTTTTTGGCCAACCTTGGCTGCTCGGCTGCACAATCGAAAACGTAGATGCCCCGCTCCGTGAAGGCCCATATATTTCCTTTTTGGTCGGTGAAATAGTTGTTTATCCGCATCGAGGCAAGATCGGAGGTCTCCTTACCATCTATATTGAGGTACACAAACCTGTTTTCTTCGGAATTGAAGTAGCCGTAGGCCGTTCTGTCGCGGCTGGCGTACCAAATCCGACCCGTGCCATCGGCATGGACGACGCCTACCACATTGGTCGGAACGTCTCCCGTCTTTTTTTCGTCGGGCATGAAATGCGTCGCCTCGCCCGTGCGGGGGTTGTACCGAAACAGGCCGAACATCGCCGTGCCGAGCCAGATGTTCCCCTGACCGTCCACCGCCATTGTCGTGTAGTAATTGGTGCCAAATTCCTTCGAAAAAACTGGCGGCTGCGCTGGCACTTCGAGGCGCATTGTTTGCGGATTGAAGCGGTACAGAATATGGCGGCCCAAGACCCAGATGGTGCCATCGGCAGTTTGCATCACGCCCCTGACCATCTGGCTGTTTTCGTCCGCCTTGGGCACGTTGACAAATGCTGGGACAGTCGTTTTTCCCGTTTTTTTGTCCACTACCTGCAAGCCATCGCCAGAGGGCAGCCCAATTAAACGGAAGCGGCCTTCCCGGTCATCGAACAGGGTCAAGAGGTAAGCGTCACCGTTGATCAATGGTCGGGCAGAATTCACGGGATGAAAATGGAACTGCTTTTCTTTCAACCGGATTCGCATCAATTGGCCGGGGACGCTCACCCACAAATTTCCCTGATTGTCGAGCAAGGGTGTTCCTGCTGAAATTGGAAAATCGGGGTATTCGGCGGGATGTCGGTTGTAAAAGTAAAACTGCTCCGTTTTTTTGTTGAAAACAGCCAGGCCCTGGTCTTGGGTTGATACCCATAGCTCATCCGTGCCTTTTTGCACAATGCCATTGACGATATTGAAGGCATCGGGTGAGGTGGGGTTTTCCAATAGCAGATATTGTTTCCATTCGCCCGTCTTGCGGTTGTAACGACGCAGCCCGCTCCCCCAGCCACCGACCCAGAGCCAGTCGCCCTCCGGGCATATCACGAAAGTTTGGTTTTGCCGGAAACCATTGGGTGCCTTTTTTCCAAAACGATGTGGGGTAGCCTTCCCCGTTTTTGGGTCGAAAAGGTAGAGGTCGTCGGGGGTAGCGCACCAGATTTGGCCGTTCTCGTCCTGCCAAAAATTCTGGGCCACGTTGTAGTTCGGCAACTCCTGCGGGGTCAGGTGAGGCGCCGTTTCGGCAGTCACAAGGTCATAGTGCTTGAACGCTCCAGTCTTTTGGTTCAAATGCACGAGGCCGAACCCGCCCACTCCGACCCATAGCTCGCCCGCCTTGTCGAAGAAAACTTGGTGGACCGTGGCCGTTTTGATTTTCAGTTTTTCTGTGAAATTGTAGTTCCTGAACTTCCCTGTTTTGCGGTCGTAGCGGCTCACTCCGCCCCTAAACAACCCCACCCAAATATTGCCCTCCTTGTCCTCGGTGATGCAATAAACATGGTTGCTGTAAAGTGAGGTACTGTCGCTCGGCACATTGCGGAAGAGCCTGAACGAATGCCCGTCATAGCGCACCAACCCCTCTTGTGTGGCCAGCCAGATATAGCCCACTTGGTCCTGATGGATGTTGTTCAGGCCGAGTGTATTCAACCCTTTTTCTTCGCCAATGAACTCCCATGAGAGGAGTTGCCCTTGCGCAAAACCAGCGGCGGCCCACCCCAACAGGCAGCAGCAAAACGATACTATTTGACATAACTGGCGCATTGGGCGAAATTAGGTGTTGGGCGGGATGGAGTCGCTTTTTTCTGCTTAAAGCGTGGTGGATTTGAACTGAAGCGTTCCAGAAAGGCATTCATCCGTTTTAATCGCCGGGTAATTGGGCTGAATCATTCGTTGCCGCATGGGGCCTCGAAAACGTACAAGCCATCAATGCTTTTTCAGCCAAGTGTCCAACGAGGCTTTGGCCGTCAGCTTCGGCTTTTCAAAACTAGTCCGTTCGTCCAGCGCGTTGCGGACTTCCTGCACCGCCGGGCGGTAGTCCACGCCCATGCCCTGAAATTCGTCTACCGTGCGCAGCATCCGTTCCACCTCCCAACTGAACCTGCCGGCGTAGAGGTCGTAATGGTCTCTGCAATTTCGGATGCTCTCCCGGATGAGCCGGGCCTGAATCAAAACGCCCTGCCTCACTGCTTCTGGAAACAAGGTTTTATCGTCCACTTCGTTGGAGGCGAGGAAGGTGAAGGCTTCGGGTGCCCAGTCGTTTTGCAGGCGGCGCACGAGTTCCTCCTGCCAGTCGGGGCGGGTTTTCAGTTTCGCCAACGTCTTTTCACGCACGTCTGCTTTGTGGTTCGCATCTGTAAAAACGTACAGGAACACTCCGTCCTTCATCACGTCGGTGGTGTCAATCTGGTTCAGGTGGTCTTGGTGGATTTTGTCTCGGAATGCAACTTCGGATTTCAAGACGGCGGCAGTATTTTGGGCCTTTGCTACCATGATGAAACCAACCCCCAATGCGCTGAGCATCAAGCTACTGTAAACGGGAATTTTATACACCAGCGGGGACAGTGCCGTGTATTTGAAATTGAGCAAAACAGCGGCGCTGACGAGCAACAAAACAGGCAAAATGGCGGGTATCATTCGCAAAATCTGCCGCAATGGCGCTGGCAAATCACGG
>CAYTZS010000319.1:0-3690 GCA_964442355.1 uncultured Saprospiraceae bacterium | reverse complement strand
CCACATGATTTTCCCCATCGGCGACGACCAGGTAAAAGGCGGCCACCACCCTTGGTTCAGTTACAGCTTCATTGTGCTGAATGTCGTTTTTTTCCTTTACAAAATCAGCTTGAACCCAGAGCAACAGGACGCGTTCGACCTGTACTTCGGGGCCATTCCTGCTGAAATAACCAGCGGACAAGACCTGTTCACCCTCGTCACCAGCATGTTCATGCACGGCGATTGGTGGCACCTCATCGGCAACATGCTCTTCCTTTGGGTCTTCGCCGACAATATCGAAGCGACCGTTGGCAGAATGAAATTCCTTGCTTTCTACCTGATTGGCGGCTTCGTGGCAGTGTTTTCACACATTTACTTCAATATAAATAGCGAAGTGCCAATGGTCGGTGCCAGCGGTGCCATCTCGGCGGTGATGGGCGCTTACTTGGTCATGTACCCCACCTCTCGAATAAAAATGCTGTTCCTGATTTTCACCTTCCGAATCAGCGCCTGGATTTTCCTTGGCCTCTGGATCATCCAGCAGTGGTCGTATGGCACTTCCGCATTGGCCAGCGAAAGCGGCGGCGGTGTAGCATGGTGGGCGCATATTGGTGGCTTCGCAATTGGACTGGTAGCGGGCTTTTATTTCCGCACTACTGGCCACTTGGACGATGTGGAGCTTGAAAATGAACATGCCTGATTCAGGCGCACGATTTTCCCACTCAGCATTTGTTACAGAGTCGTGACATTTAACCAAAAGCTGTCTTCTACTTTTGCAGACGTTATTTTTGGGTATAAAACATACCTAAACTTAGTGAACGGCACAGGAAATTATGCTAGACGGCTTTAAAATACTAACGGTTACACACCGCAGGACTTCGCTCCAGCACATCGAAAAGTTCGTGGTAGCACACGCCGACGAGCCTTTCCTTCGAGAAAAATTGGAGTCGTTGAAAGCCGATTTTGGCCTTGCCGAAATGGTGTACCTCGCCACCTGCAACCGGGTGATGTTCCTTTTCTACACTGAAACCGCCACACCATCCAGTTTCCAAACCAATTTTTTCCAATACCTCAACCCAAGCCTCAGCGAGCACTTCATTGCTGAAAACGTGACACTGCACGAGGGTCGAGCCGCTGCCGAGCACCTGTACCGGGTTGCCGCATCGGTGGATAGCCTTGTGGTGGGCGAGCGGGAAATCCTGCGCCAACTGCGGGAGGCTTACGACCGCTGCCAAGCTTGGGGCCTCACTGGCGACCACCTCCGCATTGCCATGCAAGGAGCCGTGGTGGCAGCCAAAGAAGTTTACACTGACACCCGCCTTGGTGACAAACCCGTTTCGGTCGTATCACTGGCCATGCGTGAAATGCAGAAGGCCAAACTACCCAAGACCGCCCGCATCCTGATGGTTGGCGCTGGCCAGACCAACGTATTGGTAGCAAAGTTTTTGGCTAAAAACGGATTCCATAACGTGGCCGTTTTCAACCGCACCTTGGAACGGGCACAGCGTATCGCCAAAACAGTGGGTGGCCGTGCCTTCGGCTTCGATGAACTGGACCAATACACCGAAGGCTTTGACTGTCTCATCGTCTGCACTGGCGCTACCAAAGCCGTTGTTGATAATGAGCTGTATATCAAGCTGTTAGCTGGCGAAATTGGACCAAAAACCATCATTGACCTCTCCGTGCCAAACAACGTTTGCAAGGAAGTGGTAGCCAATCACGACGTGCATTTCATCGAAATAGAAGGCCTGCGGGCACTGGCCCACGAGAACCGCTCTTTCCGGGAGCGAGAGGTGAGCGCCGCAACGGAGCTGCTCAACCGCCACTTGGCCGAGTTCGAAGCCGCCGTTCGAAATCGCCGCATTGAGCGGGCGCTGCGCCAAGTACCTGCCGAAGTGAAGGCCGTGAAGGAGTATGCCATGAACAAGGTTTTTAAAAAGGAACTTGATGTGCTCGACGATAGCACCCGTGAACTGCTGGAGCGCATGATGGATTTCATGGAAAAAAAATGCACGGGCATTCCCATCAAAGTGGCCAAGCAGGCACTCACTGTGCCTGCCAGTGTAACTGCATGAGCAAAACTCCGCTGCATCCTACCGGAATTCGTAATTTCATCCCGCCAATTTAGTTTTCCATCTATTTTTAAAATCAGGAACAAGAAATGGGTAAAAAATTGCAGCCCAAAGCATTGGACAGCATCGTCGGCATACTGCCCAAGAAGGAGCAGGCCAAGCTGCGGACACAAGACCTCAGCCCCGAATGGTTGGAAGAGAACATTGCCTACTGCAAAGGGCTGTTGAAGCGGGATATCTGGTTCGGAGCGATTTGGTTCGTGGCCTACACCGTGGCGCTGTTTGTGACCAAGTTCGGCCAACTCACCATTTCAATTTTTTTGTTGGGAATGGCGTACTTCATCTACACCATTTTCAAGACAGGTTCATTCGGCCTCAACAAAAAGCGAATACAGGTGTATGAACAGTTGTTGGCCGCAATGGAAGAAAAATAATCGTCAACTTATCGCTCGGTTTTGTTGTCAAAACTCAGCAATAAATTCTTTGCTTTTCGCAATGAAAAATCCTTTTGACAAATACGCTAGCGTGTTCTCTGAGAACAAGCTGCTGAAAAAAATCCAACACTTCGCCAAGCAGGCAGGGCTGAAGGTGGTGTACAGTATGCTGTTGCTGTACTATGCCTATCGCCGCAGCGACACCCCCATTTGGGCGAAGCGCATCATCATCGGAGTGCTTGGCTACTTCATTTCGCCCATTGATGCACTGCCCGATCTAACGCCCATCCTTGGCTACACAGACGACATCGGCGTGTTGAGCTTCGGTCTTGTGGCCATCGCTGCCTATATCAACGACGAGGTACGCAACACAGCTCGGAAAAAACTACAGGACTGGTTCGGAGAAATCAACGTGGAGGAGTTGAGCGAGGTGGATAGGCAGCTGTGAGTTGAGAAACTATCACTTTCCGCTGATTATCAACCACTTAAAAAGAAAAAGGGAGAAGTGTTTTAAACCTCTCCCTTAAACAACAGCGAAATAAAAAATAAAACTATTTCTTCAATCCCCTGGCCAGCAGGGAAACTTCATTGTTCAATACTTCGATAAAGCCACCTCCAATCTGGAAGGTCAGCGTCTTGCCCGGCTGTGTTTCCGTCACGATACCACTTGTTTCTGCATCATAGAAACGGAATTCTCCACCAGCAGTAACCACTGTAACCGTGCCTTTTTCAAGAGAAGAAACAATGGGTGCGTGGTTCTTCAACACCTGAAATTCGCCTAGCGAACCAGGCACTTTCACGGACACAACCGAGCCGTGAAAAATTTCTTTATCGGGAGTCAAGATAGTAATATTCATGTACTAACTGTGAACTGTGAACTGTGAACTGTGAAAGGCTGTTTTGTACACCATCCACAGTTCATCATTCACCGTTAATTATTTCGTTTCTGCCAGCATTTTCTTGCCAGCCTCGATAACGTCGTCAATAGAACCTTTCAACATGAACGCTGCCTCTGGGTACTGGTCCATTTCACCGTCCATAATCATGTTGAAGCCACGGATGGTCTCCTCGATTGGAACGAGCACGCCCGGCGTACCGGTGAATTGCTCAGCCACGTGGAACGGCTGCGAAAGGAAACGCTGTACCCGGCGGGCACGGCTTACCACGAGTTTGTCCTCTTCAGAAAGTTCGTCCATACCAAGGAT
>CAYTZS010000318.1:0-3701 GCA_964442355.1 uncultured Saprospiraceae bacterium | reverse complement strand
CTAGCCACTCGCCATCGTCATCTATCAGAGGTGTTGCAAAGTGACTGTTCATCTGCCTACCACCCGACCAAGGGTCATTTTCAGTGTCTGCATAAAGCTGTGCGAAAAAATCCTCGACGGTGGCAAGCCCCAATGCAAACATGAAGGTTTGGTCACGGTAGTAGCCCGAACGCCAATCGCCGCGCTTGAACGCTTTGGCCATGGCCACTTGTGGCACTTCTTTTCCATCCCCAACGATGCCAAATTTGGCCTTGCCCCCAAGCACTTCCTTGCGGCCAAGGATGCTGACCTCCCTGCTCACGCAGCAAATCCAAAAATCACGCAGCACTTCTGCCTTGTATTTTTCTTCGATGGAGGCATTTTTTTTGGTGGAGATGATGTCTGAAATCGGAGCTTCAATCATGCTGAAAATAATTGGTTGTTAACTTGGATTGTTAAACGGGCTGAAAATCATTGTGGACATTGGCAAAAGGGACAACGAAACAAAATTTCATTCAGGGCTGAGAATTTGCGGCAAAAATAAATAAAAATCTGACAGCAACATGAATGGCTATACGTGATTTTGTCGCAAGGTTTGTTAATAACAACACTAAAACGGTTAACATGTCATTAACCGCCAAAATTGTCTTGTCACTTTCATGTTGAAAAAATTGAACCTACTTTTGTACCGTCAATCAGACAACAATCAATTAATTAAAATTAATACTCTGATGAAAAATTTTCTTTCAATTTTTGCTTTCTTGGCATTCTTTGCCACTGTTTCTGTTGCCCAAAGCGGCCCAGTTATGAAGTTTGAAACGACTGAAATCAACTTCGGTGACATCATGCAAGGCAAGCAGAGCGACCCAGAAGCTGTTCGGGTTTTCAAATTCACGAACACTGGCAATGAGCCACTTATCATCAGCAATGCAAAAGGTAGCTGCGGCTGCACAGTTCCAAGCTATCCGAAAGACCCAATCCTTCCAGGTAAATCTGCCAACATCGAGGTGCGTTACGATATCGCACGCCTTGGCCCCTTCCAAAAAACAGTAACGATCACTACCAACGAAGCTAGCCCAACCCACACACTCCAAATCAAAGGCAAGGTAAATCCTAAGCCTTCTGAGGAAAGTGTACCTGCCAGCCAAGGCAGTGGTTTCGGCGGCTAATACCGTTTAAATTGATGATGTGAAAGCCCTTGGACTTGTAAGTCCAAGGGCTTTTCTATTTTCACACCAAAATAGAATAACTCATGTTCCTTCAAGTTGCCAAAACGGGTCAAAATAAGTGGTGGATGTACTTGGTCAGCCTAGTCGTCATTGTGATAGGTGTGATTGTTGGCCAACTTCCCATTTACGGGTATTTGCTGTCCAACGGTTTTTCAGAATTGGAGATAGCGGAAATGTCAGAAACACTCAACTTTGAACCAGCTGGGATTGGACAAAACATGACGCTTTTCTTAATGTTGTTGGCTTTCGTCGGCGGGTTGGTAGGGCTTTGGTTCAGCGTAGTTTTCATTCATCGCAAGAAATTCAGGTCTTTGATTACACCTATGGAGCGCATAAACTGGCGCAAAATCTTTTTCAGTTTTGGGCTTTGGATGGGCTTGACAGTTTTGGCGGAGCTTTTCTTTTATTTCATTCACCCTGAAAACTACGAACTCAATTTCCAACCAGAGTTGTTTCCCGGCCTGTTACTGGTCACGCTGTTGGTCTTTCCGCTCCAAACATCTTGGGAGGAATTGATGTTCAGGGGTTATATGATGCAAGGCATCAGCCTAATCGCTCCATTTCGTTGGATACCGCTGCTTTTGACAAGTGCGGTTTTTGGGCTGATGCACATGATGAACGAAGAAGTAAGTGCCTTTGGGGTAGGTTCCACCATGATATATTACATAGGTACTGGGCTTTTCTTGGGTATCATCACCCTGATGGATGACAGTTTAGAATTAGCGCTTGGAGTTCATGCAGCAACCAATATTTACAGCTCTCTGTTCGTTACATTTGAGGCATCATCCTTGAAGACGGCAGCGATATTTGAAATGAAATCGGTTGACATGGCAGAAATGCTGGTTGCTTTTTTCGTAGTAGCAGCTGTTTACCTTTGGATTGTTGCTAAAAAACAAAAATGGTCGGGTTGGGCCACCAATTGCTTAGGCCCAGTCAATAAGCCGCAAAATGACCAAGTTTAACGTTGTTGAAGTAGTTCTCTAAGTTTGTTCGGTTGCTAAATTGTTGATACCCAATAAATTGGAACTAATTTCGCAAGCAGATAAAACTTTGAACCATTCTATCAAAAATAACTTTCACCCAACTTTCATTACCATGAAGCAACTGATTTTTTTCTTTGGCCTTTTCTCCTTGATTGTTCTGAGCAGTAGCTGTAAGGACGACGACGCAGAGTTCAGTGATTGCTGGAAGGATCCAAACAAAACCCAACTTAAGTTGACGGTATTGGAAGGCCCGACCGTGACGCTGCCTTCCAAAATCTCCATCTTTTTCAAAGTGACTGACGAGAACAACAATCCCGTTGGGTACCTGACGGAAGAGAATTTCGTGATTTACGAAAAAGGTGTCAACGACCCTTGCCCACGAGTCATCTCCGAATTTGAAGCTAAACGGAAAATCTCCAGCCGAGAGCAGGTTTTCAACCACACCACTTTCCTCGTCCTTGACTTGAGCGGCAGCGTTCTCCAACAGTCGCTGCAGCAAGTGAAGGATGCCGCCAACGCATTCGTAGAGCAAATCGTACCTCCGCTTCCTGACCCTTCCATTTCGATGGGCATCTATTGGTTCGACGGTGAAGACGTATTGCACGAGCTGGAGCCCGTCACGAGCAGCCTCGTTGACCTGAAAAACGCCATCAATGGTGTAACGCAGGACATCAGCAACGACAACTCTACCGATTTGTACGGCGCAGTGATCAAGGTTGACGAATTGGCAGATGCATTGCTCGCACAATACCAAGCGGCTGATATCGCAGCAGCTACCTCAATCGTGCTTTTCACAGACGGAGAGGATCGGGCAAACCGCTACCCCAAGCAGCAAGCCTATGATGCTGTGACAAACTCTCCCAGTGATATTTCATGGTTCACTTTAGGAGTAGGCAATGAAATCAATGCGATTGATTTGCAGAAAATTGGACGGAACGGTTTCTTCCAAGCAGCTTCCATCACGCAGCTGACCAATGTGTTCAAGCAGATTGCACAGGTGGTGAACAACGAGGCAAACAGCTACTACTTATTTGAGTATTGCAGCCCAATTCGAAGTGGCTCGAACAACGGCTTGGTGATAGAAGCTTACGAAGGGAAAGAAGTTGGCTTCATGCAGGCAACTTTTGATGCTACTGGTTTCACAGGTGGGTGCCAGTTGTGACAAAGTTCTTTTGAAGAAAAACGGGGAGTTGCGCACTGCAACTCCCCGTTTTTTATTTGTAAAAATGACACCAACTACATGAAGCAAATATTCAAGGCCATTCCTTACCTTGCCCCAACTTTTTGAACAAAAACGAGAAATACATGAAACTAACAACTCGCATCCAACTTTCGACCATGATGTTCCTCAACTTCTTCATCTGGGGAGCATGGTTCGTCACGATGGGTACCTACCTCGGTAGTGAGCTAAAAGCCTCAGGGACTGAAATCGGCATTGCATACGGAACGCAATCGTGGGGAGCCATCCTCGCACCGTTCATCATTGGTCTCATTGCAGACCGTTTTTTCG
>CAYTZS010000317.1:0-3736 GCA_964442355.1 uncultured Saprospiraceae bacterium | reverse complement strand
TTTAAAAATTGCTAGTCTTTGTTTTTTTGGAATTATTATCAATTACGAAGTGATTTTAACTTTGGATTATTTGGTTTTTAAAATAAGTTGGTGGCATAAATTCAACAAGAATCTCTGGATTGCTTTTGTGTTGGGTTAGGCGCTAAATCCAGGCTTGGGTTGGTGATGGGTAATTTTGAGCCTCAATCCATTTGTGCTCAAAAGGCGATGCAAAGTTGTCTTCGTAAACCCTTGAAAATCAATCCCGTAAAACGAGGTTTTTCTTCTCCACGAAAAAGGGGATTTTTGATTGAACCCTTGCGTAGTTCCATTTTCTTGTTCGACATTTACAGGAAAATACGGCCAAACGAGCGCCGTAGTCTTTTCGTAAGATGAAAATCAAAATCACAACCTTCCTTTCTTTTTGGATGCTGTTGGTAAGCATGTTGTTTGGGCAAACCGAGCTAAAACGGGACAGCTTACTGCGTATCGCAAAAATTGCCACGTCAGACACTGCACGGGTCTGGGCACTTATGGAAGCGGGCAAGCTCTACACCGACCGCAACGCCGATTCATCACTTATCTACCTCCAACAAGCATTGGATTTGGCGGAGAAAACGGGCTTTGAAAAAGGCATCGTCCGCTGTCGCATCAACAAGGCCAACGCACTTTACAACCAAGGCAAATTCGATGAGGCCATCGAACTTGACCTTTCTACGATTCCATTGAGCGAGAAACTGGGGCTGGGCAAGGAGCAAGTGGCCGTCTACAACCTCGTCGGCAACGCCTGGAACCAACGTGGCAACTACTGGCTGGCCATTGACTACTACGACAAGGCGCTGGAAGCCATGAAAACTGCTCCCGTCCCGCCGCATTTCCCAGTGGTGGTGAGCAACAACATCGCCATCATTTACAACAATTTGAAGCTATACGGCAAGGGAAAGGAGTACGCCGAGCGCAGCTTTGCGCAAGCCAAAGAACTCGGCGACGACTACACTTGTGCCACATCCTGTGAGCATATCGGCAATTCATTGCTCGGCCTGAACCGGGATGACGAGGCTTACGGCTGGTTCGAGCAGGCAGTGGCCTACGCAAGGAAGGCCGAGTACCCAGCCGTGCTTGCCAACTGCCTCGGCATCCTCGCTGATTTGGAGATGAAAAAGGGCAATCTGGCAAAGTGCGAACAGCTTTACAACGAAGCATACCAGACGGCGCTGCAAGCCGACGACGCCTACGGCAAAATGACCATCCTGCATGGTCTCGGCCTCTTGGCTTTTGAGAAAAAAGACTTCAAAAAATCGGAGGACTACTGCCGGCAGTCGCTCGCTATTTCCGAGGAAATGGGCATGGACGACTACCGTGCCATGATACAGCTGACGCTCTCCGACCTTGCGCTCGTGCGGGGCGATTTTGCGAAGTGGGGCAGCTATCGACAGGAGTACCAAGACATACGGGACACGCTCACGAGTAATGCCCTCGTCCATGCCGTGCAAGAGCTTGAAACGAAGTATGAAACCCAATCCAAAGAGTTGAAAATCAAGGAGTTGGAACAAGAAAAAGAACTCCAGTCGCTGCGGTTGCAGCGGCAGCAGGTGCTGATTTTCGGGACGGGATTGCTGGCGCTGCTGCTGCTCGTGGGCGGCGTTTTCGCTTGGCGTTTTCAAAGAAACAAGGCGCTGCTCGCATCGCAAAAAATCACGATTCAGGAAAATACCATCAAACAATTAGAGCAGGAAAAGCAGCTCACTACCGCCTCGGCGGTGATGCGAGGGCAGGAGGAAGAGCGGGGACGCCTCGCCCGCGACCTCCACGACGGCCTCGGCGGTATGCTTTCCGGCATCAAGCAAACCCTTTTCGCCATGAAAGGAAATCAGGTACTTACAGAAACATCGGCCACTTCGCTGAACCAAGTCATCGCCGACATGGACCGCTCCATCGGCGAACTGCGCCACATCGCCCGGAACATGATGCCGGAGGCGCTCGTCCGCTTCGGCCTTCGGGATGCCCTCGAAGACTACTGCGGCCACACTGAGCAGTCAACCGGGCTGCGGGTTCATTTTCAATCTTTTGGCATGGAGCAGCGGCTGCCGCAGGATGTAGAGGTCATCGTCTTCCGCATCGCCCAGGAATTGCTGAATAATGTCGTGAAACACGCCGGGGCAAAGCAGTCCATCGTGCAACTCATTCGTGACGGGAACCGGGTGAACCTCACCGTGGAGGACGACGGTAGGGGCATGGACACTACCCAATTGGAACAGGCAAAAGGCGTGGGTTGGATGAACATCCGCTCCAGGGTGAGCTATCTTGACGGGCGACTTGATATGCAATCATCGCCGGGCAAGGGGTTGAGTGTGGGGGTGGAGTTTGAACTGAAACAACAACAGCAATGATAAAAACCTTCATCATAGACGACCACCCGATGGTCATCGAAGGCATCCGGCAGATGCTGCAAAACGCTGACAACGTGCAAGTTGTGGGCAGTGCCGCCGATGGCTACGCCGCCCTAGAAGCCCTGAAGGCGAACCCCGCCGATGTGGCGCTCGTGGACATCAACTTGCCCGACTTGGACGGCATCGAGCTGTGCAAAAAGCTCCGGGAGCGTTTCCCAAAAATGAAAATCCTCGGCCTCAGCACCTTCAAGGAGCGCAGCTACATTACCCGAATGATTGACGCCGGGGCATCGGGCTACCTGCTTAAAAATGCCAATGGCGAGGAACTCACCGAGGCCATCGAGGCCGCCCACCGGGGTCGCATGTACATGAGCGTGGAGGCTGCCCAGACCATCTCACGGCCAGCAGCAGCGCAACCCGACCTCCCGCTTTTGACTACCCGTGAAAAGGAAGTGCTGGCCCTCATTGCTGAAGGCTTGACGAACAATGAAATTGCCGAGAAACTATTCATCAGCCCGCTCACCGTGGACAGCCACCGCAAGAACCTGCTGGCAAAATTTGGCGTGAAAAACACGGCGGCCATGGTCAAGTACGGGATGGAAGCTGGTTTTATTTAAAACTTTGGTTTAGAAATGTTAGGAAGGTTTAGAAGGTTTAGTGATGCTCGCTCACGGGTTCACTAAACTTTTTAAACCTTCCTAAACCGCCTAAACCATTGAAAGCAAAAAAAATGAATCTCGCCCAATCCGACACCGAAATCGGCCTCGTCGCTCAACTGCAAATGGGTGACGAAAATGCCTTTGCAGCGCTGTATGACAGCTATTCCGCCATGTTGTACGGCGTCATCACCCGCATTGTGAGCGACCAAGCGGATGCTGCCAACCTGCTACAGGATTGCTTCATCAAAATCTGGCGGAACGTCGGCAGCTACGACCCCTCGAAAGGCCGTTTTGCCACTTGGCTCATCAATGTTGCCCGCAACACGGCCATTGATTTCACCCGCTCCAAATATTTTTCCCAGAAGCGCAAAAACCAAAATCTGGATTACCTCGTAGGTTCGGAATCGCCGAAGTCTGCCACGCAATTTGCGGTGGAGACGCTCGGCCTGCGGCAATTGGTGGACAAACTGACGCCCGTTTGCCGAGAGGTCATTGAATGGATGTATTTTGACGGTTATACCCAGCAGGAGATTGCCGACAACTTTGGCATTCCGTTGGGTACGGTGAAATCACGCACCCGTTTGGCGCTTAAAGAACTGCGTACTTATTTTTGCGAAAATTAAATACCGGAACTACTTTGAAAAATAATTACGACTGACATTACGCACCCCTAAAAACTTTGAAAAGCAAGTTCATTGACAGTATGAC
>CAYTZS010000316.1:0-3756 GCA_964442355.1 uncultured Saprospiraceae bacterium | reverse complement strand
ATTTATCCCGAACCAATTCCAGCACCCCGGCGTAGCGGGCAGCGTCGTAGTCGTTTTTCTCGCCGACGGGATTGGTCTTGGCACGGTTCAGCAGTTCCAGCCGGAACTCGATGGGGTCTTTGCCCATTGCCTCGGCCAGTTCGTCAAGGAAGGACTGCTCCGCCCCGGCGATGAAGTTCGACCTCGGTGCCCGGAACGCCCCGACGGTGATGTTCGAGTCCATTTTCCAGTCCTCGGCGAGGTAGTTGTCAATTGCGCCAGCCGGAAAACGGTCAGCGTGGAGCGGGCTTTCCGGGATGCCGCCAGCCTTCACATGGAAAGCGAGAAGCTGGTTGTTTTCATCCAAGGCCGCCCGGTAAACGGCGTGATAGGCAGGGCGATAAACGCCGTTGGCCATATCGTCCTCCCGGCTGTACATGAGTTTGACGGGGGCATTTACTTTTTGTGAAATGAGCGCCGCCTCCACCAGATAGTGCGAGTAGGCTCGCCGACCGAAGCCGCCGCCCATGCGGGTCATTTCGATTTCGATGTTCTCGACGGGGATGCCCATCCGGGCTGCCAGCGTCGGCTCGATGAAGCCGGGGATTTGCAGCGGGCCGGCCACCTTCACCTTGTCGCCCTTCACGTCGGCGAAGAAGTTCATCGGCTCCATGCAATTGTGGGCGAGGTGCGGGCAGGAGTAGCTCCGCTCGATGACCTTTGCCGCCTTTTTGAAGGCCGCTTCCGGGTCGCCGTTCCGGCGAACGACCTTGCCGGGCTTGGCCGCCAATGCCTCCATTTTGGCGAGGTGGTCGTCGCTGCTTTCCAGCCCGGCGGGCACGTTCACGGTCTGTTTGCCCCCAAAACCTGCGACGGTTTCCGAGTAGGCAGCGATGGGTTCCCACTCGATTTTCAGCGCCTTTTTCGCCTGCATCACCTCCCAGGTCGAGTTGCCGACGATGGCTACCAGTTCCGGGAAGGCGTTCACGTCGAAGCCGCCTTTTTCAAAGCCATCGTTATAGGTTTTTATGGAAAAAACGTCCTTGATGCCCGGCATGGCCTTCGCCGCCGAACCGTCGAAAGTTTTCAGTTTCATACCGAAGGCGGGCGGCTGCGCAATCATGGCGATGAGCATCCCGTCCACCTTGTAGTCCAAGCCGAATAGGGGTTTCCCGGTCACGATTTCCTTGCCCCGCACGTTCTTCTGCGATTGGCTGATAAGCTTGAAATCCTTGATTTCCTTCAGCGTCGGCTTCTCCGGCACGGGGATTTTGGCGGCAGCCGAAGCCATTTCGCCATAGCCCGCCGATTTGCCGCTTTTTTCATGGGTCAAAACGCCTGCCTCGGTCGTGATTTCCGCCGCTGGCACCTGCCACGCTTGGGCGGCGGCTTCCCGCAGCATGTGCCGGGCAGCAGCGCCCGCATTGCGAAGCGGCTCCCATTTGGACATGATGCCCCGGCTGCCCCCAGTGAACTGCCCGAATATGGCGGGTGGGTACTTGGCGGCGTCGAAAGGCGCCATTTCCACGAGGACGTTTTTCCAGTCCACGTCGAGTTCCTCGGCCACGATCATGGGCATGGAGGTCATCACGTTCTGCCCGAATTCGGGGTTTGGCGTGAAGATGGTGACGACGCCGTTTTCCCCGATTTTCAGGTAGGCGTTGAAGTTGAACCATTCCTTGGGCATGGTGAGCGCCGCCTCGCTGGAGGCGTTTTGGCAGCCCGTCAGCCAGTTGACGCCGATGACGAGGCCGCCGCTGGCGAGGAGGGTGTTTTTCAAAAAGGAACGTCTGCTATTGGAAGGTTTGACCGTTGTCATTGCTGAATTGTTTGTTTGTTGAATTGTTGGCTTGAACGGATTGGAAAGCCCGATGGGATTTCTAAGCCGTTCAACGCTGGGGCGAGCGGGGTTTTCTAACTTTTGGCACTGAGACCGGGCTTTCCAATCCCTCCCTGCGGTCGGGCTTAGAAATCCCTACCCAGCAGCCGCAGTCTTGATTGCCGCCTTGATACGCACATACGTTGCGCAGCGGCAAATATTCCCGTTCATCGTCCCTTCGATTTCGGCATCGCTGGGCTTTGGGTTTGCTTTCAGCAAGGCGGCGGCGTTCATGATTTGGCCGGACTGGCAGTAGCCGCACTGGGCCACGTCGTGTTCGAGCCATGCTTTTTGCACGGGGTGGTCGCCGCTCTCGGACAGCCCTTCAATGGTGGTGATGGCTTGATTGCCGACCTGCGAGACGGGCAACATGCAGGAGCGCATGGCCACCTCGCCGAGGTGGATGGTGCAGGCGCCGCACTGGGCGATGCTGCAGCCGTACTTGGTGCCGACGAGGTTGAGGTGGTCACGCAGCACCCAGAGCATGGGCGTGGCGGGGTCAACGTCCACTTGCTGCTGCTTGCCGTTGATGTTTAATGTGAAGTTTGCCATGATGCGATGATTTAATCTTTGATTTTGTATTGTTGGGTTTGGGGCAAAGAAACACTCGTATTTTGAAGTAAAGTTATAGAAAACAAACGGAAGCTTACGAAAATCAAACAGGAGCAAAAGTAGTCGTTGCCATGCAGGTACACACTACCTGAATTACGGGTTTGTGTACCAATTTTACGGGTAGTAAGTAGAACAGTTGTTGAATGAACAGCGGACTTTTTTGTTGAATTTGGCAATTCGTGTTTAGAATAAATATCAGACATTTGCAGGATGGAAACTTTGGATGAAAAATTGGCAGACCAAGGGGTCGATTTTCAAGGAGATGACCTTGGCGTTGAACCGGAAGACATGTCTTCTTTAGTGGAGATAAAAGAACCTTTTGACCCCAAACAGATAGACATTGAGTCCAGAGCACTCATTCTTGATTCAGTTATCAAGAGACTCAGAGCAGTTCCTCCCGAAATTGACCTTTACCCTGATTTTCAAAGGAAAGACAATATTTGGAATGCCAAGAAGCAAAGCCAGCTTATCGAGTCAGTTTTAATTCGGCTTCCATTGCCTGCCTTCTACTTTGATGCAAGTGACGATAACAAATGGTTGGTAGTAGATGGATTACAGCGTCTAAGCACCTTGAAGAATTTTGTCATTGACCAAACGCTGGTACTCGAGGACTTGGAGTTCTTAACCCACCTAAACGGAAAACGCTTCGACGACTTGCCACGAGAATTCCAGCGGAGAATTGAAGAGTCGCCGATTGTAACTTACCTCATCAAACCGGGCACTCCCGAAGATGTAAAATACAATATTTTCAAGCGTATCAACACAGGTGGAGAACCTCTAAGCGCACAGGAAATAAGACATGCACTTAATCAAGGAATCCCTGCCAAGTTTGTTGCGAAGTTGGCTTCACTTCCTGAATTTAAACGAGCTACAAACTACATTAACCCAGACCGAATGTTGGACAGGGACTTTGTCAATCGTTTCGTTGCGTTTTATCTTATTCCATATCAAGAATACAAACCTGACCCAGACCTCGATTCGTTCCTAAATCAAGGCATGAGGAAATTAAAAGACCCAAAGATTGACTTAAATGCGATGGAGTATGATTTTTCCGAAGCAATGAAGTCTGCCTATGGGATATTTGATGCCTATGCTTTTCGAAAGAAGTATTATTGGAATGAAAGGAGAAAACCCATTAATAAGGCGCTTTTTGAAGTTTGGTCAGTAGCATTGGCAAAACTGACTGACGAGGAAAGGAAAAAATTGATAAAAAGACGGAAATCGCTTCGGGAAGGTTTTTTCAACCTAATGGACTCTGATATTGGATTCTCAACTTCCATTTCACA
>CAYTZS010000315.1:0-3771 GCA_964442355.1 uncultured Saprospiraceae bacterium | reverse complement strand
GTCAAATGCCTACACAAATGAACTTCCACCGCTTCATTGGTCAAACCTTCCTACAGCTTTTGAGATGGATGAGCCAACTAATCAATATACCTTGAGGGTTTATGACCGTGATGACTTTCCACCTGACCAATACCTAGGAGGAATCAATTTCACACCCTACAATGCGAACAATGGCTTTCCAACCAAATTGACACTCAGTTGCCCAGGTTGTATAGTTGCCGAATTAAAACTTGACTACGACTTCTAACCATAATTAAACCATACTCCGATATTAGCCTGGTCGCTTTAGACCGGGCTTTTTTATTGGATTATCAGCTAATTTTAAGGATTATAGTATTTTACGGGTACTTTTAACTCCTATAATCCCATACGGTTCTTTTATCTGCATCTATACAAGCACTTTACTCATTTCATCCCATACCCCACCAACAACCCCTCAAACTCCGCATCCTTGCGCAGCACATCCAACGCCGGGTCGTACTTCACCACCAATTTTGACTTAAAGCCCATGTCGAATGCTGTTTTCAGCCATTTAAGCGAGTCCGCTTTTTTGCCGGATTGGGCATATAGTCGGGCGATGGAATAGGAGAGATTGGCTGGTGTTTCATGGCTCTCCAACTTCGTTTCGGTTTCATACTGTTGAATGGCCGCCTCCGCATTCCCTTTCAGTTGCTGCAATTTGCCAGCAAGCGCCGCCAATCCCCGTTCGGGTTTGGGCAGCATGTCCCATGCCTTTTCGAGCAGTGCTGCGGCGGCATCGGTGTTGCCGGAGCGCATCTCCAAGTCGGCGAGCAGCAGGCGGCTGTCGAGGTCGAGGTCGTTGGAGTCACGTAGGCTGCGCAGCACGGCCAGTGCTTCCTCGTACTCAAAAACGGTGGTGCAGGCACGGGCGAGGTCGTATTTTGCCGAAGGCTGTGCAGGCTCCAGCGCCACCGCCTTGCGCAAGTGCTCGATGGCTTTTGGCAGGTCGCCCCTCCAAGTGGTATCGGTTTCGGAGCGCTTGGTTTTTCCCCCCTCGTTCAGGTAGTAGGCACCCGCCAATGCGTGGATATACGCACGAGCAGCTTGGGCGGTGTCCATTTTCAGCAGCTGCTCAAATGCCAATACGCCCGATAAATGAGAACTGCATTTGTAATTGAAATCGGCATAGCGATACTTCCAATCGGGGTCGTTGGGGAATTGCGAGGTCATGTTGTGATAAAAATTGGCAAGCTCGTAGCTCGCCCATCGGTCGTCAATTCTGTAAAAACCCCAAAGCATCAGCTCCTGCTCTGAGAACCGCCCCTGCTTTTCGAGTAGTTCGGCGAGGAGCAGGTGCACCTTGGTCAGTATGCGTTGGTCTTGGCTTTGGTGGATGAAGCGACGGTAAATCCGTTCTTCTTCTTTTGGCCGCTGCCACTGCCGGTAAACATCGGCAAGGAAGAACGGCATATACGGAACCTCTGGCCGCAGCTCGATGAGCCTAGTGAAATACCATTCTGCATCCTCAAAATTCCCATTGTCGAAGTTGATTTTGCCGAGGTAATAAAACACCTCCCGGTGATTGGGGTCGAGCCGCATGGCCTGCTTGAAGTAGTTGGCGGCCTGCTCCATTTGCCCTTTTTCAAAGAAAAACTTGCCCGACAGGAAAGCAGCTTCAGCGGTTTTGGGCTGCTTTTCCAACACCCCTGGGCCAGATAGGCTGGGATAAGTAAACGGCTCGTCGTAGAAAGTCATGGGCGAGGCCACCACCACTGTCAACGCTAAGGGCGCCACTATTCCCTGTTTGCGCAGCTCCATTTCATGAAAGTGCCAATCGGCCTCTTCGTAGCGAGCCGTTTCCAATTGAACAGAAGCCCGCCGCTCGAAGGGCAGGTAATGCGGGTCGTTAAGCACTCGTGCCTTGCGGTACAGCGTTTCGGCTTGCAGGTAGTCCCGTTTTTTCTCCGCCAGATTGCCTAGGTTGACATACGTGCCAAAATAATCCGGCTGCAAATGGATGGCCGTATCGCAGTGCATTTTCGCTGGTTCCAGTTGGCCTTGTTCCCCCAAAACTGCACAGAGGTTGGCATGCGGCAGCGCCCAATTTGGCGCAAGTGCGGCGGCAGTCGAGAAGCAGGTTTTGGCGCTGTCCAGTTTGTTTGTCATCAAGTACAGCAGGCCCAGTTCGTTGTGGATATAGGCGGCCTTGTCGTCCAGCGCCAGTGCCTTTTTTTGCTTCGCAAATGCTTCCGGCAAGCGGGACATCGGCTCCTCCGACATTTGGCTGGCCAAACGGGTACAAACGCCGTCGAAGTAGTGCAGCTTCACCTCCACGTTGCGGCGCAGCAAGTGGCCTTGCGGCAACAACACGAGGGCCGCTTGCAGCATCCGGGGATATTGCACGTATTTCTCGGCTTGGTCGGTGTACCAGCGCTGGTCGAGGGTTAGTGCATCGCCTTGCAGGTACAAGTTGATGACCTCCTGCGCTTGGTCGTGCAGGCGGGAAGCAAATGCTAGCCGTTGGGCTTGGGCATCTTCTTCCCAATTTGCATCGCTTATATTTTTTGTGAAAAAACGAAGCACCGCATTGGGGTCGTTGCTAGCCAGTATGCCCTCAAAATCGGGCAGCAGCACCGTGCTGGACAGGTCAATGTTGCTCAAGAATGCCGTCAGTTCTGCCGTTTCATTGGTGGATGGCCCTTTCTCGATGACCCCTTTTTTGCTGGAAGCCGTGGAAGGAGAAGCTGACGCAATGCCCATCTCCATGGCAGCAGCGGCCAACATTTGGTCTTCCACCTTCGCCAGCTCGAAGCGCTCGTCGCCCACGAAGACAGGGTTTTGGCGGCGGTCGCCCATGCCCGGATGCTGAAGCGCATTGCCCATGTTGGCCTCCAGAAACGACCTAAGTTCATCGAAGGTCACTACCCGGTCATCGTTAGATACCTTGTCGGCCAAGCCTTTCAGGCCGTTTATCAAGAAGAAGGAAAAAAGCCCACGACCCTGCCCCCACAGCTCGCTTTCCAGCGACTTTTGGTCGGACTTGCAGGAGAGGATACGCACCTCGTTTTCCACCTGTTTTTCGAGCTGTTCGGCAGTGAGGTTCGGCCCGGCTGTCGCCAGTTTGCCAGAGCGGCAGGCGTCCAGTATCACGATGACCTTTGCCTCGTTGCCCACCGACAGGGTCTTGATAATCTCGTCGAGTTCTTCCACCCGCACGGCATTGTTGCGGTAGTTGTGGGCGGGGGTGTTGTGCGTGAGCAGGTAGCCTCGCTGCCAGAGTGTCTTCCGCTCTACGTCGCCGTGGCCACTGAAGTAGATGATGACCTTGTCGCCTTTCTTCGTTTCGTTGATGAGCCAATTCAGCGCATTGTCAATGGCGCCGAGGGTCGCCTGTTTGTTGGTCATCACCCAAATGTCTTCTTCGGGCAAGGCGCCGCCCGCCTCGGAGCGCAGGTAGTCGGCGAAGATTTCGGCGTCTTTGTGGGCATAGTGCAGGTCGCCGATGAGGCTGTCCTTGTAGTCGGAAATGCCAATGATGAGGGCACGGGTATGGTTGACTTCGCTGACGAGTAGGGGCTGTGTATCGTTGGGTGTCGTCGCCGAAGGGTCTTGTTGGGCCATTAGGGTGTTGCCGAACAAGCATAGTGCAAGGAGTAGTTTATTTTTCATGACGCAGTTTTATAGGCTGAATATTAGTGCCATTCATTGCCTGACAAAACTCGTTATTTGAACCGCATTTTGAGATTTTATTTGAAAATAAGAACGTCTAAAAACTATTAATGGGGTTTTGAAAAATTGCGAAGCAATTTT
>CAYTZS010000314.1:0-3778 GCA_964442355.1 uncultured Saprospiraceae bacterium | reverse complement strand
TATCATCAGCATTACCATTCCCACGTTGCCCGGCAACTTGTGAGGCGCTGACTCTTTTGAGAGGAACGAAAAGCCCCGGCAGGTTGCAGACCTAGCGGGGCTTTTTGGTTTGAGGAAAAACTGCGATTTTTGTAACCTAAACATTTTTGAAATGCAAACTTCAAGCATTATTGTAAACGACCAACTCATCCAAACCGCCATGAACCTGAGCGGCTTGAAAACCAAGAAGGAAGTGGTCGAGAAAGCATTGGAACTGCTCATCCAAATGGTGAACCAAGAAGGCATCCGTACCCTGCGTGGGAAGGTGAAATGGGAGGGCGACCTTGACCAAATGAGGGCGGACGCATGACCATCGTGGACTCAACCGTTTGGATTGACTATTTCAATGGTGTTGTATCCAGAGAAACCGACTTGCTTGACCGTAAGTTGGCCACCGAGCGTATCGGTATTGGCGACATTGTTTTATCTGAAATCTTGCGTGGTTTCAAAGATGACAAGGGATTTGAGAAGGCGAAAACATACCTGCTAACGCTACCTTGCTTTGATTTGTGCGGCAAAGAAATAGCCTTGAAAAGCGCCGAGAACTACCGCCAACTCCGCAAAAAAGGTATCACCATCAGAAAAACCGTTGACATGATTATCGGTACTTTCTGCATCGAAAACGACCTGCTGCTACTGCACAATGACCGTGATTTTGACCCGATGGAGAAACACTTGGGATTGAAGGTGGCCTGAAAAATAAAAACGCCTTACCTTCGCCCCGCAAAAAAGCAAAACTCAATGTTACCATCTTCCATTATCATCAGCATTATCATTCCCACGTTGCCCGGCAACTTGTGAGGCGCTGATTCTTTTGAGAGGAACGAAAAGCCCCGGCAGGTTGCAGACCTGGCGGGGCTTTTTGGTTTTGTGAAAATTTGAAATGATTTCATTAACAACAAAATTTGAAAATTCATGATAAGCGAACAAGTAATGCCTGTCCAGATGGAAAGACTATCTGATTGGCTTTCGGGATTGCAAAGACTTGCTGACTTATGTACAGAGAATTGTAATGAATTGGGTAAGAATTTCCCAAACTGGAAAGAACCAGAAAGTCACGATGCGAGATACTGTTACTTTCTACACCAAAGGGAAACGATTCAAAGTTTCTTTTTGGCAATTAAATCATCTGTTCAAATCAAAGCTGATTTAGAAAATCAGAAGATTAAATATGCCATAGAAAATGATGATTATGTTGGTGGTCACCTATTTCATTATCACGAAGAAATGAAGGCGGCTTTCTTCTTTCTTTCGTTTATAAATTTGGAAAAATTCCTTAGAAGCATAGGGCATCATCTTGGGTATCCTTTAGGTGAAAAGCAAAGTATCAATGGGTTGGCAAGAAAAGTAATAGATAATACAGGGCTTGACAAAGATTATGACGGACTAATTGATTTACTCACTTGCGTGAGAAATTCATTACATTTTGCAGGTGTCCACACCGACACCGATAAGCCAGTATCCTATAAGGACAAAACTTATTTTTTCAAAAAATTTGAAATCATCCAATACGCAAGTTGGAATGATTTCTTTTTTCAAGTTGGAGAAATGATTGAGTTCGCAAGGCAGGTTATTGAATCTAAACAAATCAAAAAGATTGATAAAATAGTTGATGCCCATTCAATGGTAAGGTTTACTGAGGAAAAGGGAGAAAAATTTTATCCAGAATTCAAACAACTCAACCTCCCCAACATCGACCAAGAACTCCTCCAATTCTGGGAGTCCAACAAAATCTTCGAGCAGAGCGTCAACCAGCGCCCCGCCGACAACGCCTGGGTCTTCTACGAAGGCCCGCCCAGCGCCAATGGCAAGCCGGGCATCCACCACGTCATGGCAAGGGCCATCAAGGACATCTTCTGCCGCTACCAGACCCTGAAGGGCAAACGGGTGGAGCGCAAAGGCGGCTGGGACACCCACGGCCTGCCCATCGAACTCAGCGTGGAAAAGGAACTCGGCATCACCAAGGAGGACATCGGAAAGTCCATTTCCGTGGACGAGTACAACCACAAATGCCGGGAAACCGTCATGCGCTACAAGAACGAATGGGACGACATCACCCGCCAAATGGGCTACTGGGTGGACCTCGACAACCCCTATATCACCTACGAAAACGAGTACATCGAAACCGTCTGGTGGATACTCAAACGCCTCTACGACAAAGGGTTGCTGTACAAGGGCTACACCATTCAGCCCTACTCGCCAGCGGCGGGCACGGGCCTCAGTTCGCACGAGCTGAACATGCCCGGCGCATACAAGGAACTGACCGATACGACGGTGGTGGCGCTGTTCAAAGTATCGCCGAACTCCAGTTCGGCGTTCCTCTTCGAGGATGAAAATGAAGACGTCCGCATCGCCGCGTGGACGACCACGCCTTGGACGCTGCCCTCGAACACGGCATTGACCATCGGGGAGAATATTGATTATGTGAAAGTCCGAACTTTCAATCCTTACACTTATGAGCCAATTAGTGTGATATTGGCAAAAGAAACTATCAACAAGAATTTTGATGTCCGTTATAACGAGCAGTACGAAAATGATTTTAATACACATTATCCATTGCTGCCCCAAGAATTAATTACAACGGTTAGAGGTTGGATGGAAAATGCCTCACCTACTACTGCTGATGAAGTACGCCAATACTTCAAATTTAAAAGCAGCGATGGTAGCATGGAGTATAGAAATAGAATTCCTTTCAAAGTGATAAGAGAGATGAAAGGCAAGCAACTCGAAGGCATCCGATACGAGCAGTTATTGCCCTTCGGCAACGAAATCGAACCGCTTTTGGGCTACGACGGGCAAATGCACACCGACGCCTTCCGGGTGCTGGTCAGCGATTTCGTGACCACCGAGGATGGCACGGGCGTCGTACACACCGCCCCCAGCTTTGGTGCCGACGACATGAAGGCTGCCAAGGCCAGCGGCATCGGTGCCCTTACGCTGGTGGACAAGCAGGGTAAGTTCAAGGAAAATGTTGGCGAGTTCAGCAACCGCTACGTGAAAAACTACACCGATGACCCCGCCTACGTAAACGTGGACGTGGACATCGCCGTAAAGCTGAAACTGGAGGGCAAGGCGCTCAACGTGGCCAAGTACGCTCACAACTACCCGCACTGCTGGCGTACCGACAAGCCCGTGCTCTACTACCCGCTCGACTCTTGGTTCATCAAGGCCAGTGCAGTGAAAGAGCGCATGTTTGAACTCAACAAAACCATCAACTGGAAGCCCGCCAGCACTGGCGAAGGGCGCTTCGGCAAATGGCTCGAAAACTTGCAGGACTGGAACCTCAGCCGTAGCCGCTACTGGGGCATCGGGCTGCCTATTTGGCGCACGACAGATGGATCGGTGGAGAAATGCATCGGCTCTGTTGCGGAGCTGCAAACCGAAATCGAAAGGGCGAACCACAAGCTAGGGCTGGCGCAAACCGTGCCCGCCGACTTGCACCGTCCGTATATTGACGACATCGTTTTGGTGGCCGAAAACGGTCAAGAAATGCGCCGGGAACTCGACCTCATTGACGTCTGGTTCGACTCCGGCTCCATGCCCTACGCCCAGTGGGGGCTCGATTTGGCAAAACTGAAGGCAGGTGCTGACCGCCCGTTCAATGCGCCTTTCGACAACATGTACCCCGCCGACTTCATCGCCGAGGGCGTTGACCAAACGAGAGGCTGGTTCTACACGCTGCACGCCATTGCGACGATGGCTTTTGACCAAGTTTCGTTTAAAAACGTGGTGTCGAATG
>CAYTZS010000313.1:0-3797 GCA_964442355.1 uncultured Saprospiraceae bacterium | reverse complement strand
AGCTATGGGCGGAACGCCCCAAAAAACATTCTCCCCCCGACGAGCCGCCGGAGGCCTGCGCTGGCTCACCAAAGGCGAAAAGCTGGGCAAAAAAGGAGGGGCAGCGACAAATAATTCTTGATTTGCACAAAACCTATTGGCGTCGAGTATAAACAGAAGCGATGTTTTTACTGCTGCACCAAATAAAATGGTTACTATCGGAAGTAACCAAAACTGGTCAATAGCTTTTGATTGAGTCGGCACTAGATTTCAAAAGCTGCACTGCATTAAGCAGCCAGTTTTACTTTTCTTTGCCCTTCATCAAAAACGGACGACTATGCGCAAATCACATCGCCTACTGTTGATAACGACCTGCCTGTTGGCTTTTCTCTGCCCAGCGTTTTCACAAAAATCAAAAAAAGCCGCAAACAAGCCGGTAACCTCCCCCACCCTGCGGTTTGAGGAAAAAGTTTACGCTTCACTGCAATGGCGCAATATCGGCCCGTTCAGGGGCGGGCGCTCAGCGGCAGTGACGGGCGTACCCGGCAAACCCAAGCTGTTCTACTTCGGCAGCACGGGCGGCGGTGTTTGGCGCACACAGGACGGTGGCGTTACTTGGGAGAACATCTCCGACGGCTTCTTCGGTGGCTCCATCGGGGCAGTGGCGGTGAGCGAAAGCGACAACAACGTCATCTACGTCGGGGGCGGCGAGGTGACGGTTCGGGGCAACGTCAGCTACGGCTACGGCATCTGGAAAAGCGAGGACGCCGGGAAGACGTGGAAGCATATAGGGCTGAAAAATAGCCGCCACATCCCACGCATCCGCATCCACCCTAACAACCCGGACTTGGTCTATGCCGCCGTGCTAGGCGACCTATTCAAAGATTCCGACGAGCGGGGCATTTACCGCAGCAAGGATGGCGGCAAGACTTGGGAGCGCATCCTCTATGCCAATGCAGGAGCTGGGGCAGTTGACCTCCTACTCGACCCCTCCAACCCACGGGTACTTTACGCCTCTACTTGGAACGTACGCCGCACTCCATACAGCCTCAGCAGCGGTGGCGAAGGCTCGGCGCTCTGGAAAAGCACAGACAACGGGGATACTTGGACCGAAATTTCCAAAAACGAAGGCTTCCCGAAGGACACCCTAGGCATCATCGGCGTGACGGTTTCGCCCGTGAACCCGGAGCGGGTCTGGGCCATCGTGGAAGCGAAATCGGGCGGGGTTTACCGCTCCGACGACGCCGGGAAGACTTGGCGCAAGCTGAACGAAGACCGCAACCTTCGGCAACGGGCTTGGTACTATTCCCGCATTTATGCCGACACTAAAGACGAAAACACGGTCTATGTGATGAATGTGAGCTACCACAAAAGCACCGATGGCGGACGAACGTTCAAGTCGCTGAATGCCAACCACGGCGACCACCACGACCTCTGGATTGCGCCAGAAGACCCTCGCCGCATGATTATCGCCGACGACGGCGGCGGCCAAGTGAGCTACGACGGCGGCGACACCTGGAGCACTTACGAGAACCAGCCCACAGCACAGTTCTATCGAGTGACGACTGACAACCATTTCCCCTACCGCATCTATGTTGCGCAGCAAGACAACAGCACGCTGCGCATCCCGCACCGGACGCTGGGCGGCAGCATCGGCACGGACGACTGGGAAGGCACGGCGGGCTGCGAGTGCGGCTTCATCGCCGTTGACCCCAGCAACGACGACATCGTTTACGGCGGCTGCTACGACGGCATCATCGAACGGCAAGACCACAAAACAGGCTTTAATCGCAGCGTGAACATTTGGCCAAACAACCCGATGGGCCACGGCGTGAAGGACATGAAGTACCGCTTCCAGTGGAACTTCCCCATCTTCTTCTCGCCGCACGACCCGAAGAAACTCTACACGGCCTCGAACCACCTGCACATGACCACCAACGAGGGGCAAAGTTGGGAGGTCATCTCGCCCGACCTCACCCGCAACGACCCCGCAAAGCAGGAGTCGTCCGGCGGCCCCATCACGAAGGACAACACCTCGGTGGAGTACTACTGCACCATTTTTGCGGCAGCAGAAAGTCCACGGGTGCCGGGCTTACTCTGGTCGGGCAGCGACGACGGCCTTGTGCATGTGAGCAGGGACGGCGGCAAAAACTGGGAGAAAGTGACGCCTCCCAATATGCCAGAATGGATAATGATAAACAGTCTGGAGCCAAGTCCCTTTGAAGACGGCGGCTGCTACGTGGCTGCCACGAACTACAAGAACGGCGACTACCAGCCGTACCTTTACAAGACATCTGATTTTGGAAAAACTTGGGTGAAAATCATCAACGGCATTGACACCCAGCATTTTACGAGGGTCGTCAGGGCCGACCCCAAACGCCGTGGCTTGCTCTACGCTGGCACCGAGACGGGCATGTACCTCAGCTTTGATGATGGGGCAAACTGGCAGCCAATGCAGCTCAACCTGCCCATCGTGCCCATCACCGACCTGGCCGTGAAAAACGACAACCTCATCGCAGCCACGCAGGGCCGCAGCCTTTGGATAATTGACGACCTGACCGTGCTGCACCAACAAGTGGATGATTTGGCGAAGAAGAACTTCCACCTCTATCGCCCAAAGGATGCCTACCGCATGGACGGCTATCAGGTGCAAAATCTCAAAACCGCTGGAACAAACCACCCCGGCGGTGTGAACGTGCATTTCTACCTGCCCAATCTGGACACGGCAAAAACCGAGGTAAAAATCGCCTTCCTCGATAGCCGGGACAGCATCATCCGCCAGTTTTCCACTAAGGCAAAAGAGGCGAGGGACAAGTTTTCGGTGAAAAACGGCGGCAATACCTTCACTTGGAACACCCGCCACCCCGATGCCAAGTCGTTCGAGGGGATGATTCTCTGGTGGGCGGGTACGGCAGGGCCAAAGGCATTACCCGGCAATTACAAAGTGCGCCTGACCGTAGGCGAAGAAGTGCAGTCTGCCGATTTCCGCATCTTGAAAGACCCCCGTTCACCATCCAGCGACGCTGAGTTGGAGCGCCAGTTCGATTTCCTGATAACCGTTCGGGACAAAGTGACGGAGGCGCACAAGGCCATCATCGACATTCGTGATTTGCGCTCGCAAGTGAAGGGCTTCACCAGTCGCTTGGATAAAAAAGACGCCAACCACAAGCCCTTGCTCGACCTCGCCACCCAGATGGACTCCATCATGACGAAGGTGGAGGAGTCGCTTTACCAAACCAAAAACCGCTCTGGGCAAGACCCCCTCAACTTCCCCATCCGACTGACGAACAAGCTCGGCCACCTCACGGCGCTCACCTCCGGCGACTACCCGCCTACCGAGCAAGCCGTGGCCGTGCAGCGAGAGCTGACAGCGGAGATTGATAAGTGGCTGCGGGAATTTTCGAAGGTGAAAAACGAGCTGTTACCGGCATTTAACAAGCTGGTGAGGGAGAAAGAAGTAGATGCGATATTATTGAAGCGGGAGTAGACATGGCTTTAAAACCATTGCCTTTTAGGGCTCAAACATAGTCACTACAAAACAAAAAGCCTTGCAAATTATTGATTTGCAAGGCTTTTTGTCGGGGTGATAGGATTCGAACCTACGGCCTCGTCGTCCCGAACGACGCGCGCTACCGGGCTGCGCTACACCCCGTTAAGTTGGTAGTTCTTAATTTCGCAGTCAGTGCAAGGTTATTCCACGCTGACTGCCAACTGCCGAACTGCCAACCTAAAAAAGGAGCCACCCAGGAGATTCGAACTCCTGACCTACGCATTACGAATGCGTCGCTCTACCAACTGAGCTAGGGTGGCATTTTTGA
>CAYTZS010000312.1:0-3810 GCA_964442355.1 uncultured Saprospiraceae bacterium | reverse complement strand
TGTTCTTGAGCATCATGGCGGGGGTAAAAATGAGCACCATCTCCCAAGCGCTAGGCATCAAAAAAATCATACGGGCGATGCCCAATCTGCCTGCCCAAATCGGCATGGGCATGACAGCATTCACCTCCACCGACGAAGTGACCCGCATTGAATTGGTGACCGTGCAGAACCTCCTCAACACCACTGGCAAGAGCATTTATGTGGAAAACGAAACACTCATTGACGCTGCCACAGCCATTTCGGGCAGCGGGCCAGCCTATGTTTGGTTCTTCATGAATGCCATGATTTCGGCTGCAAAGCAGGTAGGCTTTAACGATTCCGAGTCCGAACTGCTGGTCAGCCAGACCTTTCAGGGAGCCATTGATTTATTTCACCAGTCGGATTTCTCTTGCGAGGAATGGATAAAGAAAGTGGCATCCAAGGGCGGCACGACCGAAGCTGCGCTGGCATCGTTTTCGCAAAGCGCTGTTTTTCAAGACATTGTGAACGGCGCTGTGGCGGCATTTGAGCGGGCAAAAGAGTTGGGGAAATAAATTTTAGTGATTAGTGATGAGTGATTAGTTGTTTCAGAACATTGTTTAGTGACTAGTTATTGGTAAAAAACCTTTTTCTTTGCCGATTGAAAACTAAGACAGGTTTAGCCTGTTACACTCGTACAAATTTTCGACATGGAATTATCCAAAACAGCTAGTTTAATCATCTATCGAATCCGGGAACGGGGCCTCGAAGTGTTCATGCTGGGCGATGAAAAAAAGGAAGGCAACTGGCAGTTGCCGAATCACCAGACAGCGCAAGCAAAGGCGCTGCCCTTGGAGCAAGGTGACAAGTTCATTACACTTGACCCCGTGGCCAAATCCGACGGCAAGATGGAAGAAGGGTTGGCGGTAGAAGGAGACTGGCACGACATCCCCTCTCTGAAGTCGCTGCTGATGGAAGACATGGAGCAGGTGAAAGTTCAAATCAAGCAAATGGGCCAGGATGCAATTGAAAAAGGTGCTTTTGTTGCCATCAAAGAAGCCTTCAAACGGGTGGCTCCACACCAGTACGAGATGCTGAAAGAATTGAAAGACATTGTGACAGATAGAAATTCGGTGAAGGACCTTTAAGGTAGTCATCACATCAATGAAAAGCCCGTCAGTTTAGTTTACTGACGGGCTTTTTGTTTACACCACTTTAAGTCGTGTTGTACCAAGTTGGCCCTGAGCAGACTTCCTATTTCCAATTATTCCTGCCAAGCTGTTTTGTTATTCCTGTTTACATTTGCCCAAAATTCACAAACAACTCGGAATGTCATCTATTGAAAAACGCAGTGTTAAGCGCACTGACTTCAATTTTCCCGGCCAACAGGGGGTCTATCACGGCAAGGTTCGTGACGTCTATTCCATCGGCGACCTGCTGGTGATGGTCGCCTCAGACCGCATCTCGGCCTTTGACTATATTTTGCCACGGCCCATCCCCTACAAGGGACAGGTGCTGAACCAAATAGCTGCCCACTTCCTCAACAACACTCGGGACATTTGCCCCAACTGGCTCATCGCCACACCCGACCCGAACGTGGCCATCGGTCATCGCTGCGACCCCTTTCGGGTGGAAATGGTGGTGCGGGGCTACCTGACGGGCCATGCTTGGCGCACCTATAAATCCGGGCTCCGAGTGCTATGCGGCGTTACACTGCCAGAGGACATGAAGGAGCACGACCGCTTCCCCCACCCCATCATCACGCCTGCCACCAAAGCTGACGAAGGGCACGACGAAGATATTTCACGGGAAGATATCATCGCAAAAGGCATCGTGAGTGAGGCAGATTATTTATTGATGGAAAAATATACGCTCGGACTGTTCGAACGAGGCACGAAGATGGCCGCCGAGCGGGGCTTGATTCTCGTTGACACGAAGTACGAGTTTGGCAAAAAAGACGGCATCATCCACTTGATTGACGAGATACACACACCAGACAGTTCCCGATACTTTTACCTCGATGGCTACGAAGAGCGACAGGCAAAAGGCGAGCCGCAGAAACAACTTTCCAAGGAGTTTGTACGGGAGTGGTTGATGGCTCATGGCTTCCAAGGCCACGATGGCGACATTATGCCAGAAATGCCGGATGTGTTCGTGGAGTCGGTGTCGGAGCGATATATCGAGCTGTATGATTTGCTCACCGGTAGCCAATTTGAGCGTGCAGATGCTTCCAATATTGCGCAACGGATTGAGGAAAATGTGTTGCATTTTTTCACACAGCATCGCTAAATTTTCCACACAAAGACGCTAAGCATGATTTGAATTTTTCTCAGCGCTTTGCGACTTTGCGTGAAAACTCCTCCATAATATCATGGTATTTTTTGACAAAGACTTCCTGAACTTCCTCGCCGAACTGTCCATTCACAATGAACGGGACTGGTTCAATGCCAATAAGGCCCGTTTTCAGAAAAGCGTGGAAAAACCGTTTCACCAATTCATTGAAGCCCTGTTAGAGCGGGCACAGCAGGTGGACAGCCGCATCGTGCTCACATCCAAGGACGCTGTTTTCCGCATTTACCGTGACACCCGTTTCAGTCACGATAAAACCCCATACAAGACGCACATGTCGGCGCTCATCACGCCTGGCGGCAGAAAGGGGATGCACGAAAGTGGCATGTACATCGAGATGGGTTGCGACCACTTCCGAGTTTACGGCGGTGCCTACCAACCTGAAAAGCAGCAATTGCAGCGGATACGGGAAACCATCGCTGCGGACTTGGCTGGTTTTTCAGCATTGATTGGAGAAAAGGACTTTGTAGAGAAATACGGCGAGTTGCAGGGGGAGGAGAACAAACGGCTCCCAGCCGAATTGATGGAAGCTGCAGCGAAACAACCACTGATTTTCAAGAAGTCATTTTATTACTTCCACAGTTTTGAGCCAGAGACTATCTTGAGGGATGACCTGATTGATACTTGCATGGAATACTACTTGGCTGGCAAGCCAGTTGGCGACTTTTTGGCACTTGCGATGAAGAGCTGAACTCAGTTTTTGAAAAAGCCGATTAGCTTGTCCAGTAAGCCAGTATCCGTTTGTTTGTCTATACTGAACGGTTTAACAAAAACCTTATCTTCGATATATATCCAAGCATGGTAGGTGCCAGTGTTGCAGTCTTCTAAATCAAGCACAAGCTCAGTGGTGTTTGCATCCACATCAAAGTCCCGAGTCTTTGTAGTACGACCAAGACCATCCTGCAAAATCAATTGCAACTTGCTGGCAGTAGAAAATGAACATGTCAGAACAGCAGTCTCATTTCTTAAGAAAAAATCACCAAGCACAAAGGCTTCCTGAGAAGAGGCATTGCCCATCAATAAATTTTTTGGTTAGGACGATTTTCCAGTGTCGAGTCACGTAATTCATTCTATTTGGAGGGAAAATTGTCACAACATTCCACTAATAGATTGATTCACAATATTTTACAAAATCAGAATCAACGCAGGTTGTGCGCCATATGGATACACTTGGTTATCTACGAGTAAATGAGTCGGTCGGTTTTCGGCGGAAAGAAATATGTTTATTTTTTGGTGAAAAATATTTTGCACTAAAAACCGACCGACAGTACGCCTTCAATTTTTAACTACCCGCATCAGTCGGTTTACTCCGGCATTTTCATCCAATACCTGAACGAAGTAAACCCCAGAAGGTTGAGATTTCAATGAGATTTGAGCCGTGAGTACACCGCTGTACGAAACCAAACGGTGGTGCATCACCAACTGCCCCTGAGCGTTGTAAACCTTCACAGGCAGTACATCAACACCCGCCAATCCTTTGATTTCGACTTTAAATGTTTCATT
>CAYTZS010000311.1:0-3817 GCA_964442355.1 uncultured Saprospiraceae bacterium | reverse complement strand
GGCGTGAAGTGTGAATAGTGACCGTGATGCGTTTCAGAGCACGCTCGATAATCACCCTTGCGATACCACCTTTGGCAATACGAGCTTTTAGGTAAATACGGATTCTTTCATCCTCTACTACCTTATCTCCGTAGTCCTTGTCAGCGTACCAGTTGGAGTCCCAACCTCTGATGATACCCAAGCGATTTCCAATCGGATTAGTCTTCTGACCCATTATTCTAGATATTAATGATTGCTTGAATTTTGATTAACCTTTTGCCGCTTCTGTTGCTGTCTCTAGGTCACGCTCAAGTGGCACTTTGTTCTCCACTATCAGTGTAACGTGGTTGCGGCGCTTGTGAATACGAGCTGCACGACCATGCGTGGCCGGGCGAAAACGCTTCAACATTGCTGCTTCGTCCACGAAGACAGTTTTGACAATAAGGTTGTAATCATCCGCACTTTCAGCACCATCGAGTTTGTATTCCCAATTGGCAATTGCTGACAGCAGAAGTTTTTCCAGCCACGAACCAGCCTCGTTCTTTGTGTAACGAAGGATGTTCAATGCATCGCCGACTTTCTTTCCACGGATATTGTTGACAACCAACCGCATCTTGCGGGGAGACATCGGGCAATTTTTTATTTTGGCAACTGCTTCCATCATCTATTATTTGTACTGTTTCAGTCTCAAAATTTGATAGCTAAATACTTAGCCATTGCTATGCTTAACCCTTGCGGTGGCCAGCGTGACCACGGAAGTTTCGAGTCGGTGAAAATTCTCCCAACTTGTGACCCACCATTGGTTCCGTAACAAACACAGGGATGAAATTTTTACCATTATGAACGGCAATTGTCTCACCAACCATGTCTGGAATAATCATGGAAGCACGTGACCAAGTCTTGATGACTTGCTTGCGGGTTGCACTTTTTGCCGCTTCTACCTTTTTAATCAACTTGTGATGTACGTAAGGTCCTTTTTTAATAGAACGAGGCATTTCTCTATATTTTTTAGATGTATTAATCGAGCATCAAACGATAAAGCTCAATTTTGAAACACCTTAGTTAGTCGTTTTTCTTCTTGAAATTATCAGTTGCGAAGAGTGCTTCTTGGTATTGCGAGTCTTTGCACCCTTGGCGAATTTACCTGTACGTGAACGTGGGTGTCCACCAGATGCACGACCCTCACCACCACCCATCGGGTGATCTACTGGGTTCATGGCCACACCCCTCACCCTTGGACGCCTTCCTTCCCAACGCTTTGCACCAGCCTTGCCCAAGGTCACAAGACCGTGGTCAGGATTTGAGCAAGTGCCCATTGTAGCACGGCAAGTCAAAAGGATACGACGAGCTTCGCCTGAAGGCAATTTGATAACTGCGTAGCGTTCTTCACGACCCATCATTGTTGCAGATGTGCCAGCAGACCTTACCAATGCTGCACCTTTGCCAGGTGCCAATTCGATAGCATGAATAGATGTACCGAGCGGAACGTCCTTAAGAAATAAGCAGTTTCCAGTATTCGGTGCTGCTTTTGAGCCAGACATAACTTGGTCACCCACTTTCAAGCCATGAGGAGCAAGAATGTAGCGCTTCTCACCATCAGCATAAGCAACCAAGGCAATATAAGCCGAACGATTTGGGTCGTACTCAATGGTTTTGATTGTTCCAGGAACACCATCTTTATCACGCTTGAAGTCAATGATACGATAGCGGCGCTTGTGACCACCACCAATTTGGCGCATAGTCATCTTACCCGTCCTGTTACGGCCTCCCGTTTTGCTCATCGGCGCCAAAAGGCTGCGCTCGGGTGTGTCCGTTGTAATTTCGGACTTACTTACACCAAGTTTAAACCTTGTACCTGGTGTTATCGGATTGTATTTTTTCAGTGCCATTGTCAGATGCTGTTGGTAATTGTCAACTGTAGTGCAACCACTTATTATGCTTCACCAAAGAAATTGATGGTCTCGCCTTCGGCCAAAGTCACAATTGCTTTTTTGTAGCTGGAAACCCGGCCCTTAATAGCATTACGACGTGAATTGCGGCTTTTTGCCTTGGAAGGCATAATCAAAGTGTTTACGGCCTCGACCTCCACGTTGTAGAGCTCAGCCACCGCCTTCTTGATTTCAATTTTATTGGCATCCTTGTTCACCACAAAGGAGTACTGACCTTGCTTTTCAGCTAAGGCATCTGCTTTTTCAGTGATGATGGGCTTAATTAAAATTCGCTTTGCCATTTCTTTAAGATTCTATGTTGTCAAACATCCTCCAAATCGCTTTAGAGCTGTCTAATCAAAGGCTTTCAACAATTTTACCTATAGACCCTTCAGACAAAATCAGTGTGTTGGAGTGAAGGATTTCGTAAGTATTAAGGTCTTGTGCCCTTGAAACCGAAGCCTTCGGAAGGTTTCGGCTAGACAGGTACACATTTTTCTCGTAATCATTGGTAACGAGCAAAGACTTTTGGCTGTCCAATTTGAGTGCTTTCAACATACCTATGTATGCCTTAGTCTTTGGTGCATCGAATGCGAAATCTTCTAGCACGATGATTTGACCATTTGCAGCTTTGGAAGAAAGCGCTGACAAACGAGCAAGACGCTTTACCTTTTTGTTCAGCTTTTGGCTATAATCACGAGGCTTCGGACCAAAAACACGGCCGCCACCCTTGTAAAGTGGGCTGTTGATATCACCTTTACGTGAGCCACCAGTGCCTTTCTGCTTGTGAAGCTTGCGAGTAGATCCTGAGATTTCGCTGCGCTCTTTGGATTTGTGAGTGCCTTGGCGCTGGTTGGCCAAATATGCTTTGACAGCGAGCCAAACTGCGTGTTCGTTTGGTTGTGCACCAAACACCGCATCAGGAAGTTCAACCGACTTCCCGGTTTTTTCGCCTTTGATATTGAAAACTTCGAGTTTCATAACTATGAAGTCATTGATTGCTTTAAAAAATAACCTTCTCAGGCCAGATTACTGCTTCTTTTCAAGGATTACGAATGAGCCGTTGTGACCAGGTATCGCACCTTTTACAAGGATGAGGTTACGCTCAGCGAAAACCTTCACAACCTTCAAGTTCTTCACCTTCACATTGTCAGAACCCATGTGACCGGCCATCCTCATCCCTTTGAATACCCTTGAAGGAAAAGATGATGCACCGATAGAACCAGGAGCCCTCAGCCTGTTGTGCTGACCGTGCGTACGGTCACCTACACCGCTGAACCCGTGACGACGAACAACACCTTGAAAACCTTTGCCTTTGGTTACACCCGAAGCATTCACAGTGTCACCTTCGTTGAAAAGTTCTTCAACCCTGATTACGTCACCGAGATTCTTCGAAATCGCATCGAAATCGCGAAACTCCACCACTTTTTGCTTAGGTGTAGTCTGAGCTTTTTCAAAGTGCCCAATCATGGGTTTGGTTGTGTTCTTGACCTTGGCGTCGCCAAAGCCCAACTGCAAAGCAGTGTAGCCGTCACTTTCTTGACTCTTAACCTGTGTTACAACACAAGGTCCTGCTTCGATAACTGTACAGGCTATGTTCTTTCCAGCAGCATCAAAAATGCTGGTCATGCCTATTTTCTTTCCGATTATGCCATTCATCGGGCAGAATTTTTTATGATTTGCTGGCTGCTTGTTTGGAGCTGGTACATGAAGAACCAACACAAAACCCACAGCAAACAAGTTATTGACAAAATATATCCGACAATATCAGCCCATGGTGCAAAACCACCAATGATGCTAAAAATGCCGAAAATGTTAGTCGGGAAAGCAAATGCTTGCCCTTGCTTATTTTAGGCGGAATTACGTCAACTTTACCTGAATATCCACACCACTCGGAAGCTCCAGTTTGG
>CAYTZS010000310.1:0-3824 GCA_964442355.1 uncultured Saprospiraceae bacterium | reverse complement strand
GTAACAACTGGCATTTGGCCAGAGGCCACAACAAACTGAAAGAAGAAGGCAAGCAGGCAGAGATGTTTCATGCGCCAAAGTTAACTTTGCCTCAAAATCAACCAAAACAAATTCGTGAAACCATACCTGATTGGCATAACTGGCGGGAGTGGAAGCGGCAAAACAAGCTTCATCAAGGCGCTGCGCACCGCATTTTCGGAGCAGGAGCTTTGCATCCTTTCGCAGGACGACTACTATTTTCCCCGTGATTTGCAGCACACGGACGAAGCAGGCGTCAAGAACTTTGACCTCCCCCGATCCATTGACAAAAAATCTTTCAAAAAAGACATCGAACGGCTATTGGCTGGGGAGGACTTGGAGCGCATGGAGTACACTTTCAACAACGAAAAGGCCAACCCTAAAATGTTGGTTTTCAGTACGGCACCGGTCATCATCGTGGAAGGGATTTTCGTTTTTCATTTCAAGAAAATCAGGCGGCTGCTCGACTTGAAAGTCTTTTTACATGCCAAGGAAAACCTCAAGGTCATCCGACGCATCAAACGGGACCAAGTGGAGCGAAACTATCCCATCGAGGATGTGCTTTACCGCTATGAGAAGCACGTAATGCCCACCTTTGAGCGCTACATCGAGCCGTACATCGATGATGCCGACATCGTGATCAACAACAACAGCGATTTTTCTGTGGGACTGGAAGTGATGAAGCGGTTTATTCGGCAGACCTTGGACAATAGACATTAGACAGCGCTACATTGAACTTCTAAAGTCAGCGATTAATAAAGCAATGCCCAGGTTCGTATTTAAAGTCTATAGTCTACTGTCTAAACTCTAAGGTCAATGCCTAAACTCCAAGCAGGCTGATATTTTCTCCAACAACTCATCAGGACTGAAGGGTTTGCCCACGTGGTCGTTCATGCCAAATAGGACGGCTTTTTCTTTTTCGGTCAAAAATGCGGACGAGGTGAGGGCAATGATGGGCACGTTCTGTTTGCTGGGTGATTCCATGTTTCGAATTTCGGCAGTGGTGCGGTAGCCGTCCATTTCCGGCATCTGGATGTCCATCAGCACGAGGTCAAAATCTTGCTCCTCGATGTGCTCCAGTGCCTCCAATCCGTTGTCGGCAGTGACAACTGACATGCCGTGGCTGCGCAGCATTTTGGCCACTACAAGCTGGTTGATTTTGTTGTCCTCCACCAGCAAAATATGGCTTCCATGCAGGTGCGAGTGGTCGTTGAGGTCGAGTTGGATGATGTTGTTTTGCTGCGCCAAGGCCAGCTTGAACGGCAGCAAAACCGTGAACCTCGTCGCCTCGCCGTACACGTTTTCGATTTGGAGCCGTCCGTGCTGCAACTCAATCAGACGCTTGGTGATGGCCAATTTGAGCAGTCGGTTGTCCTTGCCTTCAAATGAAGTATCAGCTTCAACTAGCTGGTGGCTAATGCTTGGTAAATTGCTTTGCTCAATGCCCCCATCCGAGCTTTCAATCACGAACCGGACGAGTACTTCCCTACCCTTTTGCTCCTCCAAAAACACCTCCGTCCGAATCATACCCTCTTCTGTGTTGTCGAGGCAGTTGGTCAACAAGTTGCTCAAAACCTGATATACCCGGGCGTCATCACCGAGCAATTTGCGTGGTATCTGGCTATCGAAAGAACAGTAGAAAAGCAGTCCTTTTTGCTCCGCTTTTTTGACAAAACCATTGAACACACTGTCCGAAATGGCCTGAAGGTCAAATTCCCGGCTTTGGAGGTCGAGCTTGCCTGCTTCGATTTTCGAGAAATCCAGCACATCGTTGATGAAAACGACCAGCTCGTTGGCAGCGAACTGGAGGTTGCGAAGCTGCTCCACTTGATCGGCCCGTGGATTGTTTTCAAGCAAAAGATGAGTCAGGCCAGTGATGACGTTGAGCGGGTTGCGCATTTCGTGGCTAGTGGATACCAAAAAACGGTCACGGTCAAAGGAACTGCGCTCCAAGCTTTCCCGCCCTGCCATCTCCTCCACGAGTTTTTTGTTGAGCATTTCGAGGCTGATGTTCCGAATGTTTGCCTCGTTGTTCATCTCGTCAATATCGGCCTTTTGGCGCAAAATCTCTTCGTTGCGCTGCACAAGCAATTGATTGTCAACCTGTTTCTTTCTATAAAAAACATACACCAATGCAGCCATCACACCCGTCAGGCCAATCAACAAAAACATAAAACCTCGGATGCGCTCGTGGTTGGCATTCTCTATTTCGAGTGTTTTGATGTGTTCCTGCTGGTGGCCGAAAGCAATGTCGTTGGCCAGAATTTCCCGAAGTGCAGTCTGGGCGCTGGTAGCTTGCTTCGCAAATAGCTGCTGCTCCAATTTGGAGGCCGCAACCTCGTAATGATGTGCACTTCGGTTGTCGCCAACTCGGGCACAAGCTGCCGCCAACTTGCGATAAAGCTCTGCTGACGCTGGCACAACACCTTGATTTTCAATCAATTTCGCAGCTTCTGCAAAGTCATTTTCGGATTTCCCAACGTCACCAAACGCAGCTGAAAGTTCAGCTTCGAGGATTAGGTTTTCGGCCATACCTGCTTGGTCTCCCAATTTTGTTATGACCTCGTTGGAAGCTTGCAGGTACTGGACAGCCTTGTCCAAGTCATTTTTTTCCAACCTAAAGGCGGTTAGTGCTTGGTAAAACTCTGCGACCAAGCGCTCGTCTTCAATTTCCTTGGCCAATTTCAAAGCCCTTTCATAAGCCTCGATTGCTTCATTGGTTTTGCCCAACCTTGAAGCCAAATTGGCCAGTTTTCCTGCGTCTTCTGCGCCATTCTTCAAATCAAATTGCTTCATTCGAAGCTCGTAGGCCGTTTTGAAATGGTTTTCCGCAATGGTAAAATCAAATTTTGCAAAATAGACATCACCGAGTGACTCATGCGACTGGGCTGCTCCGATGGGATCGCCCGATTGCTCCAACATGAACAATGCTTCTTGCAAGTATTCGACTGACTTGTCGTAATTCGAAAGCAGGAAATGCAGCTTGCCTAAGTGCATTTTGGACTGGGCCAAACCTTCATTGTCCTTGATTTGCTGGCGAACTTCAAGGCCCTGTTGATAGGCATCCAAGGCCGCCAAGTAGCCGGATTTTTGCAGGAGGAGGGTTCCCAAATTGTCATACCCAGTCGCCAAACCTTGCCAATCGCCAATGGCTTTGGCAGTTTTGAGCACAGTTCGCAAGTGCATTTCGGCAGCATTTGGGTTTACGTTGGACAACAACTTGGCGAGTTCGTTCAGCGCCTTTACTTTTGATTTGCCGCGGAGTTTCTCCACGGCAAGTTCAAGGCTGTCAATCTTGGCAGTTTGTGAAAAAGCAGGCAGGCAAGAAAGCAAAATCAGGCAAAACAGAAGTTGTATTCTCATGTAAGTGTTGGATAGGCTGTACTCCGAGCCCTCCAAAAACGCAAATACAGTGCCGCAAGCCTGCCGAGGCCCAATCTGCTACTTGTGAATGCCGATTGATAGCGATGAGGAGCAACACGCTCAAATACAACAGGTGCAGGGAGATTTAATTTTTGTAATTATTTTGAAACAAAGGTATCGGAATGAGCCGTTAAGGTAAGAATTACACCTTTGACAAAAATGGTCAAAAGCATCAACAACAAATCAGCATGAAAATCCTCATTATCGGCGGCGGAAACATGGGCATGACCTACGCCCAAGCATTCCTCCGCTCGCATATTACCACCAAAAAGGACCTCATGATTTTGGAAAAATCAGAGGAAAAATGGCCGGAATTGGAAACCCTCGACATCGGCTCGGTATGTAAGCAACCAGAAGACTGCCTCGCACATGCCGACTTGTTG
>CAYTZS010000309.1:0-3848 GCA_964442355.1 uncultured Saprospiraceae bacterium | reverse complement strand
CACGGTGCTCATCATTACCGAAGGCTACTCGACCTATGGCGGCCTCAGCGGGCGTGACATGGAGGCAATTGCGCAAGGTCTCACTGAGGTCTTCGAGCCGGACTACCTCGACTACCGCATCAAGAGCACGGCCTATTTGGGCAATGCGCTCACGGCGCTCGGCATCCCGGTCATCCGGCCCATTGGCGGCCATGCGGTGTACGTGGATGCGAAGGCGTTTTACCACCACATTCCGCCGGAACAGTTTCCGGGGCAGGCGCTGGTCTGCCAGTTGTACCTCAAGGGCGGCATCCGCAGTTGCGAAATCGGCTCGGTGATGTTCGGGAAGTACGACGAGCGGGGCCAACTCATCCCCGCCCCGATGGAACTGGTGCGCTTGGCCATTCCCCGCAGGGTTTACACCCAAAGCCATATTGATTACGTGATTGAAACCTTTGAGGCACTGCTGGATGAGCGGGAAAATGCGAGAGGATTCAGGATAACCTACGAGCCGCCGTTCTTGCGGCATTTCACGGCGAGGTTTGAGGAGATTGGCTCCTAAATCGGTGGCATCCCCAAACGGCGTGGCAGTGATTGCTGCACAATCAAAGCTCTCACTTTGATTGTGCAGCAATTGTAGTTCCCTTTGCCGTGCGTGTTGGTTCCCTATTTTTTCTTCGAAAACAACCACGCCAAGAAGTCTTTCTCCGCAAAGGCATAGTCCCAACTGTTGTGGTCAACTACCGGGTACTCCACGTACTCCACAGGCCAGCCAAGCTGTTTGAGCGTATCGTACATTTCCCAGGAATACTTCACATCCACCACCGAATCGGCGGCTCCATGGAAAATGCGCATGGGCGTCTTTGGCATCTTTTGGCTGAACGCCCGCACATCGCCGCCACCGCAGATGGGCACTGCCGCTGCAAACAAATCCGGGTAGCGGGCCACTGCCTCGAAAGTGCCCATGCCGCCCATGCTGAGGCCAGCGACATAAACCTGCTTGGGGTCAACACTGCCACCAGCGATGAGAGACTTGGTCAGCGCAATGGCCAGCCTGAGCGGTTCGGTCATTTCGGCACTGTAATCAAACGTTCGTTCGATGGGCGTCTTTGTGCGGTCGGCTTTCATGGAGTTCCAAGAGCTTTCTGTTGGGCACTGCGGGAAGATGACGATGGCGGGGAAATCACGGCGATTCTCCGGTTCTAGGAACAATTTTGCACCGTGTACGAGCTGCGCCTCGTTGTCGTTGCCACGCTCGCCTGCACCGTGCAGGAAGAGCACGAGCGGGTATTTTTTTGCGGCATCATAATTTTCGGGGTAAAGGATGCGGTAGGGTAGTTGCCCGTCATTTGCCTCGAAAACCCGCTTCTCAAACTTCGACAAATCCGGTGCTGAAGCAGCTTTCCATTTGTCCAATACCGCAAACTCCGCCTGCTCCAACCCAGTGTGCATCGCTGTCTTTTTGTCAAACACCAAAGTGTTCGGCGTTGCGGGTTTGAACGCTTCCCATTTCGGCAAGCCCTTGCCGTTGGGGTCGCCGGTGGCAGCGAAGTTGACCCAGTAGCTCGACATCTGCTCCGAAAGCTGCTGGTCAAGCTTCTCCCAAGGTCGGTTCCAAGTCGGCAGCGAGTGCAGGGCGTAGGCAATCTCGGCGGAGTGGAAAGCGCCGTGCTCGGCGAGGTCCGGGCGACCCGGTGGCACCCGGTCGAAGCGGTAGAGCCATGCCTTCTGCTTGCCTTTTTCTGCTTGCAGCTTTGCCCAAGTATAGCCCTGCCAAGCAAATAGCTGGTCACGACTTAGGTTCTTCTGCGACTGCTTTGCAACGGCATCGTCGGTAGCTGGGAAGGCTTTCAGGAACTCATCGGCCAGTTCCCCGTACTTGCTTTTTGCATCCGCCCGGAACTGCTCGGCGGTCATCGTAGGGCCAAAGATGAAACCCTCGTCACGGTTGTAGCCTGTGAGTAGCGGCACGTCGTTGTGTTTTCCTTCGGAGAAAATCGTGTAAACATCCGTGGGCAGCACATGGCCGTCAATGACGGGGGAGAAGCCGCCGCCGTACTTCAGCAGCGTGTCGGCGGGCATGGAGCGCAGGTCGGCGATGCTGTACCGGTTCAGTTTTTTCACCAATTCAATCCCCTGCAAGCTGGCCTCTGACAAACTCAGCGCCCTATCGCCAAACATGCCGCCGCTCTCCCCGATGGCTCGGTGGAACAGCCCTTTTGTCAACGGCGATGCCACGAGCGAGTTCACTGCAAAGGAGCCAGCCGATTGCCCCGCAATCGTCACCCGGTCGGGGTCGCCCCCAAAGGCAGCAATGTTTTGCTGCACCCATTTTAGCGCAGCGACCATGTCCAGCAGGGCGTAGTTGCCGCTGGCGTTTTTGCCCGATTCCCGGCTAAGTTCGGGGTGCGCCAAGAAGCCGAACACGCCCAATCGGTAGTTGATGCTGACAAACACGACGCCCTTGCGGGCCAAGCCCTCGCCGTCGTAGATGGGGCAGGAGCTGCCACCGCTCGTGAAGCCGCCGCCGTGTATCCAGACGATGACGGGCAGCTTTTGCTTTGCATCGGACACAGCGGGCGACCAGACGTTGAGGTATAGGCAGTCCTCGCTGATGGGTGCTTTTGGTATCAAAAATTCCTCTGACCAAACGAAGAACGGTGCTGGCGGTGGCTGCACGGCGCTTGCGCCGAACTTGGTGCAGTCCAGCGCCTCCTTCCAATTGGCGGCTGGCATGGGTGCTTTCCAGCGGAGCGCTCCCACCGGCGGCGCTGCGAATGGGATGCCCCGGTAGATGGCCACTTTGCCGTCGGCGGAGGTGATGCCAGCCACAGTGCCGTTTTTGGTTTGGGTAATGGGCTGGGCAAAGGCTATGGCATCTATGAGCAGAAACAGCAGCAGGGATGCCATGCGGGGGGAGTATGGATAGTGCATTGAAATTGAATTGAGAGTGGCTACAAGCTAAGTTGTCAGAGCTTTTTAAGCCGGATGTTACGCCAGCGCACCTTGATGCCGCCGCCGTCGTGGATTTGCAGGGCAATCTGTCCCTCGGCCTGCCCGATTTTCTCGTCCTTGAGGGTAATCATCTGAATGCCATTCAGGTAGGTCGTCACTTGGTCGCCGACGCACAGGATGCGCATGGTGTTCCACTCGTTTTCCTTCAAAACCTCGTCCAGCGAAGGGATGGGCTTGATGAGCCAGCCCCGGCCGTAGCTTTCGTAGATGCCGCCCGTGTGGTAGCCTTTGGGCGCCACTTCGGCTTGCCAGCCTGTGATTTTCGTGCCTTCGATGCTGGAACGAAAGAACACCCCGCTGTTGCCGTTGGCCTCTTGCTTGAACTCCAGCGTGAGATCGAAATCCTTGAACTTTTGCTCGGTGCCGAGGTAGCCGTACTCCTTGTACTGGCCGCTCTCGCAGACCAGCAGGCCGTCCTCTACGTACCATTTCTCCCGGCCGTAATTGACCCAGCCGGAGAGGTCTTTGCCATTGAAGAGGGAGATGGACTTGTCATCAGCGGCTGCCTTTTTGGCCGTGTCACAGGCCATAAAAAGACAAGCAAAAAGCAGGAGGGGAAGTATAAACTGTCGCATTGCTGTGTTTGTAATTGGTGAACTGCAAAGCTAACAGGGCAATCCATTTTGAGCCTTTTTCACCAAAAATAAATCACGCTTCACTCACCAGCAAATTGATGCTCACCGTCGCCAAATCCGAGTTGGGGAACTTGCTGAAGTATTGCGGCACCACTTGCAGCCCTGCTTCTTTTGCAACTTTGTGGAACACCTCAATTTCGACGATGTATTGGTCGCTGAAGCCGTGCGTGGCATCGTATGCAGTGACGGCGGTCTTGCCGATGTTTTGCGCAGCCAATA
>CAYTZS010000308.1:0-3937 GCA_964442355.1 uncultured Saprospiraceae bacterium | reverse complement strand
ACGTTAAATGAAAAATGATGAACAATGTCAGGGTTCAATTGAAAAGGATAAAAATTTGATGCCCCCAAAAGCACCATCAATCACCATTTTTTCAAAAGAGGCGCAAAGGTAGGCATATTACCCGGTTGCTGCAATCGTTGAAGAATAATATTTTGTTAACTGATTCTGAAAAAGGGGTTGCCAAAATTTCTGCAATGACTCACTGCCCTGAACTGCCCAACAACCGTTCAGCCACCTGAATGCAGTTGTTCATATCATCACGTACCTGCGAAATAGTGTTTTTCTCACCGCCGAGGTATTGCATGATTTCTTCGTGGCTTTTGGTTTCTCGCAGTTTCTCCGGTTGGGTGAATTTGTTCATCCAATCCATCATGCCCTCCTCAGCCTTTTCAAGCTGAGAAATGGCTGCTCTTATCACTGCCTCGTTGGTCGTATCCATTGGCATTTCTCGGAGTTTACCTTTGAGTTTTACGATTTCCGACATCCGAGGCATGACTGCGTCATGGATGGCAAATACTTCGTTGCGAAGCGCATCCTCTTGTTCAATTTCAGGACTTGAGCCACCACAGCTAACAATTAACAATAAAACGAAGAACAAAACGGAGCTTAAGCCTATCTTTTTCATGTCAAGAATTATTTTGAATTAAAAGTCTGATTGTCAAATATTTACAAGCTTTTCGTAAGTTGTTTTTACACGGTTTGCAATCTCAAGGTTGTCAAAATGCTCCTGAATAAACTCCCGTGCTGCCATACCTAATTTGGCTGCGTGCCCAGGATTTTCAAAACACCAATTTATGTGTTTTTCAAACTCGGAAGCCGAGTTAGCAATAAGCAGGTGCTGACCTGATTCGGCGGGAATCCCCTCAGCTCCGATGGTCGTTGTAATGACAGTCCTTGCCAACGCCATGCCCTCCAAGACTTTAATCTTAATGCCACTGCCTGAGAAAAGCGGGGCAACGAGTATCTGATGTTGCTTGATGAAATCCTTGGCATCGGGCACCTCGCCATGTACTTTTACCAATGCCCCGGCTTTGACGACCAACCAGCTGGGCGTGTTTTTCCCAGCAATATGGAATTCGGCCTCGGGGCGATTTCGGCAAAGGGATGGCCAAACTTTTTCCAAAAACCAAACCACGCCATGTTGATTGGGCATCCAGTCCAAAGCCCCGATGAAACCGATGCTACTTTTACCTGCAACCTGTTGATTATCAATCGGATAATCAGCCAAATTGATACCCACTGGAGCGATAATGCCTTCATTTTCGAAGCCCATTACCCTGAAAGCTGCAAGGTCACGCCCGGTAATGGCCAACAGCACATCAAACTCGTTCAACTTTTCAGTTTCAAATTGCCGGAGGTGTTTATTTTGGTTTTTTAGGTACCATTTTTTTAGGAGGTTTTGCGTGTTGGAGGCGACCCGTTCCCAGATTTCATGCTCTACGTTGTGCGCCCTGAGTGACAAAATGATGCCTGCATGTTTGCGGACTGTAGAAATGCAGTGAGCCAAATATATCGTCTCAAGCTGCACTACATCGTACCGTTTGTTGCGCAGCAATTCCGTCAATTTCTCCTCAAATTTGCTGGATTTGAACCTGTCAAGGATGTAGGATTTGCCGACTAAAAAGCTCATTAACGCCCCTGTAAATGAAATATGGTTGTCCACTCGTACGCTGTGAACCTCTTCAAAAAAATTCTCTTCCGCTGGAAATAAAGCAGGGTCGAAAAAGTGTTTGCTGGTATTCAACACCAACAAATCCACCGAACATCCAAGCGCAACGAGCGACTTCGCCAAGTAGCTGATGGCAATTGGCTCGCCCTCTTTCAGCGGGTACGGAAACTTTTTTGCGACAATCAGGATGTTCATTTAGGGCAAATTTAAGCAGATACCAAGATTTATCATCAACAACTAATCAATTGAAAATCAATTAGATGCAATTACATTTTTGACTACTCAGCGTAAACCACCTCGTCATCGGGTGTCCAAGGTGGACTGACAATGCAAACAAAGCTAAGTCTGGTTTTTCCAGTATTTTCGACAGACTGGAGGGCGTTAGGCGGAACGAAAAAAGTATCGTTGGGTTCCAGCACGAATTCACTTCCGTCCATCACCAAGATACCGTTGCCTTCAAGTATGAAATAGGTCTCGCTGCTTTTGTACAAACGGTGCGGTAGGGACTTTTCACCTGCTTCCAAATAGGCATGGGCTAGGCTGAACGACGTTTGAACACCATCATTTGCTGGATGAAGCAGCTCCCGCAGATGGGTAAGGTCGCCTGCCTCAAAGCAAATTGAATCACTGAATTTTTTAAGCATAATAATCACTTGGCAGTTGCTTAAAGCTTACGAGGTAAGCAATCTCGAATTTGTTGACAAAAAAAATGCGGTGCCGCTTCAACGACACCGCATTTTTCCGCTAAGAAATTGCTTAAAGCAATTTCTTCAAAGTCTCTTCCACTTGCTCGCCACGCAGCCCGGTGGCAGCAATGCGCCCCTCCTTGTCAATCATGAAGGTGCGTGGGATACTGCTCACGCCGTACATGCGAGCTGGAGCACATTCCCATTTTTTAAGGTCGCTGACGTGTGTTGGCCAAACGAGACCATCGGCAGCAATGGCATCTTTCCACTTCTTGAGCTCATTGTTGCGGGCATCTTTCAGCTTAGCTGCATCACCGCCCATCATTTGCTCCATGCGAGAGTCTATGCCATCCAGCGACACGCTGAACACCGTAAAACCTTTGTCTTTGTAGTTATTGTAAACCTTCACTACGTTCGGGTTTTCCATGCGGCAAGGGCGGCACCAGCTTGCCCAAAAGTCAAGTAGCACTACTTTGCCTTTCAAGTCAGCCAGTGAGTATTCCTTTCCGTCTGGGCTTGGCAGCTTGATGTCTGGGGCGGGCTGGCGGCTTGCTTCTTCGTAAAATTCAAAGCCACCACCACCTGGCTGTTTCACCTGCTGGAGTGAAACGAGGTAGGAGTCGTAATCCTTGCCGTACTCAGAGCCTGGGTAGGCAGCTTCGAGCTTAGCCTTTGCCTTTTTGTGTGTTTCAAGGTAAGCAGGATTGCCACCAAATGCTTGAATAGCCACCAAAACACCAGCCATGGGGTTGGTTGCATTTTCCACAAAAGCCTGAACATCAGTCGGCTGTGCTTGGCGAGCAACCAACTTCTGCATCATGTCACGGTAACTGACGCAGCTTTCGCAACCTTTGATTTCGTAGTCAAAGCGATTGAGGTTGGCTAGGTCGCCATTAACTTCAAGGTTACTTTCCTTGCCATCGAGCACCAAAAAAATCTGCTGCTCGCCCACCCGGAGGCGGTAAATGCCAGCTTCAGGACTTTCTGGAACGTTCAATGAGAATTTGCCAGCTGCATCAGCATCTGCTTTGCTAACCACGAGGTTGGGACTGGCAGGGTTGAGGCCAACTTTGTCAAAATATACTTGCATGTTGCCAGCATTGGCGATGGTGCCCGATATATCAAGGCCACTGCCGCCGCCGATGGAACCACCTGCTCCATCCTTGCAGCCAATGGCTAGGGCCGCTATTGCCAAAAGAAAAAATGCCAAGTTTTTCATGCTCAAAAAGATTGATTTATGATTGTTTGAATTTAGAGATAGTAGCATCGTCTGAATTGCATTAAAGTTTCAATCAACAATTCAACAATCCCAACTATCCAACAACTAAAGTTCATCAAGTATCTCACCCAAAGTATTGTCGAAAATAGCCTTCCACTCGCCAACACTTCCGAAATTTTCGTCATCTATTACAACGTCAGTGCCAAAAACTTCGCCAAGTTTGGAGAAGGAAACATTCTGAGCAACCAGATAGTTTTGAAACTCATCTTCCCGTTCGGGACTGGTAGTCACCACCATCCTACTTTGGCTCTCACCAAACAAGAAACAGTCTTTGCGGAAGGTGTCCATTGTTTCAATGTTGAA
>CAYTZS010000307.1:0-3950 GCA_964442355.1 uncultured Saprospiraceae bacterium | reverse complement strand
ACCGCCGAAAACCCAATTTTTGAACCAGCCAGTTGCTCAAAATTCGGGATGACTCATGTTAAGGCATCTTTGGCCAGTTTCCTATTTCACACTGCATCAGTGCTGGATGAGCAACTTCTGGCGAAGGTTTGCGCTACCGCTCTGAAAATCAAGGAAGTACATGCCATTTTGTAGCGACGAAGTCGTTACCGTGTTGCTTCCACTGGCGATTTGCTGCTGAAGCACCACCCTGCCTTGCGCATCCAGCATCCTCAACGTTCCATCGCCCGGAAAATCCCGAATGTAAAGCACATCGCTGGTTGGGTTTGGATAAACTTGGAACGACAATTCCTGCTCATCTACTCCACTCACTTGCGAGCAAGCCGTCAGTGTGCCCTGTATCGGTGCGAACAACTGCACGGTGTTGTAAAGGGCGGGCGTCACGCAGCCCACGTGGTTTAAATTGCCGAGGTTTCCTGAAGTAACAGTAGTGGCACCGTTTGCAAGAAAAGCAGCCTCTGCCACCAAACTGTTTTCGAAAGGCACTTGGTCGTCAGCAGCACAGTAAAACAGACGGGTCGGGGCTGTTGGCACCCAGTCATGCACGTCGTTGTCGGCCAATGCGAGGTTGACGGGGTGGTTTGGGTCGGCCTCCACAGCCGCCTTGAAATCATCGTTGAAAATGCGGCTGGCAATGGGAGCACCCTCGGCAGCGGTAAGCTCTGCCACGAGGTAATCGTTCAATTGGCTCAAGCTGATGACACCATTGTAGTAGTCATTGCATTTGGCCACATAAGCAGGTTTTACTGCCTCGGTCATGTCGCTGTAAAGGTTGCCGTACACGTACTGGTAGCTGAACATCGTGTTGATGAGGTAGGCAGGACGGCTGTAGGCTTCATCGGCAAAAAGCAGGTCCCGCATCACTACGCTGATGCTGTAGGGGCCAGAGAGATGTGCCGCTGCCTTCACATTGAATTCATCGGTCTCATCGAGGGCACGGTGCAGCGCCGCCGAGGAGTGGCCACCCTGCGAGTAGCCTGTCAGGTAAACGTCATTGGTGAAGCAGATGCCCTCGTTCAGTGCATATTCTTGAATGGCCCGCAGTGCATCGGCACCAGCGCTGGCTTCCGTAGCTGCGTGAACGTAGGGGTGAAAACCTGGCGAATCGCCGAGGCCGAGATAGTCCGGCGTGACTGTCAGGAAGCCAAGCCCTCCAAAAGCGATGGGAATGGCCGATTCACCATTGAGGTAAGAAGGCACATCGGTCTTGCTGGAAGAAGTGCCGTGCTGGTAGCACAGCAGCGGATAAACCTTCGTGGTGTCGTCCGGCACAGCCATCAGTGCTGAAGCAACGGATGGATTGCCCTGCACATCGGGAGTGGTGTAGGTGATTTTGTAGTAGTTCACCCCATTTTTGATGGTAAAAAAAAGGTACTGCAATTGCAGCTCGGTCTTGGTTTTATGGCCCAAGAACGTGGCGCTGACCAGTGTTTGGGCTTGAATGGTGGCAAAGAAAAGCAGGCTAAAAATCAGACAGGGTAACAGTCGCTTCATTGATTTGAGTTTTGAGTTTGAATTTTGGCCAAAACTAGGAAATTCTAAGTTCTCGGCTGAAAGCATGTGGCATCGCAACAATGATATTTGATCATCATCCCCTCCTTTTTGACTTTTGAGGAAGGTAGTCTTGGTCATTTTAAAACATTTGTCTTCTAATGATGGTTAGTGGAAGCTTCGGCCTCAAAGCATTACCTGAAAGAAACAAAGTAAGGCTGCCGTATTTCCATCAATCAATCCATGTAATTTAGCCCCATCATTTCACCCTCATAGCACTGCGAATGAATAAGCTAAACCCAGAAAATTGGATAGATACCTACGCTGACTACCTGTACTCACTGGCCGTGCTGAGAACCAACAGCAGGGAAGATGCCGAGGACATCGTACAGGAAGTGCTGCTATCAGCCTACCGAGCAAGGGATAGCTTCAAGGGCGAAAGCAGCGAAAAGACTTGGCTGACAGCTATTTTAAACAACAAAATCAACGACCACTTCCGCAAAAAATACAGTGCAAAGCCACTGGCAGACTACTTGAAGGAAACCGAAGTGGCATTCCAGCAATCCTTTTTTGACGAAGGCAATCACGGTCGGTTCAAAACATTGGTGCGTCCCAACCACTTCTCCAATAGTGGCGAAGACTACCTCTTGGGCAAAGAATTCCAGCAGATAATCGAACTGTGCATTGTCAAAATGCCGCAAAAGCTGCGCAATGTTTTCATGGCAAAATACCTGAATGAAGAAAAAAGCGAAGATATTTGTAAGGAACACTCGCTTTCTTCGTCCAATTTTTGGGTAATCATCCACCGCTCCAAGCTGCTGCTACGCTCCTGCTTGGAAAAACAAGGAATGCTGTAATCAATGAAAAAATACCTGCACAAAATACTGAACAACTGTGCCGAAGTATCGCTTCTGGCCTTGCAATCGCAAGAGCAGCCCTTGTCCTTTCGCAAGCAATTGGAGTTGAAAATCCACCTTAACTATTGTCGGTGCTGCTACAATTTTGTTAAGCAGTCCAAACTCATGGACAAGTCCTTTCGCCATTACTTCAACCAGATGAAGCAGGCTCCTCCATTCACTGCACCGGACTCGCTCAAGGACAAACTGAGGGAGCAACTTCGCTAATCTTCAGTGCCAGCCGCAAAAAAAATCTTTGAAAAAAAGTTAGCCGAGATGTAAGGTTCTACTTTCCAGCCCGTCTATTGCTCCAAAACTTAAAAATCATGGAGCTTCGCAACGTATTTCTAAAGCTGTTTTTCAGCGCAATTTTCACAGCCAGTATGGCCATCACAGCCAAAGCGCAGGTGGCTCTCCGCCCAATTGTAGAGCACTTCACGAACACGAAGTGTAGCATTTGTGCTTCAAAAAACCCCGCACTTTACACCAACCTCAACGCCAATCCGTCGGTGACGCACGTTTCCGTACACCCAAGTTCGCCATACGCTTCCTGCATCCTGAGCCAACAGAATACCGTCAACAACGATGCAAGAACCAACTTTTACAATATTTATGGTGGAACGCCAAGAATTGTCATCAATGGCAATGTGGTAAATGGCAGCAATTTTGGTTCGCCCACCTTGTTCACCCCGCACCTCAATCAGACTACACCATTTGACCTGGGAATTCAGCAGACCAAGCATGGCAATGGTTTCATCAGCACGAGGGTAGTCGTAAGGACAGTAGCCGCACATGGCTTGACCGAAGCAAGCTTGTTCGTGGGGTTGGTAGAGGACACAGTGTTCTTGAACGGTGGAAACGGCGAGGACGAACACTATAATGTCATGCGAGATGCCGTGACAAGCCCACAGGGCATAACTATTGCAATCCCTACAAATCCTGGTGACTCGACAGTATTTGATTTTACATCGCCGAGCAACAACTACTGGGATATTTCGAGGATTTATGCCATCTCCATCCTGCAAGATGCGACCTCCAAGCAGGTGCTGCAAACGGGCAAAACCGATACTTCATCTGGTGTAATCCTCTCTTCTACTGACGATATGAAAAATGCGCTGCAATTAACCCTATACCCCAACCCAGCGCAGAATATGCTTTATGTTGAACTGCAAGAATTGGATGAGTTTGTTGTCGAGTTATACACGCCAAGTGGTGCATTGGCACACCGTGGGAACTATCATAAAACCGCAGCAATAAACACTGCATTGCTTGAAAATGGCATGTATTTCCTCAGCGCTTCATCTGGCAATAAATCCATCGTCGAAAAAATAATTATCCAGCATTAAATGATGCACATAAATAAGATATTTTTTTCGCACACCCAGAAAGAACAACTTATTTATACTTCACGCTATTAGCGTTTTCCCGACATGCGGGACAGGTAGTGCAAATAGGGGTTTGGGGCGGAACGCCCATAGCTGTCAGTTTTAGGAATTAACAATAGGAAGTTCATTGAAAGAGTAC
>CAYTZS010000306.1:0-3981 GCA_964442355.1 uncultured Saprospiraceae bacterium | reverse complement strand
AGCACGGAGAAAGGGTAGTAAAATTCGCTTTGGATATTGTCGGCAAAATCGAAGCGCCGGAACACCTTCAATTGGTGGTCGGCCAGATAGAGGCCATCGTCCGTGCCGAACCAAAAGCGGTTTCGTTTATCACGGTAAATCGTGTTGACGGCATGGCCTTCAATTGGCCCATCTACCTGCGTCCAAGTGCCGTGTGCAGTGGCAGGTGAAAGGCGCAGCAGCCCATTGTTTGTCCCAATGAGCATTTCATCTTTTGAGCGTTGAAAAATGGAGACGAGTGAGCCTCCTTTGACCGCATGGCGAAAAAGGAATCGGTACTGCTCGTCGAGCACGATAATACTTTTCTGACTGCCAATCCATATCCTGCCGAGCGAGTCCTGACGGGCAGCATGTATCTCGCCTATACTTTCTGGAAATTCCAAGAAGTCGAGGCGGTAGGTCTTTCCATCTAGCAGGTACGAGCGATGCCTTGCACACACGAAGAAATTGCCATCACGCAGGGGTACGATGCCCCTCACGAATTCCCGTTCAATGGCTGCCTGCACGGAATCGGTGGCGAAAACGGGCCTTCGAAAACGGTCGGAGCGAGGGTCGTACAGCCACATGCCCTTCAAGGTGGGGCCGAGAATCAGGTACCGCCCGTCGAACGCCATGCCCCGCACACTGATATGGCTGAGGCGGTCGGTGGCGTCTTCTTCGGGTGGGTGCATTTCCACCCGGCCAGTTTTTGTGTCCAATTTGTTGAAGCCGTTGAACCCACCGAACCAGATGTTTTGCTCCGCATCTTCCGTAAAACCGATGATGCGGTTGCTCCAACTTTGGGCAGGGTCATCCGAGTAATTGCGAAGCAAGCCAATGGAATTGCGGACATCACTGAAGGCGATGACGTTCGTAGAATTATGCGCCCAAAACGTGCCCAGTTCATCCTTAAACACCCGTGCCATTGATTCCTCCAAGCCGATTGGTTTGCCTTCGGCAAAAATGCGGTGGCGGGTGAAGTGGTCTTTGCGGAGGTCGTAGCTACATGCCCCGTATCGCGTAGTGACCAAGAAAACGCTGTTACCGAGCGGCACTGCATCCATCAGGGTCATTCTGCGGCTTTCTTCGCTCAAGCCATAGCGCACGGCATCAATTGGCGTCGTGGTTCCCTTGCCGAAGTCCACCCAAACCGAGTGGCCGTCATAATAGGAAATGACCCCGAGGTCGGGGGTTATTGCACAGAAAGTCGAGAAAATGGTGGGCGTGGGAACCGACCTTGCCCTGCCAGTCGCCAAGTCAGCTGCAATCATGCTGTCTTTTCCAGGGTAAAAAACCGTTGTTCCGCAAACATCGAAACGGCTATAGTGCAACGTGGAAAGTGCTGGCGGCAGCGGTGTGTTCAGGCGTTGAAACCTGCCCGATTGTTCGTTCCACTCAAAATACCCCTTCTTGGTCAGTGTGCAAAACGGCTTCCCCTCCAATTGGAAAATGGCACTGGGCAGGCCCATCACCGCCGTGTCCAATGGCATCAGTTCGAAGCCCCAGCGGTCGGCGATGGAGCGCCAGATTTTTTGACCCGACAACAACCAAATGCGGTTGTCGCTGTCGCAAAGCCCCTGCATCACCATCTTTTCGAAGCCGTACTTGTGTACGTTGCGGCCATCAAAGCGCTGCACCGTTTTATCCGACACCACCCACAAGAACTGCTGATGGTCTTTGAACACCAGTGAAATGCCCCCAGCATCCAAGCCCTGCTCCGCACCGAATACCTGCGCATGGTACTGCGGCAACTGTGCCTGCCCGATTTGGCAGCTGAGGAAGATAAGTATGGAAGCCAGCACTGGTTTCATGTTCCAAAAATAAGGAAGCAAGAGGGTAATTCCGAAAAAGTCTTTTCAGCGGTAGGTCTTGGTTTAGGAACGGGGGAAATTAAGCGGTGCATTGTTCGCAATACTGCAAAAGCAATAATGAAATGAGAATTTGATTTTCTGCAGGTAGGTTCAATTTGTTAAAACTCAATCGCCATTCTGACCGCTGGGTTGCGTTTGCATCTTGACTAATGTGTCTGAAAAGATGTTCCTTGTTTGTTTGGTAGTTGTGGTAGTGAAGGCCAAAGATTCTGTACTTCGAAAATAGAATAAAAGCGTTGTCAATGAATGTAAAAAACGAAGGGGCAGCGAATTCTGACACCTCTGAAGTAAAACTCATGGGCGTGAACCACAGTACCTTACAATTGTTATTCGACTCGTTTACCTACTAGCAATGACTAAGTCGAAACACCAATTTTCAGGCTTTCCCACACCGGAAGATGCTCAATCGTACTTTCGAGGACAAACGGCTATACTGGCAACCATGCACGGAAAAGAACAAGCCATAGGCCCTGTGCTGGAAGACAGCCTAGGCTTGAAGGTTGTTCCATCCAGCCGACTCGACACCGATGTTTTTGGCACTTTTGCAGGCGAAGTAGAACGACCTGCCCCACAAGCTGAAACAGCGGCGATGAAAGCAAGGGCTTGCCTTGAACATCATCCTGAAAGCAATTTTGCACTTGCCAGTGAGGGGGCTTTTTACGGGCATCCAGAATCTCCTTTTCTAACCGTAAATACAGAAATTGTGCTGCTGCTTGACCGGCAAACTGGTCTACAGGTAGCTGGCTACCACCATAGCCTTGACACTGTGGCCTCTGCAAGAGACATTTCGTCAATAGGCGAATTACATGAGTTTGCCAAGGCAGTAGGATTTCCCAGATTTGGTTTAATCCTTAAAATCAATCAGGACGGTAAATTCATCATTCGGAAAGATTTTCCCGATATAGAAGCTGTTGAAGCGGCTTACCATGCATTGAGCAGCTCAAACGGCAAAGTGTTGATAGAAACCGACCTTCGTGCCCACTGCAATCCCACACGGATGGAGAAAATAAAGGAAGCTACGAAGGACCTGGTTCGAAGGTTACTGTCCCTATGCCCCCATTGCGGCTACCCTGATTTTGTGGTAAAAGATTTTGAAAAAGGCTTGCCCTGCGAACGCTGCAAAATGCCCACCCGTATGCCACTCAAAGACATTCAGCTTTGCAGCAACTGCGACCACCGGGCAGAAATACTTTTCCCAAAAGGTAAAACGGCCTACGCCGGGAACTGCGATTGGTGCAACCCATGAGAGCCAATAACCCAATCAAAGCGCTTTGGGGCTGCTAAAGCATACTTGCGACAACTTGGGCAGTCCAATCTTTCCTCAAAAATTTATTGTTAAGTCAGTAAAATCAAGGTTTTACCGTTCGGAATATTCCAAATGGGTTTGCGGATGCCGCAATACCGTTCGGAATATTCTAAATACTTCTGCGGTTGCCGCAATGCCATTCAGAATATTCCAAATGCTTCTGCGGCCGCCGCAATACCGTTCGGAATATTCCGAACGATTTTCGGGTATTGTGGCGGTTTTTTAATAGCCATCAAGGCCGTTTGGACAAAATTTGGGAAGTATCGAGAAACGCATCCCTTGCCCTATCTGCAAACCTGCAATAACGATGGCAGTTTTGGGCTGCTGAAACATACTTACGGCAATTGGGGACTTACTCAGATGATTTGTCAACAATAGGCGGTCTATATAAATTGCTGATTTTATTCAATACTTCTTTACTATGGGAAAGTACAGTCTCATTACAGTTTGACACGACTGCTTTGTTGGCCAAATCAACAAACTGTCTATTTGCATATCGGTAATGGATTTTTTTCATTATTACATCATGTGCATCTCTTTGGCCATTCATAACCAAGAAAAGAAGCTGTGGATTGATTGGGAATGAAAAAACTGACCAATCACTAAAGCCTGTATTTACAATCTTTTCATCAGGTGTAACGGTACATCCTGGATTATCATTTGTTATAAATGGATAATCGGGAGTAGTTTGGAATACAAAAAATTTGAGTGCTGACAATTGCTCAATTAATTCTTTTTCCCTTTCTTCACTATCCTTCTTGCTTTTGCCCTCGCTACTTTCTTCTT
>CAYTZS010000305.1:0-4024 GCA_964442355.1 uncultured Saprospiraceae bacterium | reverse complement strand
AATCCTTGCCGCCAGGCTTGGCAATGATGCGTTCGGCCATTTCTTTTTGGAACATGCCTACCAATTGTGGGACGATGTGCCTGAACTCCACCATTTTGAAGACAATCTGCGAAGAAATATTGTACGGGAAATTCCCAATGATGCAAAACGGTTGCCCCTCGAACACTGTGTTGAGGTCGAGCTTCAAAAAATCCTTGGAAATGATTTTGTTGTGTAGTGCTGGGTAGTTGGCATCAAGATAGTCCACCATGTCAGTGTCTGCTTCTACGCATTTCAGCGAAAAGTCCTTTTCCAGCAGGTATTTGGTGAGCATTCCCTTGCCGGGGCCGACTTCCAGTACGTTCGTTGGTTCGCCTTTTAGCAACAGTGAATCGGCGATTCTTCGGGCGATGTCTTCGTTGGTCAGGAAGTGCTGACCGAAGGATTTTTTGGCTCGCATAAGTGAAATGACTAATTTTGGCTTTTTCCGGGCCGGAAAGATACCTTTTTAAGGTGTGAGGAATGAGGTGTGAGGTGTATTTTGTTGCTAAAGCATTGATTTTCAGTTTTTTAAAATTACGCTTCTGCCTCGCCTAATTTGTATTTGGCCCTCAACTGCTGATGGAGACCGCTCATAAAAACGGTTGCCTCAACTTCAAATAATATCAAAGTGGAACAAGAAAAAGAATACAACGAAACGTTGGAAAACCAGAACGACCAGCCTCAACAACCTTATGTCAAGACCAACAAGCCGGTGCTCGGCATCACAACTGGCGACGTAAACGGTATCGGGCTGGAGGTGATTTTGAAGGCACTGTCGCATCGAAAAATCCTTGACATCTGCGTCCCCGTCATTTATGGCTCCTCTAAGGTCGTTTCCTATCACAAGAACATTGCACAGCTGGATGAAGTGAATTTTGTCGGCCAACGCAACGCCGACCGTTTGGCGCACGACAAAATCAACGTGGTAAATATTTGGAACGACAACATCAACATCACGCTTGGTAAGCCTACCGATATCGGAGGTAAATTAGCACAGCAAAGCTTAGAAGCGGCAGTGAAAGACCTAAAACTTGGTCTGGTAGATGCCATCGTGACGGCACCCATCCACAAAAAATCCATGCAACTCGCTGGTTTTGAGCATGTTGGCCATACCGAGTACCTCACCAAGGAATTCAATGCCAACGACAGCCTCATGCTTTTGGCTTCCGACCGTCTTCGAGTGGCGTTGGTCACGGCCCACATCCCGCTGAAGGATGTGTCAAAATCCATCACCAAGGAGCGCATCATCAGTAAATTGCGCATATTCAGTGAATCGTTGCGAGTGGATTTTGGCATCGAACGGCCAAATATTGCTGTGCTCGGCCTTAACCCGCATGCCGGTGAAGAAGGTATGCTCGGCGACGAAGAAGAGAAAATCATCCGGCCAGCCATCATGGAGTGCAAGAAGAATGGAATGATGGCATTCGGTCCTTTTCCTGCCGATGGTTTCTTCGGAGCTGGCCAGTTCAACAAGTTCGATGGCATATTGGCGATGTACCACGACCAAGGGCTGATACCTTTCAAAGCGCTGACATTTGGCAGTGGCGTGAATTATACGGCTGGCCTAGGCGTTATTCGAACTTCGCCCGACCACGGCACCGCCTTTGATTTGGCAGGCAAAAACGAGGCTGATCCATCTTCATTCCTCCATGCCATGTTTACGGCCATTGACATCTACCGCAACCGCAAAGAATACCTTGAGTTGAAGAAAAACGCTGTTCGGAGGGTGGAGGTGGAGATGGAGAAAGAAGAAGGCGACCCACACTGATTTTTGGCTGATAAGGGTTGATGAAGTTTATAGAGGTTGATTTTGACACCTTGCATCAACCCTTATCAGCCTCATCAACCTTTATCAACCATGATAGAACATTCCCTCAGCCGCATAGAAATCGTGTCGGCCCATTACACGGGCAACAAGGCCAATGGACAGGAAGCGCAGTTCTCCGAGCAACCGCTCGATCTCAGTAGCGACGACCTACGAGGGCTGCTCCAAAAATACTTCCTCGACTCCTTTGAGGGCAATGAGTTCTTCCATTTCGACTTCTCCAATGGCGACCTCTCGCTGAATCCGGTCTGCCATTTTGCGAAGCAAATTTTTGAAGACCAAACGGCCTTCCATCAGCACAGCACCGATATCGCTCGGCACTTGCACGAGCAGACCAACCACCCGAAGATCAAGCCCGGCGACCTGTACGTAGCCTACCTCACCGGCATTGTGCTGGATGACGAGGTGCTCGACGCCATCGGGCTGTTCAAGTCGGAGAACAAGCAGCCATTTTTGAAACTACTGGCACAAAACGGTGATTTTCAGCTCGTTAGCGAAGACGGCACGGCAGTGGACAAGCTCGACAAGGGCTGCCTCATCTTCAACACCAACAGCGAGGGCGGCTACAAGGTCTGCATCGTGGACAAATCGAACCGCAGCTTCGAGGCACAGTACTGGCGGGACTTTTTTCTGAACGTGAAGCCGCTCGCCGACGACTATTTCCACACCACGCACTACATTAAAATGGCGAAAGACTTCGTGGTGAACAAGCTCGACGACGACTTCGTGGTGAGCAAGGCTGAGAAGATTGACTACCTGAACAAGTCGCTGACCTATTTCAAGGAAAACGATACGCTGGTGGAGGAGGAATTTGCCAAAATCGTGTTCGAGGACGACGAGAAGCAGGCTGCTTTTGCACAGCACAAAAACGCCTACCAAGAACAGCACAACCTGCCAGAGTTCGAGGACAGCTTTAATATCTCAACTGCCTCCGTGAAGAAACAGGAGCGGGTCATGCGCTCGGTACTGAAGCTGGATAAGAACTTCCACATTTATATCCACGGTAATCAGGAATTGATTGAGCGGGGGTACGATGAGGCAAAGGGGAAGAAGTTTTACAAGGTGTATTTTGAGGAGGAGAGTTAAGAGGGCAACCAACTCCGATAATACTCCCCATCTTCAATCCCTGCCGCATATTCCGTCATCTTCAGTGGCCGGAACGTATCCACCATCACCGCCAGTTCCAGCGTCTCCTTTTTGCCGATGCTCTTCTCCACCGTGCCGAGGTGCGGCCCGTGCGGGATGCCGCCGGGGTGCAGCGTGATTTGGCCCCGCTCCACGCTCTTGCGGCTCATGAAGTCGCCGTCCACGTAGTAGAGCACCTCGTCGCTGTCAATGTTCGAGTGGTTGTACGGTGCCGGAATGGCCAGTGGGTGGTAGTCGTAGAGCCGAGGCACGAAGCTGCAAATAACGAAGGCACGGGTCTCGAAGGTCTGGTGGATGGGCGGCGGCATGTGCAGGCGGCCCGTTATCGGCTCAAAATTGTGGATGCTAAAGGCGTAGGGGTAGAGGTAGCCGTCCCAGCCCACTACGTCGAAGGGATGGTTGAGGTAGTGGTAGGGGTAAATCTGGTCTTGTTTTTTGATGTAAAAAAGGAAGTCGCCCTGCTCGTCATGCGTCTCCAACTGCATCGGTTTGCGGATGTCCCGCTCGCAGAACGGCGAGTGCTCCAGCAACTGGCCGTAGTTATTGCGGTAGCGCTTGGGTGTGGTGATGGGGCTGGTGCTCTCGATGATGAAAAGGCGGTTGTTCTCGTCGTTGAAGGTCAGCTGGTAGGTAGTGCCACGGGGCACCACGAGGTAATCGCCGTAGGCGAAATCGAGGTTGCCGTACATGGTGCGCAGCGTGCCCGTACCTTCGTGGATGAAGATGACCTCGTCGGCGTCGGCGTTTTTGTAAAAATAGTCCGACATGCTCTTGCGGGGAGCGGCGAGGATGATGCGGCAGTCGTCGTTGACCAGCACTTTGCCCGCGGTCAAGACATTGGTCGTGGAGTCGTAGGTTAGGGCGGCTTCGGCCCCGAGCGGGGTGCCGTCGGCGTTGTACTGGACATTCCCAGGGGAACCGGCGGGGGTAACCCCGGCCCCCCCAGACTGGGTCCAAGTATCCGTCGCCGTGCAGAGTTGGATGTTCTCCCCGGCCGTGGCATCCGTATCGAAGAACACCTCGCCCAGGGTA
>CAYTZS010000304.1:0-4069 GCA_964442355.1 uncultured Saprospiraceae bacterium | reverse complement strand
ATGCCACACGAGGTAGTTTTTTATTCTTTTTTGACACGTTGAATATTTTGAACGGTGGACGGTGAATTGTGAACGGCGTGAGAGCAAATGAATTCTCAGTTCACAATCCAGTGTTTACCGTTATTTAAATTTGTTCAGCACGTAGCTGGTTTGGGGTGCCAGTGAAGCCAATGATTCAGGAGCCTGGGAGAAAGTGCCAGGTGTCTGTTGAGAGAGCACCTGAAATGCTTCTTCTGAGATTTTGCCGTTGTCGTTCGTCTGTTTGCGGATGACCAATTCCAGCGTTCGGTCGTCGTCAAGGTCGGTAATCCAAGCATCTTGCTGGTAGCAAAGCCCCTCGTCGCACTGGATGCTTGCCAAGTCCATGATTTTTACGATTTTGGAGCTGGCCTCATCCCATTTTGCCAATACTAAGTCGCTTGAAGCGTACTTGCCCGGTACTCTGAGGATATAGAAATTGTTGTTTTCAGTGCGGTAGCAGGCGTAAATACTGCCGACTTCATTGGGCTGGAGGTCATTGGCGAAGAACTTAAGCTCAGCATCGCCAACTGGCTTGCCCACGTATGGGTAGGTCTCCACTTTTGGCTCGATTTCGTTGGTGCCAAACAGGTGCATTTTTACGACGTTCACTTCCTCAAACAGGTTTTGAACTGTTTCGTTCACGGCCGGTTGGGTCGTTGCCACAGGGGCAGCTTCCGCCGTTTCGGCAGGTTTCGAGTCTTGGTTGCAGCCGAAAAAAAATACAACTGCCAGAAGGCATACAAACTGTTTCATAACAATGGATTGTGGTTGGTGAAAATATTCAGGTTCGAGCCAAAGGTTAGGTTTCGGCGCAAAATTAGGTTTTTTGGTTAGTTGATGAAGTATGTTATTCGTCAAACATCCTAAAACAAAAAAAGCACAGGCCATATTTGCCTGTGCTTTCACGATTGTTGTGCTTTTAAGTTGAGGCTTGGTGTTGCTAGGCGCTAATTGCACCCCAAATCCACCTTTGATTGAGGGTCGTTGTTGGGAAAGCAATTCCCTGAACGGATGGAAAGCGGCTGGTATCGCAACAAGTTGGGGTCACGCAGGCCCCGCTCAATGAATACAGTGATATCGTCAATCTCCGCTTCGGTCAAGCCCAATGGTTTGAACTCCTCCGCAAGCCGCTCGGTGGGTACGTTTGGATTTTCCTTAACGCCCTTGTTTTTGTAGGCAACAACGTCACGAACATTGCGGAAGCTGGCACCATGACCGTAAAACGGCGAATCGGCCAAGTTGTAAATCTGTGGCACCTTGAATTTGTAAAGGTCTGCGTCATTTTTGGTGAAACAATACCTCCCCTTGTTTTCACAGGACTCCGTGGTGGCGCCGTAGGTTATTTCCGAGGTTTCAAACAAGTCCTTCATGCCGATGGCGTAAAATTCCATGTTGGCGAGGCTGGGGCCATTGTGGCAGCTTGCGCAATTGGCTTTCCCAAAAAACAAGGCAGCGCCTCGCTTTTCTTGGTCGGTTAGGGCATCTGACTTGCCTCGCAACCAAAGTTGAAATGGCGCTTGGTTGGCCAAAATAATGCGCTCGTAAGCGGCAATGGCCAAGCCGCAGTTTTCTTTGCCGTAGCGCAGTGGCGGGTCATCGTCCGGGAATGCCAAGTCGAAAAGTGGCTGGTAATGAAGCACCTGACAGATGGAATCGTTCATCTTCAGGCGGTGTACGTCCTGTGCGGCAATAGCCTGCGTCTCTGTGCCGTGGTAGCCCAAGTGGTTGGTAGCCTTTGGCGTGCCAGCCGTCCAACTGGCCTCTGTGCCAGCATTTACGCCAACGGCGCCAAACTGCCCGTTCCACAAAATGGCTTCTTGGTAGGCAATGTTCAGTGCGGACGGCGAGCGAACGGGCTGCACATCCAGTTCAGAAGTTTGGTATTCAGGGTTCGCGACCCTGCCCTCACCGTTTATGCCAAAGCCCATGCCGCCATCAGCTATGCCTTGGTGCGTGCCAGCTTGGAAGCCTGCGCTCGCAAAATGGCAAGAAGCACAAGAATAGTTGCCCATGTTGGAGGCGTGTTTTGGGCTGAGGCCAATACCCGTCTCATGGAAAAGCAGCGCTCCGAGGTCAATCTTGGCTTTCGTGATTGGATTGCGGGGGTCTTGCGGTATTTTGTCGTATTCATTGCTGTAAGGCAGCACGTAATGTGATTTGCCTACTCCGCCCGAAGCATCGAGTAGGGCTTGTTCGAGTTCATCATCAAGTTGGTTTCCAGTTTGACTGGTTTCGTCTTTTTGACATGCGGAAAGCAGGATTGCGCAGAACCCCAGGGTGGCGATTTTACTTAGTCTCATTGTTGGTAAAATTAAGTTAACTACAGGTCAGGGTATTGGTAGTAGGTCAGCGGATAGGTGAAAAACAGGAGGACACAAAACCAATTGCGAAAATATTGCCAATCTGCGTACTCATTTCAACCTCGGATTTTTCTAAGCAAATTATAAGAACATAAACCTTGCTTTATTGGCATGATACATTTTTGTCATGGAATATTTGCCTTTCGGCGATGGAAGTCAGTGTTCTTCTGCTCGTAGTTTTTTTACCTTTCCCGAAAAATTCAGCATGAGCATCAACCTTATTTCCGATACCGTCACCAAGCCCACAGCAGCCATGCTCGCTGCCATGTTCGCCGCCGAGGTCGGCGACGATGTATTCAACGGCGACCCCACCATGAACGCCCTTCAAGCAAAAGCCGCAGCTATGTTCGGCAAAGAAGCTGCCCTGTTTTGTCCTTCTGGAACGATGACGAACCAAATTGCCATACGCACCCACTGCGCCCAGCTTGACGAGGTGATTTGCGACCACTACTCGCATATTTTCCAGTATGAGGTGGGCGGCTACGCCGCAAATTCTGGGGTAGCCATTAACCTCATCGCTGGCACAAACGGCAAAATAACGGCTTCGCAAATCGAGGCGGCCATCAAGCCCAACTACGACTGGCTGCCCACCAGCCGCCTTGTCGTTTTGGAAAACACTGCGAACAAGGGTGGCGGCAGCTATTACACCCTCGACGAGGTACGACCAATCAGAAAATTGTGCAGCGAGCGGGGCTTGGCCTTGCATTTGGACGGTGCCCGCCTCTTCAACGCCCTCGTCGAAACGGGGGAAAGTACACTTGATTGGGGTAATGAATTTGACTCAATTTCCATTTGCCTTTCGAAAGGACTGGGAGCGCCCGTCGGCTCGCTACTCATTGGAAATCATGACTTTATCGCAAAGGCGAGGCGCTTCCGAAAGGTGATGGGCGGCGGGATGCGGCAGGCTGGCTACCTCGCTGCGGCAGGCATCTTCGCCCTCGAAAACCACGTTGAGAGGTTGCGGGACGACAACCGCCGGGCCAGGGTTTTGGGCGACACCTTGCGGCAGCAAAGCTGGGTCGCCGACGTGCGCCCCGTGCAGACGAACATCGTCATCTTCGACCTTTTGCCGCCACTCACGGCTGCCGATTTATTGAAAAAATTGGAGGAGAAAGGGGTGATGGCCGCTGCCTTCGGCCCAGCAACGGTGCGGTTCGTGACGCATTTGGATTTTTCTGAGGAGATGCTGGGTAGGGTGGTGGAGGTGATCGAAAAAATGGAATTCTAAAAAAGCCCGGTCAATTTGACCGGGCTTTTTTGATTATCCAACTAGCGATTTGGCTCTAGAAATTGCCCTTTCAAGACCACTCGCATCCTTCCCACCTGCGGAAGCAAAAAACGGCTGCCCACCACCACCGCCTTGGATGTCCTTGGCCAGTTCCCTGACCATATTCCCGGCGTTGTAGCGGTCGGTGAGTTCCTTGCTCACGGAAACCATGATTTGCGGCTTGCCGTCAGCTTCGAGGCCGAAAACGATGACACAATTGCCCACCTCCTGCTCCAATTGGAAGGCGAGGGTCTTCACGGCATTGGCGTCTTGCAGCGGCAGTTTGGCGGCGAGGAATTTCACGCCATTCACTTCCTCGAACTGACCTTTCAGTTGGGCTTTGATGGCCCCGGCCTGTTCGTTAACCATCTGCTCGACCTGCTTTTTCAGTGAGCGCACCTCGTCCTGCAAGGCAGTGATG
>CAYTZS010000303.1:0-4173 GCA_964442355.1 uncultured Saprospiraceae bacterium | reverse complement strand
GTCCCCACCAGCTTTTTAAAGAAATTATTGAAATGCGTCACCTCCGTAAAGCCCAGTGCATGGGCAATTTCCGAAACGTTCCACTGGCTATGCTTCAGCAGGATTTTCGCCTCCTGCAACACCCGCTCTGCAATGATTTGAGAGGTCGTTTTTTCGGTCGTATCTTTTAAGGCCCTGTTCAGGTGATTGACGTGTACGTTCAGTTGCTGCGCAAAATCGGAGGCGGAGCGCAAGCTGACCCGTGGGTGATTCTCCTCTATGGGGAACTGCCGCTCCAACAATTCCAAAAAAAGCGTGGAAATGCGCTGCGAGGCATTTACCTGCTGCTTGTTGAAGTTCGTGGAGGGCTGCATTTTCATGCCGATATGCAAGAGTTCAAACACTAGGTTGCGCAGCACATCATATTTATGGATGTATTCTGAATTGATTTCCTCGAACATGCGCTCGTAAATACGCTGGATTTGTGGTACCTGTTCGTCCGTCAGCTCAAACACATGCTCACCTATGGGCTGGAATACCGAATACTGCTTGATATCGCTGAAATTATGGAAAAAATGCTGATTGAAAATGCAATAGAAGCCGTCCTTGATGCATTCCAAATTGCCGCATTGATATGGAATCTGTGGGTTGGAAAAGAACAACGCCTGTTTTTTAACGGTAATTACTTTGTCGGCATATTGCATATCAATATTGCCAACCACCAGCATAATTTTATAGAAATCCCGCCGCTTATATGGTAGTGGATTTGTTTTTCTTATGTCTACGGGCACATGGGCAAACACATTGAAATGCCCGATTTCATTTTTTATATTGTCGGGAATCCAGCCAAACCGCTGCTTGTAGAATTCTTCTATTGATTCGATTTTGTCCATGATTGTAATTTGTGCTGAAATCGAATGTACTTTTGTTGAGGCAACAAAATTGGTCGCCTGTACAAACTCTATTTCAACCACTGTTTGTTTTAAAATTGCTTGCGATTAATCAAATTACTATCGTTTGTTGCTTTGAACAGCCCAATTTTATTAAATTTTTTTCAACAACCATGCGATACCTGATTGCTTCCTACATCTTTCTTTGCCTAATTTCACAAAGCCTTTTTGCCCAGTCAGCCATGCGGGTCATTTCTACTGATGGGCTAAAACTTCGTGAGAAGCCTACTACCAACTCAAAAGTGCTGGCAGTGGCGGCATTCGGGGACAAGGTGGTTCTGCTTTCCGACCCCGAAGACCCAACCTTGGTCATTGACACAATGGGCGTTGCCTTCGATTTTCCTACAACCGTTGATTCGATCGGAAACTGGCAGGAAACCCGTCAAGTTTTGCACGTCGGGAAATGGCTCCAAGTGAAATTTACCGAAAAAACGGGCTATATGTTCAGCGGTTTTCTTGAATATTTCCCTGACCCAGACGTGGACTATCGCTACTCGAATGATGCGCCAAAAGAAATGCTCCTCCGGTACGAAGGTGGCGACGCTTGCTCCGACAACCAACCGGTGTTTGAAAAAAATTGGCTTTGGTATGGTGTTTACAAGCGGAAAAACGGCTTTGAAATCAAGCGGGTGGAGTTGCGCTACCTGAAAATGTTTTACGGGTTGAGCGGTCAGGCGGATTATTTGTCCAATGGGGAGGATGAGGAGGTAGTAACGAGGGTCAAAAACACCACCGAGCGTTCCTTCTTTTTGGTCGGCACCAAAAAACCTTTGAAAGAAAAACTGCTTACTTATGCGGGTTTTGATGACAATTATCACGAAGCAACGAGGATCCCATTTTATTTGGAAAATGGTGCTCCTGACAATGCTTTTTTAGAGAAAATTAATCTCGAAACTACCAAATCGCCTGGTATTTTCAATTTCGATTGGTTTGTCAAGGATAATCATGGTGGAAAAATTCCGCTCAAATTCGCTATAAAACACCAGTGGTATGGCGAAGCCCCCAGTTTGGCAGAGTACCATGTCGAATCACTGGTTTGGTACGGCGACCTCGACGGCGACAGCAAATTGGATTATATTTTCAACTTTTTTTCAGATACACACGATGACTCCATGCCGCAAATACTTTACTTGAGTTCGCTGGCAAAACCAGGTGAAGTGCTGAAAGCGGCTGCAGTGTTTTTTTACTACGATTGTTGTTGAAAAAATTGCCGCTTATTGTTCCACAAAAATCTTCCCAAACGCATACGTCAGGCTCACGTTCCACTCAAAGCCTTTGGTGTCAATATCCGATTTCAATTCCTTGTTCATCATCGTCCCAATGGAAAGCGGGTATTTTCGGTACGCAAAGGTCAGGCCCCCCGCAACGTAAAAGCCGTCAAGCTCATCAATTTTAAGGTAATAAAACTGAGGGTTCAGTCGGAGGTAAACCTGCTTCGTGAGCGGTATATTGTTGAAATCGGGGCGGATGGACAGGAAGTGGTTTTTGCTGGAAACCTCCGTCTCGATGCCCGTCCCGAACAGGTAGTAGATACTGAGTGAAATGTCTTTTTTGATATGGTAAACAGGAATGATTTCCAGAGCCGGGTAAAACCGTCTCGACTTGATAACCTCCTTTTCGACCCCGTTCTCGGTCACGGTGGCGCTCTTAAAATTGATGGCCGGGGCGTGTGTACCCAGCACGAACTCGAACTTCTCTTTCTTAATCAGCTTGTACCGCCAAATGAAAATGAACGACCACGGCTTGTAGTCCAGCATGGAGTACCAAAACTGCGGGTGGAAGGTGAACCGCCCCTTGTTGCCGCTGATGTTGAAGCCAGTCTGGACGGCGGGCTTGCCCAGCGAGAAGGTCGGCACGAACGAGAAGCCATTGCTATTGGCACTGACCGTGCCGCTGAAGTTTAGTGTGGACTTCGTGCTGTCAGTGGTTTGTGCATTGCCCAACTTGCTAAAAAGAAGCAGAATTGTAAAGAATAAGGTTGTGTTGAATTTTCGTTTCATTTCCCATTAATTTCAATAAAACATATTGCAAAGCTGGCGAAATCTCGTGTCGCTTTACTAATGTTTTTCAAAGCAATAATTACGAAAATCAAACAAGCGGAACAAATAGGGTTGCTAGTTATGCACCTTTTTACGAAAAATTCGCCGAAAACCAAAAAACACAAACTTTAATGCTCCAAACTTTGGCGGCTTGCCCTATACTTACACCGTTATTTCGTTCAACTTTCACAAAATTAAGACAGCACTCGTATGAAAAAGATTTACACCTTACTCCTTTGTTGTTTGGGCCTCTCCTTGCAGGCACAGATGCTCGTCACGGGCACGGTTACCGACACACAAAACACCCCGCTCATCGGGGCGAGCGTCATCGAAAAGGGCACTTCCAAGGGAACCATCACGGATGTGGACGGCAGCTACTCCCTCAACGTCAGTAACGCAAACGCTGTGCTGGTGGTCAGCTCAGTCGGGTACACGACGCAGGAAGTGGCGATAAACGGCAAAACCACCGTGGACATCACGATGGAGGAGGGCATTGACCTAGGGGAGGTGCAAGTCGTTGGTTCCCGCAGCTTCAGGCGTAGCTCGACCACCTCGGCGGTGCCCGTTGACGTGATTGACGTCGCAGAACTGACCACCCAGAGCGGCAAGCTCGAAATCAACCAGGTGCTTCAATATGCAGCGCCCAGCTTCAACGCCAACAAGCAGTCCGGCTCCGACGGGGCCGACCACATTGACCCGGCCTCACTGCGAGGCTTGGGGCCTGACCAGACGCTGGTGCTGATAAACGGCAAGCGCAGGCACCAGTCCTCGCTCATCAACATCTTTGGGACGAGGGGCAAGGGCAATACCGGCACCGACTTGAACGCCATCCCCGTCACGGCCATCAAGCGGATTGAAATCCTGCGGGATGGCGCCTCGGCGCAGTACGGCTCGGATGCCATTGCGGGTGTCATCAACATTGTGTTGAAGGACAAAACCGAGAAACTCTCCGGCTCGGTGAGCTATGGCGCTTACAGCACGGATGCCGACGGCGATTTTGGCACCGACCCTTACGGTCTATGGAACACCAAAGGCTATCGCCTCGACACCGATAAGGACGGCAACCAAATCGGCGAGGACAAAGACTTCGACGGCAACTCCCTCAAGGTGGCCGCCAACTACGGCACGGCGCTTGGCAGCAAGGGCGGTTTCGTGAACTTCACCACCGAGTACATCAGCAAGGACAAGACCCTGCGACCAGCCTT
>CAYTZS010000302.1:0-4205 GCA_964442355.1 uncultured Saprospiraceae bacterium | reverse complement strand
GCCCATCATAAAAAAACCGTTGCCGACCAAAATCAGCACAAGACCAAGCAGCACGAGCATTACCCGTGGGCCAGTGTCTGGCCCTGCCCAGTCAAACCCACCTTGCCACCCAATTATTCCCGTGACGATTGTAAGGCAAATGGAAAATGCTAGGATGCCGATGATGATGGACCATGCGTAGCCTACCGCTGCATCGCCACCGGGAGCGGTTCGGAAGCTGCAATGGCAAGGAAAATATTACCGAGGACAATCATTCAGGTGAGTTTTTATTCGAGCGTGAAAGGCAGTTCATATTCTTTCGTGATTGGCGCTGCTTTGCTGCGCACTTTCACCGATACTTTTGCCTTTAATTTATCGCCAATGACGAGGCTGTTTTTGATGTACATATCCTCGTGGTTTATCCAAGAATAATCGGTGAGGAGGTAGTCAGTTTCGTTGGCTTTCTGCGCCTGATAGGCCCAGCGCTCCACATGGTTTGGTTCGTAATTGACGATGGAAGTGCCGCCGGCCACCGTGTACCAAACTTGGATGCCCGGAACGCCTTGATTGCCCATTTCGGTGTTGTGCTCGACGTAGATTTTCAGTACGCCATTGTCTTCCAAATCACGCACTTCCCACTCGTCAATCTTGGTCTTGATGTTTGACATTTTGTAAAAGGTTTAGGGAGTTTAGGAGGTTTAGCAGGTTAAGTAGGGGTTGTCTAAACCGCTCTAAACTTTCTAAACCTCCTTAACCCAGTCACTAATTATTGGCCACCCGCTGAAACTGGCTCGCCCTTCCAACGGGATAATAACCGCCAACGAGCTGCATCTGTGGCTTCCTTTGCAGGCTTTGCTGGCCCAAGCTGTCCGTCATGCAGCGCAGGAAGATATTATTCTCCTCCGGCGTACCGATAGACACCCGAAAGGTATTGCGAAGCAATGGAAACGGTGAGGTATTCAGCACTTTGATACCGTTTTTTTCGAGGTCGGCCATGAGTTTACCAAAGGTCGCATCGTCGAAAACACGCATCAACAAGAAGTTGCCCGACGACCTGAACACCTTCATGGTGCTGCCATCAAACCTGCGGTTCAACAGGCGGAACATCCGCTCCCGCTCTGCTATCATGTCACTTACCCGCTGGCGGGAATCCTCCAAGAACGCAGGCGTGAAAAGCACCTCCCGTGCAAAAACTTGCGTCAGGTGGTTGATGGAAAACTGGAGCATCAACTTGCGGATAACGGTTGCCACCTGTGGCGCAGCGCACAAGTAGCCAAAGCGCAAACCCGCCATCGGGAAGGCTTTTGAGAACGACCGCAGCACCATCAGGTTGTCGTACTTGCGCACAAGTGGTGCCAAGTCCATCTCTGCAAATTCGGCGTAAACAGCGTCCAAAATCACGAAAGATTCTGGGTTAGAGCGCAGGATATGCTCCAGCTTTTCCTGCTCGATGGTGTTGCCCACCGGGTTATTCGGGGTCGTGATGATGAGCACGGAGCCAGCACCCAAGGCCGGGATGTTCTCATAATCGTACTCCAATTCTGGGGTCAGCATCCAAGGCTCGTAGGGGATGTTGTAGGTCTTGCAGTGGTAGTCAAACAGTGTGTAGGAGGGCTGCGCAATCACGATGCGCTTGCCGTTCAGTGCGAAGTAATTCAGCATCGTGGTGATGATGCTCGCCGAGCCGGAGCCAAGCACGATGTTGGCTGGGTCGAGGTCGCAGTAGTTGGCGACGAGGACTTCGATGTTGCTACAATCGGCGCTGGGGTAGCGGTTCCAGTTGGCGTTCATCAGGCTGTTCAGCACCCGCTCCTTGATGGAAAAATCTACGTCGTCGGACTGTTCGTTCTTGTCCAACAGCAGTTGGGAAGAGGTTTTGGTTGGGGTTATACGGGTTGGGGCATTTTGCAGAATATCGCTAAAAAACAGATTAGTCATGGATGGTGAAATTGAATGGTTTTGAATTGAATTCCAATGCTGGTCGCTGCTCTTTGTGTCCCTCTGTGCTTTCGTGCCTTTGTGTTTATTATTTTAACACGGAGAATCACGGAGAATCACGGAGAATCACGGAGTTTAGTTGGCATAAATCACGGCGAGCACCGTTTCGTCACCGTGGGTGAAGCCGAGGAACCCCTCTTTGTGGTAGCTGATTTCCACGCCGCAGCCCGCCTCGACGGGCGATTTCAGGAAGTCGTTTTTGATGGAAAAGCTGCTCTCCTTCAGTCGCTCAATCCAGTGGGTGGCAGGCTCGTGCTTCTCGAAACGGTCTTTCTCCTCCTTGCCGATGATGTCCTCGATTTCCCTGCCGAAGAAGAGTTTCAGGGCATTCTTGTCGTTGTTGCCGATGTTCTCGATGCGGTCAATCACTTGGAAAATATGGTAGAAATGCTTGTAGCAATTCTCGAAACGGGCGTGGAAATCCGGCTCGTAATGGTTGACGTTTGGCTCAATCAATATGAAGGCGCTGGGGTTCATGGCCTTCACTTTGGCGATGGTATCGAGGCGCATCGAATCGGACTGGATATGGTGCAGTGCGAGGGAAGCGTTGACGATGATTTTGCCGCCGACGTTTTCGATGGTGGCGAAATCCACGTTCTCCACGGAGTCGTTGATGGCGGTGAAGCTGATTTCAAACTGCACTTTGCCGTTGTAGCCGAGGATGTTTTCTTGCGCCATGTTCAGGGCATCGCCGAAAGGTTCGATGCCGACCACGTGCAGTTTTTTGAGTTGGGGCAAGCTTTTGGACAGCTCGATGATGTTGACAACCTGCGTGCCTTGGCCGATGCCGATGTCCATGAGCGTCACCTCGTTGCAGCCCTGCATTTCCTCCACGATGGCGCTGTTGGTGATGTGCTGGCTGAACTTGACGAAGGGGAATTTCTCAATCAGGATATTGAACAGCTGTATCTGTGAAATCTCGTACTTGCCGAGGTAAATGTTCTCGCCGATGGCTTCGGAATTGATTTTTTTGTTCAGGGCCTTGATGAGCAGCGTTGCCAGCAGTTTCTGCGAGTCAGTACCCATTCCTTCCATGCAGTAGGCGAAGAAGGACTCGATTTCTTGTTTGGTTTGCCCGTCGAAGTTCGGGGCCATTTTCATGAAGTCACTCAGGGATTGGTAGATGTCAACTTGGGTTGTCTGGCTCATGATTTTAACTTGTTTATGATTGATTTTGAATGAATTTGCGAAGCGTTTGAAGCCTCGTTTTCGTTTGATGAGCCAAAGATGGGGGTAGGGGTAGGGCAGGAACTAATTTTTGAAATTGACCCAGCGCAGAATTCAATTAAGCGGGGGAAAATGGCAAATAAAGCGTAGCGGATTCAACATGCAAAAATCCTATTGTTTCCTTAAACCTTTAGCTCAACTGTCAGTCCAATTTCTGCATTCCGTACAATCCATTTCTAGTATGAAACAACTTTCCACCATCTTTTTTTGCTTCGCAACTTTCGCCCCAATGCTCGCCCAAACCGAAGGTGACCAATTCTTCGCCGAAGGCACCGTCCACGAAATCCGCCTCGATTTCTCACAGGTGGGCTACTGGGACAGCCTTGTGGCCAACAAGCCCAGCGAGACCTATATGAAATGCGATGTGACTGTTGACGGCATCCTCTACCCCAACACTGGGGTACGCTTCAAAGGCAACTCTTCGTATAACGGCCCCACCATGAAAAAGCCCTTCAAGCTAGACTTCGAAGAATTCGTGGACGACCAAACGCACGACGGCCTCAAACAGCTTTCGCTCAACAATGGCTTCAAAGACCCCAGTTTTTTGAGGGAAAAAATAGCGCTTGATTTCATGAACCAGCACGACATCGCTGCACCAAGGGCGACCTTCGCCCGGCTTTACCTCAATGGCGAATATTGGGGACTTTACTCGGTGGTGGAGGACATCGGCAAGACCTTCCTCAAGCAGCACTACGACAACAACGACGGCAACCTGTTCAAGGGAGATCCGCACGGATTGTTGGTCTGGAAGGGCGCCCAGCAAGCCAATTACTACGGCGACTACGAACTCAAGACGAACGAAACCGCCAACGACTGGAGCGACCTCATCGCACTGTTGGATGTGCTAAACAACTCCAGCGCCACTGACCTTCCCACAGCCCTCGCAGCCCGCTTCAACCTCGACGGCTGGTACGGCTACTGGGCAGTTCACAGCCTGTTCGTCAACCTCGACAGCTATGTTGGTTCCGGCCACAACTACTACCTGTACCACAACGAAGACA
>CAYTZS010000301.1:0-4206 GCA_964442355.1 uncultured Saprospiraceae bacterium | reverse complement strand
TTGGATGCTTCGGTGGACCGGGCTGAGGCATTGCGCCCAATCATCCCGCCTCGCATGACGATGGCACAAATGGCCATCCGGTTCATCCTCAGCAACCACGACGTGGCAACCACGATACCGGGCATGCGCAAGCTGCGCAACGTGGAGGCTAACATCGCCTGCAGCGATGGGATTGGGTTGAAATACGATACGCTGTTTGAGTTGAAAAAGCACCGGTGGGATAGGACGCCGACGAGTTGGAGCCAATGAGATTGGCTTGATTGTACACGGATGACACGGATAAAATTGATTCTAAATCCGTGTCCAATCCGTGTCATCCGTGTCCCATACATCTAATTAAGCTTCGCCAAACCTTCCTCCAAAATCCGCATTTTCTCCTGCCCGTCCGCTAGCTTTTTCCGCTCGGCGTCAATCACGGCAGCAGGTGCCCCGCCCACGAATTTTTCATTGGAAAGTTTCTTCTCCACGCTGGCCACGAAGCCCCGGTAGTATTCCAGTTCTTTCGTGATGCGCTCCCGTTCGGCAGCCACGTCAATCGTGATGTTCATTTCGAGGAAGTACTTCTCCGTGCCCGAAAGCAGCGAAACAGTGCCCGCTGGCTCCTCGTCGGTGAAGCTCAATTCGCTGAGGTTGCCCATTTTTTGTACCAACCCGGCAAGGCCATTCAATTGGAACATGGCTTGGGTGCTCGGCAGATTTTGGGCAAAAAGGCGCAGGCTTTCCTTCGGTGAAATACCTTTGCTGCTGCGGCTTTCCCGGATTTTGGTAATCAAGTCTTTCGCCTTGTCCACTTTCTGAATCATGTCCTTGTCTACCCGGCCAGCGGTCGGGTAGGCAGCCACAACGCAGTCGTTACCGGCTTTGCGGTCACGCAGTTGGTGCCAGATTTCTTCCGTAACAAACGGCATGAACGGATGCAGGGCAGCCATCATTTTCTCGAAAATATTAATCGTCGCCTCATAGGTTTGATGGTCAATCGGCTCACTCGTTCCGTCCTCGTTGAAGGCGGGCTTGATGATTTCGAGGTAAAACGAGCAGAAATCGTCCCAGATGGTTTGGTACAGCCCCATCAGTACGTCGCCGAGGCGGTAGGTGGTGAAATTGGCCTCCACTTCGGCCAGCGTCTGGTCGAATTTGTCCTTTATCCAAGCCACGGCGAGGGCGTTCACTTCCGACTGTTCGGCATCGGATTTCTCCCAGCCCTTGATGAGGCGCAGGGCGTTCCACATTTTATTGCAGAAATTTCGGCCCTGCTCGCAGAGCTTGCTTTCGTTCAGCACGGTTTTGGTCACAGGGTCAATCGGCGCATCGAAAATAATGTCGTTGCCCGCCGAGCCAGAAAGCAACATCCCGAACCGGACACCGTCAGCCCCATAATTCTCGATGAGTTCCAGCGCATCCGGCGAGTTGCCGAGCGACTTCGACATCTTGCGGCGCTTGCTGTCCCGCACCATCCCCGTGAAATATACGTCGTGGAAGGGCATTTTGCCTTTCAAATCAGCACCCAACAACTCCTCCGACCACTCGTAGCCGGACATAATCATGCGGGCCACCCAGAAGAACATGATGTCCCAGCCCGTCACCAGCACATTGGTCGGGTAGTAATATTTCAGGTCGTCTTTTTTCTCAAAACCATCAAACACGGCAATCGGCCAAAGCCACGAGCTGAACCAAGTATCTACAACGTCTTCGTCTTGCTGCAAATCGTTGATAGTCAGGGTGTTGATACCTGTTTTTTGCTTCGCAAAAGTCAATGCTTCCTCCGCATTTTCAGCAACAAAAACCGCTTCCTCGTCCCCGTCCATCAATCTTCCGCCTTCCGAGACCTTTGGTTCGGAGCCGTCTGCCAACTGCCAACTGCCGACTGCCGACTTCAAAATGTACCACGCCGGTATCCGCTGACCCCACCACAATTGGCGGCTGATGCACCAGTCCCGCACGTTGTCCTCTTGCAGCCACTGATAGTACATGTTCCACATACTTTCGGGGTAAAACTTCACCTCGCCGCTCTTTACCGCTTCGAGGGCTGTTGCTGCGAAGCCGCCCATTTTCAGGAACCATTGGTTGGTGAGCCTCGGCTCAACGACGGCGTCCGTGCGCTCTGAGTGTCCGATGCTGGTGCGGTAATCCTCCACTTTCACGAGGTTGCCAGCGTCTTCGAGCAGCTTGCGGATTTTCTTGCGGGCCACGAAACGGTCTTCGCCCACGAGGATTTGCGCCTCGGCGTTCAGCTTGCCGTCCTCGGTCAGGATATCAACCACGGGCAGGCCGTGGCGCTCCCCAACCTGGAGGTCGTTTTGGTCGTGGGCAGGCGTGATTTTCAGTGCCCCGGAGCCGAACTCCCGGTCCACGTAGCTATCGGCGATGATGGGTATCGGCTTGTTAATCAATGGGATAAGCACCATTTTGCCGACGAGGTGCTTGTATTTCTCCTCCTCCGGGTGTACGGCAATGGCCACGTCCGCCATGATGGTTTCAGGGCGTTGCGTGGCGATGACGATGCCGTCATTTGGGTCGTCAACGAGGTTGTATTTGATGTGAAACAACTGCGAATTTTCCTCCCGGTGGATGACCTCCTCGTTGCTCAAAACGGTCTTCGCCTCTGGGTCCCAGTTGGTCATGCGCAGGCCACGGTAGAGCTTGCCTTTTTTATAAAGGTCAACAAAAACATGGATGACGGCCCGGCTAAGGCTTTCCTCCATCGTGAAACGGGTGCGCTGCCAGTCGCAACTTGCACCGAGTTTTTTCAACTGGTCGAGGATGATGCCGCCGTATTTTTCTTTCCAATCAAAGGCGTGTTTCAGGAACTCCTCCCGTGGGATGTCGCCTTTTTTGATGCCCTGTTTGCGCAGCAACTGCACCACTTTTGCCTCCGTGGCGATGCTGGCGTGGTCGGTGCCGGGCACCCAGCAGGCGTTCTTGCCCTGCATCCTCGCCCGGCGGATGAGCACGTCCTGGATGGTATTGTTGAGCATGTGGCCCATGTGCAGCACGCCCGTCACGTTCGGCGGCGGGATGACGATGGTGAACGGCTCCCGCTCGTCCGGCTCGGAGTGGAAATAGTTTTTCGCCTCCCAATGGGCGTACCAGCGTTCTTCGGTTTCTTTGGGGGAGTATCTGGTTGACAACGACATATTGTTTTGTTTGAATCGTTTGATGGGTTTGAGGGGTTTGAATTGTTTGGTAAACGGCCATTTTTTGGCCTTTGTTCCAAATTAAGCCGCAAAGAAAAGCTGTTAAAAGCGAATTAGGTAGAAACCTCAAGCGTAAATCGTCAGTCGTAAATCGTAAATCGCCCTACTTTTGTGGCCGATGAAAATCTCCGCCTCCATTTACAGCAACAAACACCAGCCACTGGCCGACGTCGTGCGGGACTTGGACGAGCATTTCATTGACTTTTTTCATGTGGACTGCAACGACGACCCCAGCGTTTTCATTGACATTGAGGCCATCCACCGCAGCAGTTCGACACCCGTGGACTTACACATCATATCACCTACACCGGAGCGGTATTTCGAGTTGCTTCGCAAAACGCCAGTGAGTCGGGTGTCCTTTCAGTTGGAGCAATTTGGGGAAATGGTGCAGTTTCCAGCCGACCTACCGGGCCAAATCGGCCTTGCGCTGATGAACGACACACCCGTGGAAGCCTTCGCCCCTTACGCCGAGCGGTGCAGTTACGTGCTGCTAATGACCACGACGCCAGGACAGAGCGGTGGCGTTTTCAACAAGGAGACTTTTCGGAAAATTCGGCAGTTTCGGCGGCTCTTCCCCACCCACCAAATCCAAGTGGACGGCGGGGTGAACGCCGAGGTGAGCTTTATCCTTCGGAATTTGGGGGTGGAAAGCGCCGTCGTTGGGTCGTTTTTGTTCCAAAATAAGTCAGTCGGCCCGGCGCTGCTGCACCTCAAGCGGGAGGTGGTCAGTTCCCATTATTTAATCAAGGATTTTATGATTGAAACGGCGGAACTACCCATTTTGGATGTGCAGGATTTAAGCTTTAAAAGCACCTTATTGACCATTGATAAATATGAAATGGCTTTTGTTTTAATTGTTGATAATGGCCAATTAAAAGGCATTATCAGCAATGCGGATGTGCGAAAGGGGCTGATTAAAAATTTTGCAAAAATCAATGAAATCAATGCTTTTGACTTGATTAATTCCCGACCCATTGTTATCGAAGAAGATAAGAACATTGATGAGTTATTG
>CAYTZS010000300.1:0-4272 GCA_964442355.1 uncultured Saprospiraceae bacterium | reverse complement strand
TTTCCAGCCTTATGAACAAAAAGATACTTGCCTGTTTCCCCATCCTTTTTGCCGTCATCTTCTTCGGCAGTTTTTCGAGCGACAAAGCGAAAATAGCCTTGGAAAAAGTCAGTCAACAATTCGGCACTGGCCTCGATGAAGCCGATCTTGCCATCAGCGATTTGGTGGCCGCTGCACAAAATTTGAGCGGCAGCGAAAAGTCCGTGGAAGTGCTACGGGCCGCCGTGACGGAGGCCCGGTTGAGCTACAAAAAAATCGAGTTCCTCGTCGCCTATTTCGATGGGGCCGACATGAAGAAAAACATCAACGGCGCACCGCTGCCAAGCATTGAACCCAATGTGCCCGTGGTGAAGGTCATCGAGCCGAGTGGCTTGCAGGTGCTGGACGAGCTGGCGTTTGCCGACGATGTTTTCTCCCAAAAAAACGACATCGTGGCACTGGCGCAAAAACTGGAAAAAGACTGGAAGGAAGTCCAGTTTTTCCAATCAAAAATTGACATCACGCACCGCCACGTCTTCGAGGCCATCCGGCAGCAGTTGGTGCGCACGTTCACGCTCGGCGTCACAGGCTTCGACACGCCCGGCTCCGCCAATGCCATCCCGGAGGCCAAGATTGCCTTCGAGGGCATGTACGATGCGTTCAAAAATTATATGCCGATGCTGGAAGAAAAAGACCGTGGCCTCGCCATCGTCATGGATGCCCGCATGGAAAACACGCTGGAATATTTGACCAAGAACGACGACTTCGACAGCTTCGACCGACTGGAGTTCTTGATGAAGCACATCGAGCCGCAGTACCAACTTTTTTACGAAATACACAAGTCGCTGGGCATCGAGTTTGCGGAGGAAACCGACAAGCTGCCCCGTGCCGTGAACTACCACGCTGCCAGCTTATTTGACCCTGATTTTTTGAACGCTGGCTACTTCGCCAACCTAGACCTGAAGCACCCACTGTTTGAAAAAAGGAAGGAACTGGGCAGGACACTGTTCTTTGACCCCATTTTATCCAAAAAAATTGACCGCTCTTGTGCCTCCTGCCACCAGCCGGAAAAGGCGTTCACCGATGGCCAGCCCAAGAGCCTAGCTGCCGATGGGCAGCATTCTTTGCTCCGCAATTCCCCCTCGCTCGTCAACGCCGTGTACGCCGACCAGTATTTCTGGGACTTGCGGGAGCCAAGGCTCGACCGCCAGATGCTGCACGTGGTGTTGAGCAAGGACGAATTCAACACCGTCTACCCAGAAATCATCGAAAAACTAGGCCAGAGCGCCGAGTACCAGCGCCTGTTCGCAGAGGCATACCCGGAGCAGCCGCAGTACCAGCTTTCGACCTACTCCATCTCCGATGCGTTGAGCGCTTACGTGGCCAGCCTCACGGATTTCGACAGCAAGTTCGACCAGTACGTGCGGGGCGAAACGGGCGTGATTGACCCGGCGGTGCGCCGTGGCTTCAACCTGTTCATGGGCAAGGCGGCCTGTGGTACTTGCCATTTTGCCCCGGTCTTCAACGGCACCGTGCCGCCGACCTACCTCGAATCGGAATCGGAGGTGTTGGGCATCACCGCCACAGCGGACACGCTGCACCCCAGCCTCGACGCCGACCTCGGCAGGTTCGCCAACGGGATGCCCGACGTGAAGGCGGATTTTCTCAAAACTTCTTTCAAAACCGTGACCGTGCGCAATGCCGAACTGACGGCCCCGTACATGCACAACGGCGCTTTCAAGACCCTCGAAGAAGTGGTGGATTTCTACAACCGGGGCGGCGGAAAAGGGCTGAAGCTCGACGTGCCGTACCAAACGCTGCCCTTCGACGAACTCAAGTTGACGAAGGCGGAGCAAAGCGACCTCGTGGCTTTTATGAAATCGCTGACGGGAGATATGTCGAAGTTCACTGCACCGGAAAAACTGCCAGTTTTTGAGGGGAAGGCGGCGTGGAACGGAAGGAAGGTTGGGGGGAGTTACTGAATTTCTTTAAAACTTTTGGGGGTCATGCCCACTTCCCCCAAGGTATCACGAAGGGCAGCACCAGCACCCAAACCACAAAAAACAAGGCCATTTCCTTCGGAAAGGATTGTTTGTTCAATAGGGCGGGCAGGGCGACCACCAGTAGCCAAGCAGATTTGTAAATCAATTGCACGAGCAAAATGGGCGAAAAAGTCAACGGCTTCCACAGCCCAAGCGCCGACAGTGTAGCAATGGTCAACCAAAGGCAGCCCACCAAACGGATGACCTCGGTCTGTGGGTAAGCGTTGGAGAACACAGTGGCTGCCGCCGTTTTTGGGAAAAACATGGCAGAAATTCCAATCCAGCCTGCGACGATAATGTTGGCGATATAGATGGTTTTAAGTCCGCTCATTTTCGATTTGTGTGCATTTGAAAGGTTGTAACAAGTAAAACGGCTTACGGTTGTTGTTTTTGTGAACCCCATTTCCAATCGCTTGTTCCATTGGTTTTCAACCAATAAAAGTGGAACAAATCAAGCAAGCCATTCGCCAGATGATCACCATTTCCGAGGAGGAAATGGCGGCGTTGTTGGATAAATGCTTTGTCAAATCTTACCCAAAACAAGCAGTCCTAAGCAAGCCGGGCATCGTGCCCGACGAGGTGTTTTTCATCCAAAAAGGCATCTTGCGGGTCGTCATCTTGGACAATGGCGGCACGGAGCACACCATCCATTTTGCGCTGGAAAACCAGTTTATCGCCGATTATTCCAGCTTTATCCAGCGACAGCCATCGCTTTATACTTTGCAGGCCATCGAGGCGATGGAGGTGGTGGTGATGCCCCGCAGCGCCATCGAGTGGGGCTACGCCAACCTTGCCGAGGGCGAAAAAATGGGCAGGCTGATTGCCGAATTCTATTTCATTTACCAAGACAACCGCATCAAGAACGGCTATGCCCGCTCGCCCAAGGAGCGCTACGATACCATCACCGACGTGTTCCCGAACATCCACAACCGGGCACCTCAGCACATGATTGCTTCTTACCTCGGCATCACGTCGGTTCACCTCAGCAGACTGAAAGGCAATTCCTTCAAAAAATTGACATCATGAAAATCCAAGCATCCGAACTTGAAAGCAAGGGCTACATCCTTCGGGACACCTTAAACCACCTGGAAATTGTCCCGTTTGTGCAGACTTACCTGAAAAAACGTACCGTTTTTACAGTGCTTTTCTATGCCTTCAATATTTTGGCATTGGCTGCGACAGGCCTGTTTTTCGGCATCAACCACGCAACCAAAGCGGTCAGTTTCAGTGACGGGTTCGCCTATTTTTCTTATGGCATTTTCATCGCTTTTCTGCTGATTCCCATTCACGAATATATCCACGTGTTGGCTTACCGCTCACAGGGAGCCGAGAAAACGTCGTATGATGTTAACTGGAAAAAATTCTATTTCATGGCACTGGCCGACCAGTTTGTGGCGAGTCGCAAGGAGTTTCAAATCGTGGCCTTGGCGCCGTTCGTGGCCATTTCGCTGGCGTTATTGGCGCTGCTTTTCGTCGTCAATGCTTCTTGGCAATTCACGGTGCTCGGCACCTTCCTGACCCACACGGCTTGTTGCTCCGGCGATTTCGGGCTGCTCAGTTATTTTAGTTTTCACAAAAACGAGGAGGTAGTTACCTACGATGACGCCGCCAGCAAGACGACCTATTTTTTCACAAAACCCTGAGCCTTTTCCTTAACATTTGTTATCGTTCCCATCGTTGGCATGGCCACAACTTTGCAGCAAAATACCACACATGGCAAAGTTCTTCTTCAGTACCATTCTCCTGTCGCTCGCATCCGCAACACGTGCCCAAGTCAACACCGACATCCACTGGCCGCCTGAATACGAGCCGGGAAAGAGCAAGTTTTACGTTCACAACGAAATCGAAATAAATGCCCCGCCGCAAGTGGTTTGGGAAATCCTCATCCATGCTGAGGCATGGCCCAACTGGTACGAAGGCGCAAAAAAAGTGGTGCTTCGCAATGCAGATGAACTCGTTTTGCAAGCCAATTCGGTTTTTTCGTGGCAAACGATGGGTTTGGACTTCGTATCCACCATCTGGGAATTTGAGCCGTATTCGAGGCTGTGCTGGGAGTCGGAGCGGAAGAGTATCCAAGGCTACCACGCTTGGTTCATCGTCCCGACGGCGGCTGGCTGCAAGGTCATCACCGACGAGTCGCAGAACGGCTGGCTGACCTTTTTTGAGAAGCTATTCCAGCCCAAAAAACTGAAGAAGCTGCACGATGTTTGGCTCGCCGAGCTGAAGAAGAAGGCCGAGGCAAGTGCCAAAA
>CAYTZS010000299.1:0-4354 GCA_964442355.1 uncultured Saprospiraceae bacterium | reverse complement strand
CTTGTATGATAGTATGTTTTGGGGGCGTAACGAAGAATATACTGGGAAAAATAGACCACTCCTTTTGGCCTATGAAGAAGCCCACAACTACCTTAACAAGAATGACAATAACAGTTATTCAAAAGCTGCGGTAGAAAGAGTATTCAAAGAAGGAAGAAAGTTTGGTTTAGGTGCTTTAGTAATTTCGCAAAGACCATCTGAAATTTCAGAGACGATACTTGCCCAAGTTGGTACTTTCATTGCGTTACGCTTAACTAATTCGGGTGACCAATCAATAGTTAAATCTTCAGCCCCCGACAACCTAAACAGTTTAATTGACCTACTCCCTTCATTAAGGACGGGTGAAGCAATAATAGTTGGAGAAGCAATTAAAATTCCCTCAAGAGTAAGGCTTGAACTAAATATTCCAAGACCAACAAGTGATGACCCAAAACTTGTTGAAAAATGGCAGCAAGTACACCCGACAAATGAAGACAACTATAAAACCGTTGTAACAAGAATTAGGCAACAAAAATTTTAGATATGGATAGACAATATGTAGAATCTTCAATGATAGCAAGTATTGGATTTGACTCTAATACTTCGACACTCGAAATTGAATTCAAAAAAAACGGTGCAGTTTGGCAGTATTACGACTTCCCAGAAAGCTCTTATTATGAATTTATTAGAAGTGATTCAGTGGGAAAATATTTCTTGGCTCACATTAAAGGACAATACTCAGAAAGCCAAGTAGGATGACGGACAACAGAAGGCCACAGCGCCCAACAGGCGTTTGGCTCAATGGCGGATGACGTGGTTAGTCAAGTGTAGTGCTTCTATTGGGCATTTGTGCAGGCTGACAGTTTACTGCTTTTAAAACCGTCACTGCGCCAAGCCCCAAAACGTTAGCAGCGAGAGACGAAATCCCACAATCCTCGTCCTATCGGGACGGCATCTTTGTAGGAGCCAAGCCAACCCCTTCGCAGGCCGTTCCATCGGAACGGTAACTGCCCCATGAGATACCGTTCCGATGGAACGGCAACACCAAGGTAAATCGCAAGTGCTACAAAGATGCCGCCCCGCTGGGGCGTTTCCCACCAGTCAAAACGATTCCCGCTAGAACTCCCCCTGCTCAGGGAACAACCCCACCAACCCCTCCTCGCTTGCCGCACAAACACCCCGCTCCGTAATCAATCCCGTCACCAAGTGGGCGGGTGTCACGTCGAAAGCGTAGTTGGCGGCAGGACTGCTCGCCGGCGTCAGCCGTACCTCCCGTACCTGCCCATCTTCGCCCAAGCCACTGATGAAATGCACCTCCCCGGCGTCCCGTTCCTCGATGGGGATTTCAGTCAGCCCATTGCGCAAGCGCCAATCAATGCTCGATGAAGGCACGCCCACGTAGAACGGCACGCCATTGTCCGCAGCAGCCAGCGCCTTGAGGTAGGTACCGATTTTGTTGGCCACATCGCCCGTGCGGGTGGTGCGGTCGGTACCTACGATGACCATGTCCACCAGCCCGTGCTGCATCAAGTGGCCGCCCGTGTTGTCGGCGATGACGGTGTGCGGCACGCCGTGCTCCCCCAACTCGAAGGCCGTGAGCGAAGCGCCCTGGTTGCGGGGGCGTGTCTCATCCACCCAGACGTGTACGGGTATGCCCCGGTCGTGGGCGGCGTAGATGGGCGCCGTGGCAGTGCCGTGGTCAATGCAGGCGAGCCAGCCAGCGTTGCAGTGCGTGAGGATATTTACGATTGACGACTGACGATTTACGATTGGGGAGGACTGCTGCGACTTCCTTTCGTGGATGGCTTCGATGAGTTTCAGGCCGTGCTCGCCAATGGAGCGGCAGTGGGCCACGCTCTCCTCGGTGATGTCGTGGGCGGTTTGCTTCGCAAGTACAATCCGCTCGGCCGCTGACTGCCCACTGCCCACTGTCAAACTGCCCACTGTCGAACTGCCAACTACACCCAGCACCCGGTCAACAGCATAGGCCAAGTTCACGGCAGTGGGGCGGGTTGCCTTCAGTCTGGCGGCAGCTTCCCGCATTTTTTCCTCAAAGTTTTGCGAAGCGGAAAACTGCAAAGCCGCCACATACATGCCGTAGGCCGCCGCTGCACCGATGAGCGGTGCGCCCCGCACGAGCATGTCACGGATAGCAAATTCGAAGTCCTCCAAGCTGCGGAGGTCGGCGATGACGAAGCGGTGCGGCAGGTGGCGCTGGTCAATGATTTGCACCACCCGTTCGTCGTCGGGGTGCAGCCAGATGGTGCGGTAGTGTTTGCCTTGTATTTTCAAGGATTGAAGGATTGAGTGTTTGAAGGATTGAATACGAAGGTGGCGTTTTTTTTCAAAACAAAAAAGGCAGCCCGACTGCTCGGACTGCCTCCAAATTTTTCGTAAAAACTAACGTGAATTGTGGTAATAAGTAGTTGATAATCAAGTCCGTAGGACTTGTATCTTTGTAGGAATGCCCAGTAAATGGCCATTTGCGTTCCATCGGAACGCCATCTCTCTTTCAAGATACCGCTCCGATGGAGCGGAAAACCCTGTAAACCTTGGCCGCTACAAAGATTTCGCTCCGATGGAGCGAGAGACAAATGCCATAACTCACGTTAAAAACTATGGTTAAAAGCAATAGTCGTCGGCCTTGATGAGCGTATCAGCCACGAGGCGACGGGCGTTTTTGACATTAACGGGCGGGTACTTTGCAAAGCGCTTCACGCCCATTAGGAATGTTTTCAGTAGGTCGCCTTCGGCAAACGAGGCGATGGCATCGGTGGCCGATTTCGTGATGCGGCCAGTGGCATCGTTGAAGAAGACCCGCAACATGGCCTCGTAAACGGCTTGGTCGTGTGCCTTGCCGGGCATATCGTTCAGGCGTTCCACCCGCAACAGCAGCGACTCAGCCACGAAGGCGTCAATCATCATGTCGGCCACGTTCATCACGATTTCCTGCTCTTCCTTGATGTCGAGTTGGCCTTCCATCTGCATTTTCACAGCAGCACCAGCGGTCATGAGCACGATTTTTTTGAAGTCCTTGAGCGCCTTTTTCTCCTCTGCGTACAATCCGCTCACGCCTTCGAAGGAAGGCATGGAAGCCAGTTCCTTCTGCACCTCCCAAGCTGGTCCAACCATGTCCACCTGGCCCTTCATCGCCCGCTTGAGCAACTGGGAAACCATAAGCATCCGGTTGATTTCGTTGGTGCCCTCGTAGATTCGGTTGATGCGGGCATCGCGGTAAGCCCGTGCAGCCGACAACTCCTCAGAGAAGCCGAGCCCGCCGTGTATTTGCACCATTTCATCCACCACGAAGTCCGTCACCTCCGAGCCGTACACCTTGATAATGGCGCACTCGATGGCATACTCTTCGGCGGCCTTGAGGGTGGCATCGGCGTAGCTGTCACCTTGTTCCATGAGCGCATTTTTCTTGTCGTCGAGGAGGTCGGAGATGCGGTAGCAAGCACTTTCAAGTGCGAAGTTGCGGATGACCTGCTCAGCCAACTTGTGCTTGATGGCCCCGAAAGTGGAGAGGCTTTCGCCAAACTGCTTGCGCTCGTTGGCATACTTCACACTGGCAGCAATGGCTTTTTTGGCACCACCCATGCACATCACGCCGAGCTTGTAGCGCCCGATGTTGAGGGCGTTGAAGGCGATGAGGTGGCCCTTGCCGATTTGGCCGAGCACGTTGCTGACAGGCACTTGCACGTTTTCAAAAAACACCTGGCGGGTGCTGCTGCCCTTGATGCCCATCTTCTGCTCCTCGGCACCGAGGGTAATGCCCGGTGTTTTGGCTTCGACCACGAAGCCCGTGAACTTGTCGCCGTCAATTTGTGCAAACACGATGAACATGTCGGCAAAGCCTGCATTCGAAATCCACATCTTTTGACCGTTGATGAGGTAATGCTGGCCATCGGCGGTTAGGTCGGCACGGGTCTTGGCAGCGAGGGCGTCGGAGCCGCTGCCGGGTTCGGTGAGGCAGTAGGCTGCCTTCCATTCGCCGGAGGCGAGGCGGGGCAGGTATTTTTGCTTCAGTTCCTCCGTACCAAAATAGAGGATGGGCAACATGCCGATTCCCGTGTGGGCAGCGATGGTCGTGGCAAAGCCGCCGCCCATGCGCCCCAATTCCTCGCTGATGAAGGTGTTGGCATTGGTGTCGAGCAGGGTGCCGCCGTATTCTTCGGGGATGTGGCAGCCAAGCAGGCCAAGTTCGCCTGCCTTGTCCATCAACTCGACTTGGTATTCGAGCTTGTGGGGCTTTTCGCCAGCCTCGTTGGCATAGTCCCGCACCATTTGGCGGGCCATGTTTTGCTCTTCGTTGATGTCTTCGGGGATGAAAGTATCTGCTGCGGCGCTTTCCTTGATGATGAATTCGCCACCT
>CAYTZS010000298.1:0-4363 GCA_964442355.1 uncultured Saprospiraceae bacterium | reverse complement strand
GTCCGTTCGCTATGGCAGGAGTAGCTGAGTGGCAGTTGTTCACCTCCATACACAAGCAGCGACCCGACCTCATGCTCTGGCTCGGTGACAACACCTACCTGCGGGAGCCCGACTGGTACACCCGCACGGGTTTTCTCCACCGCTACACCCACACCCGCTCACTTCCAGAGCTACAACCACTGCTGGCAAGCACGCACCACTACGCCATCTGGGACGACCATGATTACGGCCCAAATGACAGCGACCGCAGCTTCGTGCACAAGGACATGGCCACTGAGGTTTTTAAAATGTTTTGGGCGAACCCGACTGTTGGGCTGCCCGGGCAGGGCGGCATCACGAGCTTCTTCCAGTGGGCCGACATTGATTTTTTCCTGCTCGACGACCGCTATTTCCGCACCCCGAACAACCGCAAGACTGGAGACCGCACCATTTTGGGCGAAGCGCAAATCGAGTGGCTAATTGATGCACTTGCAGCCAGCAAGGCCCCTTTCAAAATCGTGGCTATCGGCGGGCAGGTGCTCACCACCTTTGCCGGGCACGAAACCTTCACCAATATTTGCCCTCAGGAAAGGGCGTATCTGTTGAAAAAAATTGAAGAAGAAGGCATCAAAAATGTGGTATTCCTCACTGGCGACCGCCACCACACAGAGCTGAGTATGATGAAAAATGCAACTGGCAATACCGTGTACGACCTAACTGTATCACCACTTTCATCTGGTGTACACACGGGCGAGGAAGCCAATGCCCTGCGAGTGGACGGGACAATGGTACAGCAGAAAAACTTTGGAGTGCTTGAGTTTTCAGGCACCCGGCAGGCAAGGGTCATGAAAATCAGCATTTTCGACTCGAATGGATCTGAAATTTGGTCAAAAACCATTGCATCTGAGTAACCCACCTAAAAAGAACTCCCGGTCCTTCTTTCAAGGCCGGGAGAACAGAACTTATAAAAACAGCAGGATAATTCCATGCTAGGACGCATGGTAAAGAGAAATGACTTTTTGATGTGGCAGACGATTGACTAAGACGGAATTAACGGCTTTGGTTGAACGGCTTTGTTTCGGAAACAAACAATTCGCTGCCAATACTTTCCTTAGAAATCACTGATTTTGCGCACAACCTTGTACAGCCGGGTGTGTACGTTCACTTCTTCGATGAAGGGGTCGTGCTCTAGGTGATTGGCGGAAATGAGCTTGAGGTGCGTGATGCGCCCTCCGTGGTAAATTCGCTGGACGTGCTTGACCCACATGGAGCCATTGTTTTTCACAGCGTAGATTTCGTTGTCCTTCAATTGGTCGAGGCGCTCCACTTCCCGGCACACGACAATGTCGTTGTCCATGATGACTGGTTCCATCGAATTGCCGTTGATTTGAAAAGCGACGAGGCCACCACCCTGCAAGCCAGGGAGAGAAAACCACGAGCTTTCCTCAGTGGCGAAACTGCTGGTATCTACCGAACTGCCAGCAAATGCAGCGACGGTCGTGAAAAGGATATTGCCCTTTGGTGTGATAAGGCCCAATTCGGTGGTGCGCTTGGGCAGGTCAAGGCCGAACGGCGTACCCGTTCCGTCGAGCAGGAAGTCCTCATTGACACCGTACTCCCGGCAGAACTTGCGAGCCTGTGAGTAGCTGATGACCCGCTTGTCTTCGCTCGTGAGGAAGGCCCTGATGATATGGCCATAGCCTTTGTTGCCGAGTATCTTTTCGGCGACGTCGCCGATGCCTTTGCCACTGCGGTCGTTTTTAACGATGACGCCCCGGTCTTCGAGCATTTGAAAGACTTTGATGAAGCGGTCATTGAGTTCGAGGCGGTCTTCTCCAATCATGGCTCTTTAAATTTGATGATTAAACAATTAGTCATTGATATGGAGGCAAAATTAAAACAAATTATTTTATCTCAAAATTTTTTGTTCAAATTTTTTGATTTTTTTCAAACAAGCTGTCGCTTCGTCCAATCGGATTTCAGCAGGCTAAAAAGTTCCACATCGTGGAAGGTTTGGTACATAAAAAGTGACTGGCGTAGTACGCCCTCCAATTGAAAACCCAGCCGAAGTGGCACAGCTCGGCTCTTTGCATTTCCCACCATCACTTGGATTTCGAGGCGGTTCATACCCTTGTTTTTAAACAAAAAATCGGCAAAAGTTGCAAGTGTATTCGTCACAATGCCCCTGCCCTGCAAGTCTTCACGCAGCCAGTACCCGATTTCACATTTGCGGTGCTCTTTGTTGAAATTCACCACTCCGAGCGAACCAGCCAGTTGGTCGTCCACGGTGATGAACAGCGTAAGGCGACTGCCATCGCTGTTGTGTTGCATACTTTCCTGAATGAACGTTTTTGTGTCGTCCACAGAACGTGTACCATCCACCCAGGGCAGCCACTGCCGCAGGTGAGCCCGATTTTCGTCAATGGCTTGGAACACGGAATTTGCTAATTCGTACCTAGCAAGTTGGAGGGCGATATTATCGTCAACTAGGAGAAATGGCTTCATTTCGATAGGTTTTACTGCTGAAAAACAAGGCCTTTTTGACGGCCAATCTACAAAAACCAAAGATTTGAGCCTACAATTCGAGTTCTAAGGATTTTTTAAGGTGTTAGAAACCACACCTTGATACTTTTGTGAATACATACTTGCCTAAAATCCTCATATCTATTTTGCCTCAAACCTGAACAACAACCACTTATCAAGCACTGAATTTTCCAACGTTTAATTCGCTTCAAGTTTAAAATCCCGTTTTATGAAATTGAGAATCTTTACATTCATTTTCCTGTTTTTATCCATGTTCAGTGCTGCAAATGCGCAACATTCCGTGGCCCGTGAGTGGAACGAGATGCTGATTTTCGCCATTCGTGGCGACTTCGGGCGGCCAACCATCCACGCCCGAAACCTGTACCATACTTCTGTCGTCATGTACGATGCTTGGGCAGCTTACGATACGGTGGCTACCACCTATTTATTGGGCAAAACCGTGGGCAATTACACCTGCCCATTCGATGGAGTGCCTGCTCCAACAGATGTAAAAGCTGCACGAGAGGAGGCCATCAGCTTCGCAGCCTACCGCTTGCTTAAGCACCGCTTCGCCAACTCCCCCGGCAACACAAATCCGCTGTTTTTCACCTCTCAGCAATTGGATTTCAAGATGCTGCAATTGGGCTACGACATCAGCAATGTCAGCACAGATTATAGTACTGGCGACCCTGCTGCCCTTGGTAACTACATCGCCAGTCAGATGATTGCCTTCGGCTTCCAAGACGGCTCCAACGAACAGTTCAACTACGCTAACCTGTACTACCAGCCTGTGAACCCACCGCTAGTGACCAAAATAGTGGGCAACCCAAACTTGGTTGACTTCAACCGCTGGCAGCCACTAACACTTGATGTTTTTGTTGACCAGAACGGAATTCCAATCCCATTCAATACCCCGCCTGCGCTCACCCCTGAGTGGGGCAATTTGGTGCCGTTCGCCATGGACGCCGATGACAAGACAACGTTCCAGCGCGATGGCCACGATTGGAACGTTTACCACGACCCCGGTGCACCACCACAGTTGAACGTCAACGGCACCGCACAGGAGAATGCAGAATACATCTGGAACTTCGCCTTGGTGTCTGCTTGGTCGAGCCACTTGGCGCCAGATGACAACGAAGTTTGGGACATCTCGCCAGCCTCCATCGGCAATATCGCCGTTGAAAACCTGCCGACGACCTTCGACGAATACCTGAATTTCTACAAACTGGCAGAGGGCGGCACCAATTTTTCAGATGGCTACGACGTGAACCCCAAAACCGGACAACCCTACACGCCGCAGTTCGTCACTCGTGGCGATTATGCCCGTGTGTTGGCAGAATTTTGGGCCGACGGCCCCAACTCCGACACCCCTCCCGGCCACTGGTTTGAGATTTTGAACTACGTGATGGATCACCCTCAATTTGAGCGCAAATACCGCGGTCAAGGTGAAGCGATTGACACCCTTGAATATGACGTAAAAGCCTACTTCATGCTCGGTGGTGCCCTGCACGATGCAGCCATGACTGCTTGGGGCATCAAGGGCTATTACGATGGTATCCGCCCAATTTCGGCCATCAGGGGCATGGCTGAGAAGGGACAAAGCACGGACTCCACCCTTGCCAACTACGACCCAGCTGGCCTGCCGCTGCTGCCCGGCCTCATCGAAGTGATAGAAATAGGCGACCCACTGGCTGGCATGAACAATGAAAATGTTGGTGAGATAAAGGTATTGGCATGGAGAGGGCCTGATTTTATCGCCGTGCCGGCCAATGACGAAGCGGGCGTGGATTGGGTGTTGGCCAAATATTGGTGGCCATACCAACGGCCAACTTTCGTTACTCCCCCATTTCCTGGGTTCATC
>CAYTZS010000297.1:0-4364 GCA_964442355.1 uncultured Saprospiraceae bacterium | reverse complement strand
ATAACGTCTGTGACCTCCTCACAAAAATCATTCAGGACACGCATGGAAATATCGGCGAAACCGTCTGCGTCAGTGTCCTCCAGTCGCCAGACCTCTTCCTTTTCCACTTTAAGGTCTTTCCAATCGTGGCTTCCGTCGTTGTTGAGGTCGAGCAGCCATTCATTTTCCTTGCTGCGTTCAGGGGCGAAATTGCGGCGGAGGAAAGCCCTTCTGTCCTCGACCGTTTGCCAGGAAATGGACTCGGTCATCCAATCTTGGTGACCACGAATGTCAAATTCAGAGTGTTTTTGGCGGTTGGTGCGGGTCAGGTACACCCGACCTTGGTCGTCAATGGACATGGCCACGGGGTCTGGTGCCAGCGAGTCGGAAGCCCAAAGGCTCAGTTCTAGCCCATCAGCCAACTTTACAGGTGTTTCTTCCCTTATTTTTTGGGCATTTTTTGCGACCGTGGCAGGGTCTTCTTTTATGGTGAGGAGGTCGTTGGGGGCGGATGATTTTTTGCAAGCAGCCACTGAAAGCAGCATGGCCAATATTGGCCATGCTGCTACCTTCTTCATTGTGTTTGTCAGCATCGTTTTGTTGTTTTTGCTTGGTTCAAATTGAGGCAAAAATCATTTTCATTATTTCTTTTTCCGAGGCTCCGTTCTTGTCGGTTTTGGAGCAGCAGCCCGCTCTTTTGCCTCCATGATTGGGAGGTTTCCGGCATCAGGCACCTGATAATTTTTCGTGAACCAGAATATGCCCCAAACCGTAAGTCCCAAGACCAGCAAAGCAGCAATAACGGCGATTGTTTCCCCGGTGTGGTAAGATTTTGGAGAGAAAACCATTTTCACTTCGTGCTTACCCGCAGGCAACTTGGCAGCACGGAGCAGGAAGTTGGCCTTGATGAAATCGTCCGTTTTTTGACCGTCAAGGTACATTTCCCAACCCTTGGAAGGTGGGTAGTAAACCTCAGAGAACAGGGCAAACTGGTCACTTGCAGCCGAGTAGTTGTAGGTCATCGTGTCGGGGTGGTAGCGGACCAGTTGAATGGTGGCCGAGCTGTCGAAACTTGGGGTGAAGCCCTTTACCGACGCTGCAAAAGACTCCTGTACCACCGCTTGTTCCTTTGGTTTCAGGTCGGCAAGTGCAGCAATTTCTGCATCGCCGTCAGCAACTACCTTGATTTCCTTCACAAACCACGCATTGCCGCAGGCACTGGGATTGGTCAACGCCTTGTCCTCGTTGTTGATGTAATATTTGGCGTTCAACATGCCGTAAATATGTTGGCTGGTGCCTGGGTCGTTGAGGTATTTTTCAATGACTTCTTGGTAGCGCATGAGCTTGGCAGCATGGTAGCCCCCAACGCTTTTGTGGTGAAAACCCGTGAAGGCATTGGTGAACGGCAAGCCACGGCGGAAATCGGCCACCCGGAAATGCGGGTCTTTGTCCTTCAAAATCTCATCATCACCAGCAGACGGAGCTTTCAGTGAGTTCTTTTGTGACTGCGTGATGAAATCCTCCTCCGTGAGCATCCGGGCACCGACGCCCCAAATGTCAACAATGGCCAACACGCCAATTCCCAAGACCAATGCCACCGGGGCAAAGCTCTTTTTCACCCAGAACCACAGCAGGCCGAAGGCCAAGCCCACAAACAGGAACGAGCGCAACACGTCAGCTTGGAGCAGCGCCGCCCGGTCTTTGGCAATCGCATCTGCCAGTGCTTGCGGGAATTCGTCGCCAGGTTTCTGGTAATCGAGCGTGAAACTGAGGAGGAAGGCAATGAGCAAAAGTCCAGCTGTGACTGCACCTCCTAGCAGCAGGCCACGCTGCCGCATTTGCTGGTCGGTCTTTTTGTCCAAAAAAGCCTGCAAGCCGAACATTCCAAATGCGACGACCAACATGTTGCAAATGATGAGTATCATCTTGGGGTCACGGAACTTGTTGAACATGGGGAAATGGTCGAACATCAGGTAGTTGAAAGCCGGGAAGTTTTTGCCCCATGACACCATAATGCCCAAAATCAAAGCTCCGAGCACATACCACCGCAGCGGATTTTTCACCAAAAACATGCCCATGAAAAACAGCAGCGTGAACACGATGCCCATGTAAACGCCACCACCCACGAACGGCTGGCCGCCCCAATAATGCGAAGCACGCTGGGCGAATTGCATGGCTTCTTCCGAGCTTTTCATGCTACGGAGTGCGGAAATGGTGGCGCTGTTGGGGTCGCTGGCAAAACCAACGGAGCTGCTGCCGCCCATGTAATTCGGTATGAGCAAGTTCCAGGATTCGAGCACGCCGTAGCTGTACTGAAAGGCGTAATCTTTGGATAAGCCGCCGCCCTCGCTGGCCGTAGAGCCGCTGCTGGCGTCTTTTTTGGTCAGTTCCGATTTGCCACGAATGGTCTCCTCTGCATATTCTTTGGTGGTCATCAAGCGGCTGGCGTTGGTGCCAACAGCCAGCAGCACAGCAACCACCGATACTGCCGCAGCCGTGCCAAAACGTGGCAGCCATCCATTTTTCACGGCATCAATCAAGTAAACGACGCCAAAAATCAGGAGCGTCATGAAAAGGTAGTAAGTGATTTGGACGTGGTTGGCGTAGAGTTGGAGCGCCGTGAACAAGGCGGTCAATGCCCCGCCGAGCCAATATTTGCCCCGCATCGTCAGTATCAAGCCCGCCAAAATTGGGGCAGCATAGGCCGCAGCGATGATTTTGGTGGAGTGCCCAGCTTGTGCCAAATCCATGTGGTTGGCGGCCAGACCGAAGCCAATGGCACCGATGATGGCGAGTCGCCAGTCAACTTTGAGCACAAATAACAGGATATAAACGCCTAGCATCATCAACAGGATGCCCGTGTGCGGTGGGGCCATGTCGTTGCCGAGCAAAAATGCTTTGGAGACGTACTTGATGGGGTTGGAAGTGGGGTACATGATTTGGTACGAAGGCATACCGGAGAAGGCGCTGTTGGTCCAGAGCGGCAGCTCTCCGGTTTGTTCGAGTACCCGACGGTTTTCCCCTTGCATGCCCATTGCTTGCAGGTTATCGCCCTGCTGGAGGGTCTTACCTTCGAAAATGATGGGTGAAAAACGGGCAAATGCCACGATAAGCAGCACAACGAAAGCAATGACGTGGGGAACGAGTTTTTTGAAATCCATTTTTTGAAAAGTAATTCGTGAGTGGCTGTTGGGGGTCGAGCGCCAAAGGTAAAGAATATTGGAAAATGTAATAGTAAACAAGACGAGCGAGCTAACAAGGGTGGTACTTCCTTGCGGGGCGAAGGGGTGGAAGCATTAAAAAAGGCCAGCCGAAGTATATCGGCTGGCCTTCTTTGGGGTTAATTTGTGGAGCTAAATTGGCTATTGCACCACTATCTGCCGGGTAGTTGTTTGGTTTTGGCCAATAATTTTTAACAAGTAAATGCCTGGGGATAGTCCTTCTTTGTTCAGTTTGGACGTTTTACCCTGAAACCTCATTTGCCTAATCAAACTACCATCTTGCTTGTAGACTTCAAGCTCAAAATGCTGCCCTGACATGCCACTCAGTTCAATGTTCAATGTGGAAGCAAAAGGGTTTGGATACAGTTTTAAGAACGCATTTTCGTCGACATCGTTGGCAGCCAAAGGCATTTCAAATGGGTCTGAAAATTTGGGGTGAGTCAACAGGTTAGGGCTGCTGAGGGTGTTCAAGAAAGCGACGACTTGACTTATCTCCGTTTGGTTAAAATCTATGTCAGAAATGGGGTCCCCCCAAACCCAAATGCTGTCAGAATAAAACTCAAGCACCGATTCCAGCGTGCTTTTTCTGCCGTTGTGCATGTACGGTGCGGTCTCGGCCACGTTCCGAAGGGAGGGTGACTTGAATCGCCATTGATCACCCCATTCGTTCGTGATTTCAAAAACACCAAGGTCGAGGGTGTCTGAAGAAAAGAAGTTTTTTTGTGGAATGGGTATGCTAAACCAAGGAGCAGTGTGGCAACTGCTACAGTTTGCCATGAAAAGTTCCTCGCCTATTGCCTCGTCGGGCGTAAATTCAACCTCGCCTTCATGGACTCTGTCATATTTTGAATCAAAACTGACCATTGAAAGTAGGAATTGCTTCAACGCTTCTGCGACCCATTCTTGGGTGATTTCACCTTGACCAAAAGCATTTTTGAACAACACCCTGTAAAACTGTTCGGCCTCCAGCCTTGGAATTAGCTCATCCAAAGAAAGGCCAAGTTCGGCGGGGTGGCTGATTGGCATTAGCACCATTTCTTGCAAGTTGTCCTCACGGCCATCCCAAAACAGTGGAGTGTTCAATGGGTTATAGCTAATTTTCCAAGCAAGGTCGTTGATACTTGGCACGTTACGGGTAGTCTGCTGGCCGAAGATACCCGAACT
>CAYTZS010000296.1:0-4408 GCA_964442355.1 uncultured Saprospiraceae bacterium | reverse complement strand
GCCAAGTCGCACTTCCAGAAAATAAAGCCCTGCCGGGAGGTTTGCCGTGGAGATAGTCAAAGCATGGTGGTTGCTTGCCGCCTCGATGCTGCTTTCAAATACGGGGCGGCCAGAGAAGTCGAGCAAGCGCAGTTCGACGGGCAAATGTGGGGGTTCCATTGTCAGCGTCACGGTTAGGTCGCCGTGGGTAGGATTGGGTTGTGCCGTCACGGTAAGCGGCGTTTTCAGGTTCACCTGTTCGATGCCGGAGTAGCCGAAGCTGCCATCCAAGTCGAGCCGTTTGAGGCGATAGTAATTAGTGCCGAGGTGTGGGTGTTGGTCGGTAAAATGAAAGCTGGCAGCAAAGCCGCTGGGAGTATTTGGTGCTACTTGCCCAATGCTTTCAAAATGGATGGCGTCGGTGCTGCGCTGGACTTCCCAAGTGTCCACATCCTGCCAAGCATCCACTGTCCATTGCAGCAAAACCGTCTTGTTGGGCTGCAAGCTGGCCCGGAACTCCCGCAATTCGGCAGGCAGGACAAGGTCTTCGGTGGCAAACTTCGACAGCAACTTGATATAGGACGATTGGCTGTAAATGGCAGGCTCGGTGAGTTCCCACGAGTTCTCCGGCCAACTGGTGTTCCAGTCCTTGTACGACTTCTGGTGCGGCTGGTCTTGTGGCGGGGAGATATAACCCTGTGCAGGCATGAAAGTAGGATTGAAACCGCCCGTGACATAGCCCGGTGGCGGGCCGTAGAGCGAGGTTTGCGCATTGTCGTAATCCGTGCCATCACCAAACCATGCATGGTACATTTCATCGCAGGAGTTCTCCGCTCCATAATCGCCCATATTGGTCAGCATGACTTTATTGATGGGATTGGCGCCATGCAGGAAGTGCAGGTAGCTCTCCGCTGTGTTTAAATAATGCGTATTATTGGAGGGATGCAAATCATACTCGACCATGTTGTTGTAAATATTGGCGGCATTGGCTTTCCAACGATTGCTCCCCCATACATAGTCACTGTTCTTTAAATAGGCACGATATGCGTCCGTGTTGTTTAACCATGCAGGCAGCATATCCGTATTATTGGCATTGGTAGAAGTGGTGCAACTGTTCTTGATATTATTGGCCACCGAACTTGTTGCATTGGGCAGGCTTGCATAATACAGCATAATGTCCTGTATCGTCGGCTGGAATGCGTACCAATACGTCCAAGAATAGGGCCTTATAGCTGAATAATTGTTGTCAAAATAAGTGCGATATGCCGTGTTGCCCGTTGCAGCAAACAACATGGCCGCAGCCCCAGTGAGAGCTTCGTTCTGGTCTTCCACGGTCATCTCAGAATTGGCGCTGCAAAAGCCATTGTTGTTGTAGTTTGAAGTACCGGGATTGTTCTGTACCCATGTCCAAGCGAGTTCCGCCTTTGTAAGCAAAGTGCTGGCGTAAGCCTGCATCGGGCCATTGTTCAAGCTGCCATAAACGATGGCAGCATGGGCAAACATGCCCGCCACTGCCCTCGTCGCCGATGCTTGTGCTGGGCCGTACATCCGCTGCGTGAAGTCGGCGCTGGCAGGGCTGGCTGCCTGAAAGCAAGGCACCGCCACCTTTATCAGCACCGAGCCATCGGACTGTTGCATTTTCAGCAGCCAGTCCAGCTCCCATTTCAGTTCGTCGAGCAGGTCGGGCACGGCGTTCCCCGATTCGGGAATGCCGTAGTCGTCACCGAACACATCGGGATTCTCCTGGTATGCAAACAGCAGCTCGTGTACCGTGCTCCAACTGAAGTTGACGTACTTGTTGAAGTCGCCCGCATCGTGCCAGCCGCCAGAAAGGTTCTTTTCCGAGGCCGGGTCGTTTGGACTGCTGACGCTGCGACAGTTGAGGTCTTGCAGGGCGTGGGTATGGCACACGGCATCCTGCCAAACACCGGCATGGGTAGCGGTTTTTGCCACGCCGCAGCGCTGGTAGTAGTACATGCGCACCGCTTGTTTCAGCGCCACGTTGTACACGTCGTCGTTGATGGTAAAACGGTTGGAGCCGACCATGTTCGTGGGGTCGTAGATGTAGTAGTCGCCGGGGGTAGTCAAGCTCGAAAAGTCGAACCACCAGACCTTGTCACCGGACTGGGCGTGGGTCGCACCGCCGTTCCAAGCGGTGATGCTGGCGCTGAACACCGACACGTCGTCCGTCCAGCGCCGCACTTCGTAGGTGTTGCCGGGCGAGAAGCTCTCACTGCCATTGAACCCCACCTGCGGGTCGCTGATGATGCAGACCTTTTGCGCTGCGGTGCGGTAGCCAAACTGGTCAATGTGGATATGGTTGCTAATGGTGGCAGGGCCGACGGCGCTGCAAATAAATGGGAGGAGCAATGTGATGACGTACAGGGCTGTTCTCATGCAATTATTTTTTTATCAAATGTGCTGATTGGGGGGAAATGTTCTGATGCAGGGTGGAATTTCATAGGGCATTTGCTCAACTTAACGTTCGTCCGGAGATTAGTTTGGTGTTAATCAATCCCTTAGCCGCAGAGCGGCGGCCATGTTTGTAGAATGTTGCATCAACCAATTTTGAGCACCAGCGGTGCGGCCATTGATTGCCGCACCGCTGGTGCTCAAAACCTTGATATTGCCATATTCTACAAATATCATCGCCGCTCTGCGGCTTAAAAAATCTCTGGACTCACATTCAACTTATAAAACCGAGTAAACGCACCCATCCTGAAACCCAACCCCAAATCACTCCGTTCAAGACAACCAAACTTTACCGCCCCCCTAACCTTCAACCAAGTATTATGCTTAAAAAAGAAAACCACCTGCTCCGAGAGGAAATCTTCCGTCACCTTGATGGCATCGTGACTGCCCCGACCGTATTCGCCCTACACGAGAAGGGGGTGCTGGCCTATTTGCTGCAAGCAAAAGAAGCCGACCTAACGGAATTGACAGCAATGTTCAAGGCCAACGAAGGCTACCTCAACGTAGCGTTGCGGGTGCTTTGCTCGCAGGGCTGGCTTCGCCAACACCTGGACAATGCCACCGACCAAATAACCTACTCGCTCACAGACACCAGTGAAACTGCTTTTGGTTTGGTGCCCCTCTACGCCGATGTGGTGCAGTTGCTCCGCATTTCGGAGAAATACCACAACCGTCGCTTTGAGGTGGAACCGTTTCGGGTGTTGAAGGGTATCTTTGAAAAATACCGAAACAACTACGGGCTCTCGCATTCCGAAGATGAAAAAATGCAAGCCGTGCAGCACCAAGTGCTGAAGCATATCGAAGGCATACTGGTAGGCCCAACGGTGGTTCACCTCGGCATGGGCGGCATGTTTCACAAGTACTTCATGGAGGCGTCGTTCCGGCCAGACGAGTACCACAAAGACCCCGAAAGTTTCAAGGAACTGCTTGACATGTTCGTACACCTCGGTTGGTTTTTGCAGAAAAACGAGACGTACCGCTTCACGGAGAAGGGCTTGTTCTTGGCGCAGCGGGCCAGTGCCTACGGCGTCACGGTGTCGTACATCCCGATGTTGCGGAAGGTGGACGAACTGATTTTTGGCAACCCCAATCTGCTGCGTGACGTGCCGGAAGGCGCACCGGAACTGCACGTTGACCGTGAGATGAACGTCTGGGGCAGTGGTGGCGCACACGCCTCATACTTCAAGAAGGTAGACGAGGCCATCATCCGGCTGTTCAACCAGCCCATTGCGGAGCAACCAAAAGGCATACTGGACATGGGCTGCGGCAATGGAGCGTTCCTCAAGCACATTTACGAGGTCATCGAGCAACGGACGCTGCGGGGCGAAATGCTGGCCGAGCACCCGCTCTTCCTCGTCGGGGCCGACTACAACAAGGCGGCGCTGCGGGTCACCCGCAACAACCTCATCCAAGCGGACATCTGGGCAAAGGTCGTCTGGGGCGACATCGGCAGGCCCGACCTGCTGGCCACCGACCTGCTCGAAGACTACGGCATCCACCTCGCCGACCTGCTCAACGTGCGTACCTTCCTCGACCACAACCGGATTTGGGGGGCTCCTGCGCATCCCGTCGAGGGCAGGGTGAGCGGGTCCACAGGCGCATTTGCGCACCGGGGGCAGCGCATCTCCAACAACCTTGTGGAGGACAACCTCGCCGAGCATTTCCGAAAATGGACACCCTACGTGGGCAAGTTCGGCCTGCTGGTCATCGAGTCGGGACGGATCAAGGTCGTGAAGAGCTCCGCGCAGGGGCGGGAGCACATCCTGCAGATCCTCGCGCCGTGGGAGCCGGCGAACGCGGTCTCCGTCTTCACCGACCGGCCAAACCCCGCCACCGCGATCGCCCTCGAAGCCGTGCAGGCGTGGCTGCTGCCGCGTTCCGCGGTCACCCGCCTGCTGCGGAAGCACCCGGCCTTCGCGGAGCGAACCGAACCGGCCGGCCCTTCACGGGCGACTAC
>CAYTZS010000295.1:0-4432 GCA_964442355.1 uncultured Saprospiraceae bacterium | reverse complement strand
CTGCGGTGACGCTGACTATCCGTTGCCACCGCCGCCACCGCCGCCGCCACCACCTCCGCCGCCTCCGCCACCGTTGGTGTCGCAGATTTTGAGGTCGCCAGGAATACCTTGGAAAGGTACAATGCCATTGTTGTTGATTATTTCAACGGGGGTCAAGCTGCTATTGAATTGGAACAAGGTGGAGTCGCTACACGAATTCGGACCTATTGCATTCAGGCAAACTTGATAAATGACCGTACCATCTGCTACTGTGACACCAGTTGTGTTGGGGTCTAGCCATGAAAATGCGATACGGCCGGTGCCAGCTTGGTTTGTCCCAAAATTGGCAATGGTCAGGCCACTTAGGTTGAAGCCTTGCACCGTTGCATACTGCCATTTTGTTTCATCGAATTCCATGGTGTATTGCATGGAGACGATGTCATCAAAATCGTTAACGCTCACATCAACACATGCTTGTGTACCAGTGGCAGTAGTTTCATCAGAACCAATTATTGCAAAACCAGTGGGAGGGTTGTTTCCACCTCCGCCACCTCCGCCGCCGCCGGCATTCACGGATGCACTTTGAAAAGTTGTGCCAGCAGTTAGGTCTTCACCGTCCCCATTAATTACTTCAATTGGAGTTGGAGTACCTCCAAAACCAATAGTAGTCGAATTGCCGGAGAGCACCAAGAAGTTCAAACTGTAAATCAATGTGCCATCTGCCACGGTTACACCTGATGCATTTTGGTCGAGCCATGAAACAGATAAGAAACCATTGCCAGTTTGCGTGAGTCCAAAACTTGAACTGTTCATGCCAGGCAACTGCGAAGGGTTGACGTTGCCAACTGGTGCCTGAAACTGCAAAACAGCGGGGTTCCAGTTCATTGAATACTGGAAGCTCACAATGTTTGTGAAGTCTGCGACGACGATGTTAGCGGTAATTACGTCTCCTGTGTTGGCCGTAATGGTTTGCGGAGAGACAGTAAAGGTAGGCTGTGCGGCTAGTTGCGAAGCAAAAAACGCCAGTAGCCCAATGACGAGATTGGTAATCGGTCTTTTCATATGTTCGGAATTGGGACGATAATTGTGAAAAAATGTAATCGGAAAAACAATCAGCGAGCCTTGTAATTCCACCAAGGCTTGCCAACTTGATTAGGCATTACTGCATAATCAACTGCCTTGTGGCAGTGGCTCTTGTGGTTTCGAGGGTGTAAAAGTACGAACCTGCGCTGTTAAGCATATCCCGGCGTACGGGTATTCTGCTGATTCCGGCAGGAAAATTCTTATTCTCTTGGTAAACAGCCTTACCGCTGTTGTCAAAAATGGTCAGTTTGGCTTGGGTACCCGTATTCAAATTGAAGGTGATATACGTGATTTCCGTAAAAGGGTTCGGGCTGTTCTGAAATAAAGTAAAATCCTCTGTCAGGGACTCTTCGATCGCATTTACGCCAGAAACGGTCACCTTGCCGTTGTCAATGTCCACATCCAGTGTTTGGCTACTGAAATTGGTGATTTCTACCGGGAAGGGCAAGTCGCCACTCATGTCTGGTGCAATTTCAAGCATCGAGTTGGTGCCTTGTCCACCGACTGTCTTGTAAATGATGGAAAACAAAACAGCGTCGTCGGCGAGCGTGACACCGGTATTTGTTACTGGGTCAAACCATACCCAACTCACTTTGAAATAACCCTGCGTTGAAGGTATTAGGTTGAAGGAGTTGGCGACGGTGAAGTCAGGCATGCTGGCGTTAAGATTGGCCACTGACTGAAATTGTATCACAGCGGGATCCCAGAAAAGTGCAAATTGCATGCTTACGATGTCATCAAAATCGGACACCTTGACGTCAATGCTGAAAGTTTGACCGGGGTCAACGGTCTTGTCTGGAATAGTCATACCCACCTGCTGTGCATTCAGGCTGAATGCGGAAAGGATTGCGATGAGCAGGGAATAAACATTAATCTTTTTCATGATAATCGGTTATGCAAGTTGTTTGCCAAAAAAATAATATAATGCTAGAAAGGTGGTCGACGCTTGGAAAAATCCGCAGTCGACCACCGTTTCACTATTTTTCAAATTGATTACTCAACAATTATCATCTTCTTCGTAGCCGTTTCGCCCGAAGTTTTCAGGGTGTAATACACCACACCTGATGTTGGTAGTTCGCTACGCTGCAACTGAATTTCGTTGTAGCCCTGAGCAAATTCACGCTCAATTTGCGTTAACAGCTTACCTGAAACATCCGTCAGTGTCAGGCTGGCTACCCCTGCTTCAGGCAGGTTGAAGCCAACTGTTGTAGCACCTTTGAACGGGTTCGGCGTATTCTGGTAGAGTGCGAATTGTTGCGCCGCAACGGTATTGAAGGCCAGTTGGACGCCGAGCAAATCACCGTTCGTCCGGTATGCCTCAGCAGCGGTTAGACGAGAGTTGACAGACAGCATTTCGCTCAATTTGCCATTCTCATTTGCCCTGAAAACAATGCTGAATAAGGCATTTTCAGTGGCAGTGCCGTTCCAGCTTGCTGTCAACATTCCCTCGTCTATATTTGTGAACCCGAAGTTTTCCTCTCCAGCAACACCGCTCACAATATCAACCAATTCGAGTGCATCAACATCAAAATTCAAGGTGAACTGGAAGCCAAGCACGTCAAGTTCTTTTGCCACAAACTCAACGGTCACTTCTTCTCCTTTGTTGACGTTGCGGTCAGCAGTGTTGAGCACGAAGTTGCCAACACTACGCTCCTCGTTGCTGCCGAGCAGGTTTACAGCAGCGCTGCCATTGACGTCGCCGATTTTGATACCGATGAAGTCCACGTTGAGCATTGAACTGCTTACGTCGTTGTAGTTCGTAACTTCAGGAAACTGTCCCTCCCAAGGGTTGGCTGGATTCGGGAACAAATAGTCGCTAGATACAAACCGCCATGAAGTATTGTTCGGGAAGGTCGGGACAACCTGAAGAATCAGCTTGCGGATTTCAACGAGGTCAAAAGTGGTCACACTATTTGACTTATTGGCGTCAGCGGCAATGATTTTGTAAGGCGAATCGAGCAAGGTAGCACCCAAAATATGCTTGCTGATGAGTACCAAGTCGAAAGTGGAAACACCGTTTAGCGGGTTCTCATCTAGGTGAGGTGCAACAGTGTAGTCTTCTCCCAAAGTCATGCTCAGCGCAAATGCCCCGTTAACATTGGTCATAACATCTTGGCTGTTACCACCTTGCGTGTTGATGTTTACGGTTACGCCTTCTATTCCGAGGTCATCTTCATTTGAGATGGCACCTGCAATTAGCGGGTTACCTGAACAAGCGTTCATATTGTCCTGAATGACAATAAAGGTGTTGCAGAAATCTTGGTTCCCAGACGCATCCGTTACCCAAAGCTGAACAGGCTGCGAGCCGATATCGTCGCAGGTGTAGGTATTGCCTATGTCGTTAACATCTGAAGAGAAAGACAATTTCAACGTACCAGGACAGTTGTCGAAGCTGCCAGCATTGAGGTCGGAAGCCCAAACGTCCACCATTCCAGTCTGCATCAGCTCAATGATGAGGCCGTTCTTGCAGTATGGAGTAGGCTTTTTGCAATCCTTTACGGTGAGGGTAGTCGTACACTCTGTTTGGTTGTTGCAGTTGTCTTGCGCATTGTAACGCACGACGTAAGTGCCTGGGCCAACATTGTTGAATGGTCCGAAGCCAGAAACCCAAACCCCACCAAAGTTGATTTCAGCGGTCAGGTTGATATTCGGGCTGCAATCGTCAATTTCTGGCAGCGGAATAATCAAATCAGTAGCACAAGAGTTGCTTTCGATACAAACATCTGGTACTTGGCAGTTGCCCACAAACACAGGGTCAACAGAATCGTTCACCTTGATGACCTGCTGGTAGGTGATGTAACCATCCCATGGATCAGTATCAGGGTCTGTGTCGGGATTGCGGAAGTTTAATACTGGGTTGTTGTTTGGATTGTGCGAATCTATTGATGTTGGACGCAATTTGTAAGAACTTGGTGCAAAAGGGTTAGGTGATGGAGCAGAACCCCTCCAGCTATCCCTGAAAGTGCGGCTGTCGCAGTCACCATCATTATCAACATCACATTGTGGGAAAGGCAAGCCAAGTTGATTCTCAGGTTGTTCAACCACTTCTTGGTCAACGTTGGCACCAACAACGCACCAGTTTATTACTGTCCAAGTGCGCACAATTTTATAGCAAGCATCTGGCACAACATTGTAAACCTCGTCATCATAGCCGATGGCGACCAATTCGCAAGTTTCGTAGAAAACCTCTGGCTCACCAAAATCGGGCGTCGTCGTCCCACAGTTCACTGTAATATCTGCTGGAAACTCGATGGCCCAGTCGCTTACGTGATCTACTGAAATCACCTGATTGCAAGTTTGTGGTGAAGTATTGTTGCTGTTATCTTTTGCCGTAAACGTCCTAGTGATAGTGCCTTCAAGGCATTGGTCT
>CAYTZS010000294.1:0-4628 GCA_964442355.1 uncultured Saprospiraceae bacterium | reverse complement strand
TCTTTCCAGCAAATCCAACTTAACTAGTAGCAATTGGGAACGGTAGCGCTCATCAAGTCTTGGTTTTGCTAGTTCAAGGTCTAAGGCATTCAAAATGCTTTGACTTAACTCGTTGTCGTTGGCAAGTGAACACCAGATGCCAAGCAAATGGCCGGAAAAACCATGAAGCCGGTATGCCGGGCGATTGAATTCCGCTTCGCAAAACTGCCTGATTTCATCTTGCAAATCGGGTGGGATGGTTGATTTGGCGAGTAGTTTGATTTTCTCAAAAGCAGCCTGCAACTGCAAGTGCAGTTTGGGTTCATCTGCGTCCAGTTTGCTGAGGATGGGAGAAAACCGCCCGACAATGGCCGAGAGCATTGCCCAACTTTCCGCAAAATGTTCGAGAGCAGTGGCGTCGTCTGCCTGACCCAGCAGTTCTTCCAGTAGCTTCTGCAACTGCCCAACGCCTGCGGAACTGATACGGTCATTGACCTTTCGGTACGATTGGATGGCACTGTCCAGCAATTGCCCGAACTTCTCACGGTTGTCGGCGAGAGGCACTTTTGCCGCAAATTTTGCCCGAAGGGCCAACGAAAACTGCTTGTTCGTCTTGGCAAAATTGCGCACAAATGCCGCCAATTCGTCTTGCGTCACGCTTTCCAGAATGGCATTCACTGTCAGTTTTTGGTAGGCAAATGTTCGCTGTTGCTTGGCTCGCCGTGGCTGGCTGACAGTTTCGGATAGTTTGCGGCGTAGATTCAATAACCCAGCTGCAATGTGACCGCAGCATTTTTCTCGCTCAAAAACATCGCACTCACATGAATGGGCCTTGACCCTAGACGGCGAAATCTGGATTTCCACTTCAAAACCGTCCACATGGGCAATCCACAAATGCGGCTCATTTTCGAACAACCTGGTGACCTTGCCTTCCTCCAATAGCTTCTCGCCGACCAGCAAATGCTGCTCGGTGAGTTCCAATTCCAAGTTTTTAAGCAGAAAGTTCAATTCAGGTTGTTTTGCGATGCGAAAAAAGCAAACTACAAATGTAGGTTGTGCGAAGTTCTACTCAAACGAAAAACCCTACCTTTGGTTCTTTTAAAACAGGTTGCAATATGAAGAGGATTTACTTGGTTAGGCACGCAAAGTCTAGTTGGGACAATTCAGACTTGCGTGACATTGAACGGCCACTGAACGAGCGAGGTTTGAAGGATGCACCGTTCATGGGCAAACTACTGCGAAGCAAAGGTGTTCAGCCTGACCTAATGGTGTCTAGCCCTGCTATTCGGGCGCTATCAACGGCTGCTTATTTCAAAATTGCGTTAGGCGTGGAAGGCGAAGACCTTTGGATACGTGATGAATTATACGAGTCGCTTTCGACCACCATTTTCCAGTTTATCCAAAGGCTGCCAGAATCTTGTGACACTGTGATGCTTTTCGGGCACAACCCCACATTTACCGATGTAGCAAATATGTTTTCGAAAAGCTACATAGACAATATTCCGACTTGTGGTGTGGTTTGCATTCAGTCAACGGCAGCTGTTTGGCCAGATTTTTCCAGTATGAACGCAGAAGTCGTGGACACCTTTTTCCCAAAGGAATACTAGTGGTTGCTCAAAAAAATGGGCACAATCGTCCTTATTTTCATTAACACCACCACAATATGAAGTCTTGGATATTCATGTTACTGACCGGCCTGCTTCTGGTGAGCTGCCTGTCCGACCAAGCTGAAGAATTGCCGATTGACGAAGAAAAGGCTACTTTGGTGATGTTCGATGTGCATATTGCAGAGGCTGCAATGTCGAAAATGCAAGCAGGAGATAGCAAAGACAGCCTAGCCAATGAATATTACGAGCAAATCGCTGAAATACACGGGATAGACCGCACCACTTTGGATACCTGCATTGCCATTCTTCAGCGAAACCCAGAATTGTCAGGGACTATTTATGAAAAAGTGATGGAGATGGCAGAAAAGAAAAAGCTTGGGAAATGAGGGGCGTTTTACAGCTTGATATTGTCGAGTTTACAATTTATTAATGCTTGAATCCATTTTAGGCCGCTTTGTTAGGCTAATTTTGCGCCCAAATTACAATTGAGCACTGCATGGAAGGAAAAAAAATACTGATAGTTGACGACGAACCTGATATTCTGGAAATCTTGTCCTACAACCTCCGGAAAGAAGGTTATGAGGTCGAAACCGCCAACAATGGCGAAGAAGGCCTCAAAAAAGCGGTGCAAGTAATGCCTGACCTCATCATTCTCGACATTATGATGCCCCAGATGGATGGGGTGGAGGTATGCCGAAACATTCGCAGCCAACGAATTTTTGACAACACGTTGGTCGCTTTTTTGACAGCTAGGGAAGAGGACTACTCGCAGATAGCTGCCCTTGATGTGGGTGGCGACGATTATATTACAAAGCCCATCAAACCCCGTGTGCTGATGAGTCGAGTGAAGGCGTTGATGCGCCGCAACATCAAGTCTGAAGATGAGGCAGCCAACAGCAACCAAACCATCATCGGTGATTTGGTGATTGACCGGGAGCGATTCAAGGTAATGCAATCCGGCAACGAGGTAGAACTTGCTAAAAAAGAGTTCGAATTGCTGAACCTTTTGGCTTCCAAGCCTGGAAAGGTGTTTACCCGTGACGAGATTTTTAATAAAATTTGGGGTACTGACGTGATTGTGGGTAATCGAACCATTGACGTCCACATCCGTAAACTTCGGGAAAAACTGGGCGATGATTACATCAAAACCATCAAAGGAATCGGATATAGGTTTGAGTTCTGAGTTGGGCCGTCAGCATTACGCCGGTCAATTTTCCACCAATGCCAAGCCTGCTACCCATCGTCCGGTTGTCAACCTGAAAAACCCAACTCCCAACGGCATTGCACTGTTGGCCTCTTTTTTCACCGCACTGTTGGTTGCTATTATTTCTTTGTTGGCCAGTTTTTTCCATAATGCTACCGTTGCCGACCTTGCGTTATTCATTGTACCAGTAGCTACCTTTTTATTTTCCTACCTCATTTTTGGCTATTATCTGCGAAAATATCTCTTCCGAAAAGTCAAAATCATTTACAAAAACATCCATCGGCTCAAGTTGCAAAATACCGAAAAACGGGATTTCATCAATATGAATTCCAATGTGCTGGACGATGTAGAAGAGGAAGTGGAGCAATGGGCAGCCGTCCAAGAGAAGGAGTCTGAACAGCTCAAAACATGGCAGGAGTACCGTCGAAAATTCCTTGGTGACATTTCGCATGAACTGAAAACGCCGATTTTCAACATCCAAGGCTACTTGGAAACACTGCTGGAGGGCGGCTTGGAGGACGAAGCCATCAACAAAAATTACCTGCTTCGGGCTGCCAAGAATGTTGACCGACTGAACACAATTGTAGAAGATTTGGAGTCCATTTCACGGTTGGAATCGGGTGAACTCATCCTCGATATTCAGCCATTTGACATCAAAACCCTGACTGAGGAAGTGTTCGACGACTTGGAAATCAAGGCAAAAGAGCGCAAAATTCGCCTGCAACTCAAGCCCGGTGCCGACTTGGGATTCATGGTAAAAGCTGACCGGGAGTACATCCGTCAGGTACTGACTAACCTCGTGAACAACTCCCTAAAATATGGGAAGGATGGCGGCGTGACCAAAGTCAGTTTCTACGACATGGACAAATTTGTGCTCATCGAAGTGGCAGATACGGGCATTGGGATTGCAGCTGAACACCTCAAGCATCTTTTTGACCGCTTTTATCGGGTGGACAAAAGCCGCTCACGGGAGCAAGGTGGCTCTGGCCTTGGGCTTGCCATTGTGAAACATATCGTGGAGGCTCACAAACAAACAATCAATGTGCGGAGCACACCTGGGCTGGGATCTACTTTTGGGTTTACGCTGGAAAAAGCATGAATTACATTTAAAGCTGGACTTGATTGCTCCCAACAGCTTTTCTCACCAATTCTTATCAGCCATCAAGAGCAAAGTACAATTGCGAGAATTATGATTTTACCGTTTGCCATACAACTCCCGTAGTTTTTTAAGTAGTCGCAACAGTTTGATATTCAGGGATTTACTGCTGTTGAAGAAAATACCGTTGATGGTAATCCAATCTTCTTGACGCTTGATTTCTTCAAGGTTTTTGTAATAAACCCGCTGCTTTTTCTCGAACGGCATTTTCCAGTAAATACAGTCACGGGTCATGGCGAATCCGTCCTTGCAGGCACCGAAAGTGGACAGGTCGCAGATGAAGAAAATGGTCTCGCCCTTTTGAGGGAAGAGAAAGTTTTGGGCAGCGTTCTTCAGTTTGTGAGCGGGCATGGTCACGAAATCGGTGTACACCGTTTCGTCTTGGTTGTTGAAGTCGAGGTAGTCCAAAATCATCTCGCCAAGAGGTATGCTTTCAGTGGTACGGCCTTGGTATCTCAGGATTTTTTCATCGAAGACAGTCTCATTGAGGTCTTGGCAATAGCGAATGACAAAGTAATCAAGCAGTTCTTCGAAAGCGGGAGTCGCAAAGGCGAAACGTTGCTCATCGTTGGGATTGCGCTGGGCTTGTTCTGCTAGTTGTTTTATGCGAAAATCTACGCTGGTGCGGAAGTCGCTTTTGTAAAAACGGTCAATGTAGGCGTTGTGTAGTGACGGGTGATGC
>CAYTZS010000293.1:0-4628 GCA_964442355.1 uncultured Saprospiraceae bacterium | reverse complement strand
CACGAGCTGCGACCCAGCAGCAGCGGGCGTTTTCACAGAGGTTTTCACCAACCAAACAGGTTGCGACAGCGTCGTGGTGCTGACCGTCAACTTTGCCCTCGCAGACACCACCTTGCTCTCGGACACGAGCTGCGACCCAGCAGCAGCGGGCGTTTTCACAGAGGTTTTCACCAACCAAACAGGTTGCGACAGCGTCGTGGTGCTGACCGTCAACTTTGCCCTCGCAGACACCACCTTGCTCTCGGACACGAGCTGCGACCCAGCAGCAGCGGGCGTTTTCACAGAGGTTTTCACCAACCAAGCAGGCTGCGACAGCATCGTGGTGCTGACCGTCAACTTTGCCCTCGCAGACACCACCCTGCTCTCGGAAACAAGCTGCGACCCCACCGAAACGGGCGTTTTCACCGAGGTTTTCACCAACCAAGCAGGCTGCGACAGCATCGTCATCACGGAAGTGTTGTTGTCCTTGCCGACGCTTGCCTTGACGACTAGCGACTTCAATGGTTCAGACATCAGTTGTTTTGCTGGCCAAGACGGCACCATCAGCGTTGCGGCTATTGGCGCTGGACCGTTTTCTTTTCTTTGGTCAAATGGCGAAACAGGCCAAACGCTGGACGGCCTTACTGCCGGAACCTACAGCCTCACGGTAACGGATCTGAACGGTTGCACAGCAACCACGCAGGCCGAACTGACCCAACCAGCAGGGCTCGAATTGACCTTTTTGGTGAATCACCCTGACTGTTTTGGCGTGAGCACTGGAACCATCAACGCACTGCCAACTGGTGGTGTGCCGCCTTACCTTTTTGCAATCGGTGGCGGGCAACTGCAAGGGGAAAGCTCCTTCACGGGGCTTCAATCGGGCATATTCGAGGTTACCGTTCAAGATGGCAATGGCTGCGAAACCAGCGAATTCATCTCCGTGAACACCCCGCTGCCAGTTGACGTGGAATTGGGCGATAACCAGCAAATCGTGCTTGGCGAAACGACTACCATCAATGCCATCGTGAACCTACCGTTCGACTCTCTGGCTTCGGTGACTTGGGAGCCGCTTGAACTGGATGAGGTTTGCCCAGACTGCTTCTCGCAGTTGGTTGCACCGTTCTACACGACGGCCTATTCCGTGACGGTAATTGACGTGAACGGCTGCCAAGATTCGGATGGGATAACGGTGTTCGTTGACCGCAGCAGGCAAGTTTATGTCCCGAATGCTTTTAGCCCCAACGGTGACGGGCTTAACGATTTGTTGACGGTATTTGCCCGACCCAATTCAGTTAAAAAAGTGCGCTCCTTCCTCATTTTCAGCCGATGGGGTGAATCCGTCTTCAATTTGTTCAATTTCCAACCGAACGACCCTACCTTGGGCTGGGACGGCACCCACCGAGGCCAGCCGTTGAACCCGGCAGTCTTCGTGTGGTTCGCCGAGTTGGAATTCGTGGACGGTTCGGTAGAAATCATGAAGGGCGACGTCCATCTTTTACGGTGAAAGCAGGCGCAGCCTAGCCAATGCTTGCAAGCGTTCACCGTTGATTGTCAGCGATTTAGCACGACCTAAGGCTAACGTGGTGAGATGCAACAGGCTCTCCGAAGAAAGCCGAGGCATGGCCGTCGAAGTCGGTGGTATCGCCAGTGGTGTGGAAGCTGCGCTGGCCATTTTTCGAGCACCTTGCCGCCATTTCGGGGTGGCGTTGCAGGTAGTCCACGAGGCTGACGGCGACGATTTCGCCCTGCGAGATGACCTTGATTTCCTTCGGCAAAAATTGCTGGATGACCGGTTCCAGCAGCGGATAGTGCGTGCAGGCGAGCAACAGCATATCAATGCCCGGCGAGGCGGCCAACAGTTCGTCGAGGTATTTTTTCACAAAAAAATCGGTGCCGGGGCCGCTCAGTTCGCCGTTTTCGACGAGTGGCACCCACATCGGGCAGGCCTGCTGGAAGACCTCCACCGCTGGGAAAAACTTCCCGATTTCGATGACATAGCTCTCCGAGCGCACCGTGCCCACCGTACCGAGCACGCCCACTTTTTTGGTTTTTGAAAAATTGCCGATGACCTCCGCCGTGGGCCGAATGACGCCCAGCACCCGGCGGTCGGGAGCGATTTTCGGCAGCGCCAGCTGCTGGATGTTGCGCAGCGCCTTGGCTGAGGCCGTGTTGCAAGCAAGGATGACGAGCGGGCAACCCTGCCCGAACAGGTACTGCACACACTCCAAAGTGTATTGGAAAATGGTGTCAAAATCCCTGGGGCCATAGGGCGCACGGGCGTTGTCGCCGAGGTAGAGGAAGTCGTACTGGGGTAGGCGCTGCACAATTTCCCGCATGACGGTGAGGCCGCCATAGCCGCTGTCGAAGATGCCGATGGGTGATGGGTTCATGGGGCAAAGATAATCAGCGGGTTGAGAGCGGGAGAGCGGCATTAAGCGTGCATTTAGGTGGTGTTTGTAGAAAAATCCAGTACCAACAAGCAGCAAACATTAGCTTCGTGGCCAAAATTGAAAACATGAAATACCTACTACTCGCATTGCCCATTTTGGCGTTCTCCTGCCGACCCAACCAACAAGAGCCAATGGTTGGCGGGCCATGCACCTATGCCACTACCTACCACCCAGCCAAGGTCATCCACTTCGATGCACAGCAGATGGACGCCCAGTTCGAGGTGCAATTGGGCAGCACGACCGACACACTTGGTTTCTATGAATTGAACAATGCTTATTTGACGCAGGAGCAGGTGCAGCAGTCAGGCATAGCCGATGGCAAGGTGTTCAAACTGGCGGAGGACAACATCACCAGTGGCACCTGTACGCCCAATATTTTGCGCATCGAACTGGCGGCTTTTGACGGTGGTGCAATTCAATCCAATTGAATTAATGCAGCATTATTTCACACTTCAATTGACGCTAATTAATCGCCATATCAGCGATTTTGGGCTGCGCCCGGCATTGGGCTATTTACTGGCGGTTGTGCTGTTTATTGGGCTGTCGGCGGCATTGTTCCTTAAAACCAGTTTTGCGCAATATCTGTATTTATTGGCCCTCATAAGTTTTCTGTTAAACTTGGGTGAGCGCTCCCGCAACGAGTTCCTTAAATCCTGTTTTAAAGATAAAGCATACATCAGAATACGGCTGCTCGAAAATGCAATCGTCGCATTGCCATTTGCTCTTTTTTTGGTTTACGAAGGATGCTAGTGGGCAGCATTGGCGGCAGCTTTTGGTGCAGCAATACTGGCTTTTTTGCAATTTAAACTTGCCACCAATTTCACCCTCCCCACCCCATTTTACCGCTGGCCATTCGAGTTTGCCACAGGTTTTCGGAAGACGTTTTACCTGCACCTGTTCGCTTATTTCCTGATGCTGATGTCCGTTTTGGTGGATAATTTCAACCTCGGCATATTCTCGTTGCTATTGGTTCTGGTGGTTTGTTTGACGTATTATTCAGAATTGGAAGCAGATTATTATGTCTGGATTAATGCCCAAAAACCAAAAGGCTTTTTAGGGCATAAAATAAAAACAGCGCTGATTTATTCATCCATTTTATCGCTGCCAATTATTGTGGCACTTTGTGGGTTTTATCCCCATTATGCCCATATCATTTTAGGATTTCAGTTATTGGGGTACAGCTATTTAACCGCTTTTATCCTTGCGAAATATTCGGCCTTCCCCCATCAAATGGGTTTGCCGCAGAGCATAGTGTTGGCCATTTGTTTCACAATGCCGCCGCTGTTGCTGTTGGTCATCCCCATATTCTACCGACAATCCACCAACAAGCTCAACCGCATACTGCCATGATAAGCATCAAAAACCTGACGAAACACTACGGCAGCTACCAAGTGCTGAAAGGCATCGACCTTCAACTGGATGCGGGCAAGGTGCATGGCATCGTCGGTGAAAACGGCGCTGGCAAGACCACGCTTTTCAAGTGCATCGCTGGACTGGAAGACTGCGAGGGCAGCATCACGAGCGATTTTTCGCCACTGAAAAACCACCTCGGCTTCTTGCAGACCGACCCGTTCTTTTTCTCCAAAATCACCGGACGGGAATACCTCCAACTGCTCTGCAATGCCCGTCAACTAGCGCCCACCAACCTCGACGCCAAGAACATCTTCGACCTGCCACTGAACCAATACGCCAGCACCTACTCCACCGGGATGAAGAAAAAACTGGCGCTAACGGCTATTCTACTGCAACAAAACAAGGTGTTCATCCTCGACGAGCCGTTCAACGGTGTGGACATCCAAAGCAATATGGTCATCACCGAAATAATCCAAAAGCTGCGCTCATTGGGCAAGACGGTGCTGATTTCCTCTCATATTTTTTCAACGCTGAACGATACTTGTGATGTGATTTACCTGTTGAAAGACGGTCATTTTGTCCGGCAAGCGGGGCGGGACGGGTTCGCCGATTTAGAAGCAGAAATGCGGAAGTTCACGGTGGGCGATAGGGTGGAAAGGCTCAAGCTGGGCTGAATGCATCACCGCCGCCGACCACTCAAATACCCTCGAAATGTTCTCTTGCAATCGCTCCCAGTGAGACGAGCAACGACGTTTTTTGATGGAAGTGACATAGGGTGCACCAGCGGGGGCAGCTCTAATGTCGTCAACTTAAGGATTTCATATCACAGGTCGTTGGTTCATATTG
>CAYTZS010000292.1:0-4647 GCA_964442355.1 uncultured Saprospiraceae bacterium | reverse complement strand
TGGCGGCCATTCCGTATGTCAATCACCTGGCTGTTGTCGAGCAGCGGGCGGGTGTAGTTGTGCTTTTCGGCCACTTTTGCGAAGCTCAAGAGGCAGTCCAGCCGAGCGACGATGCTGGCGTTGTGCTGCACGGGCTGTATGTACTCGTTGATGCTCAAGACCAGCGCCTCGAAGATTTGCGATTCAAGTTCCTGCATCCGTTCCTCGGCGCCCAATATCTTGGTTTCCAGCTTTTTAAGTTCGTCGGTGATATAGCGCTCGGCCCCGGTGAGGGTCTGTTTGCGCACCCATTCTGGCGGCACTAGGCCCTTGTCCTTGTGCTTGTTCGTGACTTCGAGGTAGTAGCCAAAGACGGAATTGAAGCCGATTTTCAGGTTGTCAATGCCCGTGCGCTCGGCCTCCGTCTGTTGGATTCCGACGAGCAGGGCTTGGCTGTTGCGGGCGGTATTGCGTAGGTCATCGAGTTCGTCGTGGAAGCCGTCGGCGATGCAGCCGCCCTTGGTGATGAGCGCTGGCGGCTCGTCCACCATCTGTCGTTTGATGTCGTTGACGAGGGTCTTGCAGGGGTTCAGTCCCTCGGCCAATTTCTCGAAGAAAACATTGCCGGAGGCAGCCAAGAGCACTTTCAGCGGCTCGGTGGCTTCGAGCGCCTTGCGGAGCTGAACCACTTCACGTGGCTGTATCTTGCCCAATGGCACCCGTGAAATCAGCCGCTCCAAATCGCCCATCTGGCGGATATAGCTGCTCACTTCGCTCGCCAAATCGGGGTTTTGCAAAAAATAGGAAACCACCTCGTGCCGTGCTTCGATTTCCTTCAAGGAAGTCAGCGGCAGCACCACCCATTTCTTCAGCAGCCGCCCGCCCATCGGCGACACAGTCTGGTCGAGGATATGGATGAGCGGGGTGCCGCCCTCGTGCGGGCTGTGCAGCAGTTCGAGGTTGCGCACCGTGAAGCGGTCGAGCCAGACATACTTCTCTTGGTGTATCCGGCTGATGGCGGTGATATGCTTGAGGTTCTTGTTCTCCGTAGTGGCGAGGTAATGCAGGGCAGCCCCGGCAGCCGTTTGCGCCAGCTCCAAATGCTCGATGCCGAAGCCTTTGAGTGAAGCGACCTCGAAATGTTCCTTTATTTTTTCTTGTGTAAAATCGTGGGAAAAGGCCCAGTCGTCGAGGGTGTAGGTGTAAAATCGGTCGCCAAACTGCTGCTCAAAAAGCTTCGCAGCGCCTTTTGAGAAAATGACCTCGGATGGGTTGAAGCCTTGCAGCAGCTTGTCCATGTACGACATGTCGCCCTCGCTGACCATGAGTTCGCCCGTGCTGATGTCGAGGAAAGCGATGCCCGCTGCGCTGTTTTTACCGAAAAAAATAGAAGCGAGGAAATTGTTCGTCTTGTGGTCGAGGAGTTTTTCGTCGGTCGTCACGCCGGGTGTCACCACCTCCACGATGCCCCGCCGCACGATTTTCTTTTCCGGCGATGGCTTTTCCAATTGCTCGCAAACGGCCACCCGGTAGCCTGCCCGATCGAGCCGGGGCAGGTAAACTTCCATGCTGTTGTAAGGAAATCCGGCCAGTTCGATGTCTTGGCCACCGTTGTTGCGGCTGGTGAGCGTGATGCCAAGCGCACGGGAAGCCTTCACGGCATCTTCCCCGAAGGTCTCGTAGAAATCACCGACCCGGAAGAGCATAATGGCCTCCGGGTGTTTCGCCTTCATCTTGAAGTACTGCTCCATGAGCGGCGTCACTTTCTCCGACTTTTCACGGGTTTGTCCGCCCACTACGGTCATGCTGGTTCTTGCCACAGTTCGTTTTTTTTGGTGGCAAAGGTATAGTTTTACTCGTGTCATCTCTGTGCCTTTGTGCCTCCGTGTTCATATTTCAACACGGAGGCACAAAGGCACAGAGATGACACGAGGTCAAAATTTCACCCCCCACAACATCAGCTCCTCCTCGTCGTCGGGCACTGCAATCATCCGCTCGAATCGCAGCCCGATTTTCTCCAGCACCCGCTGTGAGGGCTTGTTGCTTTCGATGGTGATGGCAGCAAGGCGGGGCAGTTTGAGTGTTTCCTTTGCAAAATTGGAGACTGCTTTGGCTGCCTCAACGGCGTACCCCTGCCCGAAATATTGGGGCAGCAGCGCATAGCCAATGTCCACATCGTCGAGGAAATCCCGCTTGATGAGGCCGCACATGCCAAGCAACGCCGAGTCGGTCTTTCGTTCCAACAGGTTGAAGCTGAACCCCTTCAACCTGCAAATAAGCCAAATGCGGTAAATGGCGTACTTGCGTGCATCATCGAGGTTATGTACCCCTCGGTCTCCGATGTTGGTGTGCCAGCCTGGGCTGTTCAGTAGTTCCAGTAGGAAGGGCGCATCGTCGGGCGTGATTTCCCGGAGGCGAAGGCGCTCGGTTTCCAGCAAAACTCCACCGAGCGGTGGGCGGCAAAGGGCATAAATGCTGTGATTTTCTTCGGTACCAATTTTTGCAAAACCCGTTTTTTCGAGCAATTTGATGGAGGCCAGGTTTTGTGCATTGCTGTAAGCCTCTATGACATTGGCGCCCATCGCTGTGAAGCCAAATTCAACGACTGCTCTGACGGCTTCGGTGGTCAGTCCCATTCCCCAAAAATCGGGGTGCAAGGAATAGCCAATTTCGGCAGTGGTTTTTTCCATATCCAAATGCCAGAGGCAGATGGTGCCGATAAGTTTTTGTTCACCTTTTCGGCAGATGGCCCAGTAGATGGATTCGCCCTTTTCCGCAAAGTCCAGAATTCTGTCAATAAAGTTGACGGCGTCGTTTATATCCAACGCCTTTGGTATTGCCGTGTACTGGATGATGCGTTCATCGGAGCGCTGGATGAATATCTCTGGGGCATCTGAGTCCCGAAGTGGGCGAAGCAGCAGTCGCTCGGTAGTGAGGGTAGGGATAGGGGAGAAGTAGGTCTGCATTGCGCTGTTTATTTTCCTTTGATAAATACCCGCTCCACCAAATCGCTACCGAAAGCATAGGGCAAATACGCTAATGACGGCATCGGTTTCGTGAGGATGATATTTGCAAATTTGCCACGAGCAATGGAGCCAAAATCAGCAGCGGCCTCCAAGGCAAATGCCCCGTTCAGCGTGGCGGCTTGAACGGCCTCCTCCGGCAGCATTTTCATCATGATGCAGGCAAGGGAAACCACGAACGGCATCCGGCCACTCGGAGAAGTGCCGGGGTTGAAATCGCTGGCCAACGCCACGGCCACGTTGTTCTCCAACAGTCGGCGGGCAGGTGGGATATGGTCTTGCAGAAAAAAAGGGGCAGACGGCAGCAAGGTAGCCATCGTTTCACTGTGCTTTAAAACTTCGAGGTCTGCGTCGTCCACCACTTCCAGGTGGTCAACGGACACGGCTCCGTGACGCACCGCCGCCGCTATGCCGCCCATACAGTTGAATTGGTTGACGTGTACTTTCGGCTTCAATCCAAACTGGGCAGCAGCGGTTAAAATCGCTTCCATTTCTGCCACGCTGAAGGCCAGTTTTTCACAAAAAACATCAACGTAGTCGGCCAGTCCCTCAGCTGCGATTTGGGGCAGCATCTCGTTGATTATCAAGTCAATATACCCTTGGCGGTTGCCGCTGCGATAGGCCGCTGGCACGGAATGGGCACCAAGGAACGTTGCTCGGATTTCCACGTCCGTCTGCTCTTTCATCCGCCGGATGACCAGCAGCATTTTCAGCTCACTCTCCACCGTCAGGCCGTAGCCGCTTTTGATTTCAATCAGCCCCGTGCCCGATTTGCGGACCTCTGCAAGGCGCTCCATCGCCTGCTCAAAAAGCATTTCCTCCGGCGTTTCCCGCAGGCGGTCAGCAGAGTTCAGGATGCCGCCGCCCCGGTTGGCGATTTCCTCGTAGCTCATGCCCTTGATGCGGTTCACCCACTCGTTTTCCCTGCTTTTGGCAAACACGAGGTGCGTGTGTGAGTCGCACCAGGCAGGCAGCACAAAGCGGCCCGATGCGTCAATGATTTGGTCGGCTAGGAGCGGGCAATCAATCATTGCCCCGAAATCCACAATGCGCTGATTTTCAATCAGTAAGAAAGCATTTTCGATAAATGGCAAACGAGCGAGTTCATGGCCACGCAATGGGGTTGTGCGGGGCACTTCTTCGGCGAGCACGAGCTGGCGGATGTTGGTGATGAGTGTATTCATGTTGTATTAATTGGAGCAAAAGTAGGGTTCAAGAACCTGACTTAAGAGGAAAAGTGGTTTGTAATGGTTTAGCGACAGGTCTATTTTGCAATATCTTTTCACCAATCAACTTATTCATATGAAAAACGCTTACCTAATTTGCTTGCCATTCCTAGTAATCCCATTGTTATTTCCCGCATTTACCACCAACGATAAAGTACTGGAAAACATGGTGTTGAACGAGGAGCCATATTTGCCAGAAGTACCTTACAACTATTGCATCGAACTTCCCGAATACTTGGTCGGGGACGTATTTTGGGTTGAACAAAACCAGGTTTATCTTTCAAATTGTATTACAGACGATAAAGCCACCTTGGGCAGGGTGCTATTTTATGATAAACGACTGTCTGCCAATTATACCCGTGCCTGTGCCTCGTGCCACCACCAAGAATTTGGCTTTGCCGATGACCAACGCTTTAGTT
>CAYTZS010000291.1:0-4730 GCA_964442355.1 uncultured Saprospiraceae bacterium | reverse complement strand
TACCGCCGCGTCGAGGGTGAAGCGGCCTTCTACGGCCCCAAGCTCGACTTTATGGTGAAGGATGCCCTCGGTCGCTCTTGGCAACTCGGCACAATCCAAGTGGACTACAACCTACCCGAACGCTTCAAGCTCGAATACATCGGTGCCGACAACGCACCGCACCGCCCCGTAATGATTCACCGGGCGCCGTTCGGCTCGATGGAGCGCTTTATCGGCGTACTGACGGAACATTGCGCTGGCAAGTTCCCGCTGTGGCTTGCCCCAGAGCAGTACCTGCTGCTGCCCATCAGCGATAAGTACAACGACTACGCTGCCGAAGTACAGGCTGAATTGGCCAAGCACGACATCCGTGGCCGCATTGACGACCGCACGGAGAGCATTGGCCGCAAAATCCGGGATGCAGAGGTTAGCAAAGTGCCTTTCATGCTCATCGTTGGAGAGAAGGAGGCCGATGCAAACGCAGTAGGTGTTCGCAAACAAGGTGAAGGTGACTTGGGTGCAAAGAGCGTCAATGACTTCATCAATTGGTTCAAAGAGCAGCTTTGACAAGGTTCCTTCGGAAAGGAAAATTTGAGATTGCGCCTGTTCGACTTGGAGTTGGGCAGGCGCAATTTTTTTTCAATGGAGCATAGAATGGTGACCAAAAGCCCCAAGAAGCAATTGACAATCACAACAATATCATTTGTTCTATTCAGTCTTTTGTTATTGGCAAATTGTCCGGGAGTAGGCAAATGGAGAATAATTCCAATCAAATCTACTAACCACAGTTTCAAAAAAAGTGTATGTTTGCCAACTCTGAATTGCCTTAGTTTTTATGCTGCTTTAGTATTTCTTGCCTGTTAAGACAATCTAAGCGAACAAGTACAACCTAAATACTTGTTTTCCTACTAAAACCAATTGTTGGGACCTCCATTTTTCATTATAAATCAAAAAACGTATGAAGCATTACATTCTACTATTAGCGCTTTCTTTCTTGGGTTTCACACAGCTATACGCTCAAAAGAACTGTTGCAACCCATCACCACTAGTTCCCGCCTTTTTCGCCCCGCCAATTTTGATTGGCAACACATCAGGCAGTGGCGAGTTTGACGATGTCAGTTGCTCATGCCTTTCAGGAGAAGGCGGAAGCACTTGGTTTTCGTTTTCAACTGTTGGAAATGGCACTTTTGAACTGCTCATTGAGCCAAAAGCACCGGGATCTGACTTCAACTTTTCGATATGGGAGGCTACCTGCCCATGCCAACCAAATCCCAACAGCCCCAATCCTATCGTTCAGCCAATCGTCTGCAACGCAGCAGCGGGCATAGGCCCAACAGGCATAGCCACTGACCCAACTGCAAGCTGGGGAGTACCCAACTCAGCTGAGTTTTCGGGTACCCTGCTCTTGCCTGGCGGCAGAAACTACTTCCTGTTGGTGACGAACGTTGGTAACAACGGTGATGGCTTCAACATCAGTGTTGGTGGCACTGCGGGCATTGGCCTCCAAATCCCACCGCCAACTTCCAGCGTACTGCTTGGCCCTGATGAAGTTTGCAAGGGCGGCTCGGCTGTTTTTACGGTTAGCCCTCCAATTTTTGGCGCAAACAACTATGCCTGGACAACCAAACACCTTGGTGTTCCAATTGGAATAACCCAAAATGGCCCGTCGCCGACCAAGGCTATCGACTTTAACTACAACCTACTGCCTAGCGTGTACGAAGTTTGCGTAGTTGCAACAGGCCCTCAGTTGGGCTGTTTTGGCTCCGCTGAGATTTGCAAAACCATCGTTCAAAAAGAACTGCCCGTGCCTGCCGGATTCGAGTCGGGCATCGTCTGCACGGGTGATTACTACGTCGCAGGGAACGGCGAAGCGTTTTTTTTCGGCGGCACTTTTGATTTGGTTTACCAATCGTGGCAAGGCTGCGACAGTATCGTAAGGCTCAACTTGGAGCAAAAACTTTCCGACTTCAACGTCGTTGTCAGGGAAGTTTGCGCAGGCGACTGCGTGGAATGGAACGGCGAAACCGTCTGCGAGACAGGCACTTATGACGAGGTGCTGCAAAACCAGTTTGGATGCGATAGCACGACCCAATTGCTGCTGATTTCTGTGCCCATCGAAACTAAAATCAGCGGAGCCGATACCATTGACTGCATCACAACCAGCATCACCTTAACCAGTGCCGGTTCTATTTATGCTGCCAATCCCATTTACACTTGGCGAAGGGGCAACACGGTCGTTGGCAACGGCCCGACCTTGAACGTAACGATTGGTGGAACCTACACTTTGGAAATCAAAAGTACCGTTGCTGGAAATACTTGCACAGATGTAGCAACCGTCGTGATTGTCCAAAACACAACGCAACCACAGGGCGTAGTTGCAACTGGTGGCAACCTTACCTGCACATCAAGTACCGTTACTTTGATGGGCAGCTCGACCACACCTGGGGTGATTTACAGTTGGACTGGGCCAAGCGGATTCACCTCCGCTTCGCAAAATCCGACCGTCAGCGTACCAGGCAACTACGTGCTTACTGTAACTGGCAGCAATGGTTGCACCAAGACTGCAACTGCCGTTGTATCTGAAAACAAGGTACCTCCTACCGCATTGGCAGCGACCAACGGCTCACTGAATTGCAACTCCACTTCGGTGGTGCTAAACGGTGCTGGGTCCTCCACCGGAAGCCAATTCAATTACCTCTGGACAACAACCAACGGCAATATCGTTTCGGATGAAACAACACTGACACCAACGGTCAACAGCGCAGGCAATTACCTTCTGACTGTTACCAACACGACGAACGGTTGCACAAGCACTGCCGCCACAACCGTTGTTTTGTACCTACCTGTTTCCACACAGATTTCCAACACTACGGACGTGGCCTGTTTTGGCGAAGCCAACGGCTCAGCCACGGTTTCGGCCAGTGGTGGCAATGGAGCTTACACTTACCTCTGGTCGAGTGGCTCAACAAGCGCAACAGCAGACAACCTGCAAGCGGGCAACTACTCCGTAATCGTCACCGACGGCAACGGTTGCACTTCATCACAATCAGTTGTGATTGACCAACCCGACAACCTGGTGGTCAACGCGACTGCCACACCACAGACCATTTTCGGCGTTGACAATGGCACTGCAACTGCCAACCCAACTGGCGGTGTGGGCACTTACACCTACCTCTGGAGCAATGGCGAAACTACACAATCCATCGCTGGCTTGGCACCTGCCAATTACACGGTAGTCGTAACCGATGAAAATGGCTGCACCGCCTCACAGACGGTAACTGTCTCCCCCAACAACTGTGTCGTCAAAGCAAATATTGACCAAACCAACGTTTCTTGCCCTGGCGCAAGCGATGGCTCAGCTACCATTTCACTTGAAAGTGCAACACCACCGTTCGTTTTCATTTGGTCAAATGGTGATACAGACGATACCGCAGAGGGTCTTGCGGGTGGCACTTACGAGGTTACTTCAACGGATGCCAACGGATGCGTGGTTGTTACGACGGTCTTCATCGAAGAGGCACTGCCACTCAACCCAAATGCGACGACCACGAGTTTGTCGTCCTACAACTCCAATGATGGAACAGCAAGTGCCAACCCTACTGGTGGCACACCTCCATATTCTTACTTGTGGAGCACAGGCGATACAGTTGAGACGGTTGCCAACCTCGCCGTTGGCGATTACACGGTTATCGTCACTGACTCGCTTGGTTGCACATCCGAGCAAACAGTGACCGTTAACCAATACGCTTGTAGCCTAACGACCTCCATCATCGTCACCAACGCAAGCTGCAATGGCGCAACTGATGGTCAAGCTACCATCAACCTGCAAGGCGGCAATGCCCCTTTCAGCTTCATTTGGTCAAACGGCGAAACAACAGCTACAATAACAGGACTCGCCGCAGGAACTTATTTTTCAACAACGACTGACAACTCTGGCTGCCCAGCGATTGCAGAGGCAACGGTAGTTGAGCCCAATGCGCTTGGCGTAGCGGTCATTGAAGAAGATGAGGCTGAATGCGGCGCAGCAGATGGCTCGTTGACCATTATCGGTACTGGCGGCACATCACCCTACACTTATCTCTGGCAAACTGGTGAAACGACCGATAGCATCGGCAGTTTGATGGCTGGCAACTACAACGTCGAAGTTACCGACGCTAACGGTTGCGTTGACAACTTTGACGTAGTGCTTGGCACCAACGACGATGTTCCACCTGTGGCATTGGCGCAAAACATCACTGTAATATTGGATGGCAACGGACAGGCGACCGTGTTGGCTTCAGAAGTTGACAATGGCAGCACCGATGATTGCATTATTTCAAGTATCAGCCTCGACAACGATGCATTCGATTGTTCCAATCTGGGCGAAAACACCGTCACGCTGAACGTCACCGACGTGGGAAATAACACGACGACTGCCACTGCCATCGTAACGGTCGTGGACAACACCCCACCAGTGCTCAACCTTCAATCCGTTTCCCTCGAACTTGGACCAAACGGCACTGCAACACTCGTGCTTGCAGACTTCGACAACGGCAGCACCGACAACTGCGGCATCGCAGAGTGGGCTGTTAGTCAAGCCACTTTCGATTGCAGCAATGTGGGCACCAACCTCGTGGAAGTGATTGCTACTGACGCCGCTGGTAATTCGACTACACAAACGGTGGAAGTTACTGTTACCGAAACTACGCCGCCAACGATCACTTGCCCAAGCAGCAATATCACTGTACCCTACTGCGACCCAGTGGCAGAGT
>CAYTZS010000290.1:0-4805 GCA_964442355.1 uncultured Saprospiraceae bacterium | reverse complement strand
TGGGACAAAACAGCTCGGTGCTGACGGGTGTTGGTGCGGGCACGTATGGCCTCACCGTCACGGATGCAAACCAGTGTACCGCCAGCAGTTCCGTGACGATTCAGGACCCGCCGGCCCTTGCGTTTGAGATTACTTTGGATAAAGTGGCCTGCGGACAAAATACCACAACCGCCCTGATTACACCTTCCAATGGCGTGGAGCCGTTTAGTGTTCAGGTGAATGGCGCGGCAGCGCTTGGAGGCCTGACCCCTACCCTACCCCTGGGCAATCATTGGATTGAAATCCAGGACGCCCACGGTTGCACGGCCGATACGATGTTAAATGTAGCGGCGGCGGATGTCCCCCTCATCAGCCTACCCGCCGAGCTGAGCGTTGCGCAGGGAGAAACCGTGGTACTGGAAGCCCAGACCAACCTGACGAGCTGGCAAAGCCTGGTTTGGACACCCCTCCCGGACACCTCCTGTGCCAATTGTCTGCGCCAGGAATGGATACCCCAGTATTCAGGCCAATATGAAGTAGAGATTACGGACAGTGCCGGATGTACGGCCAGTGCTATCGTGCGGGTGCTGGTAGAAAACCGGGTAAAACTATACATCCCCAATGTGTTCACGCCCAACGGCGATGGCTCGAATGATGTTTGGACGGTACACGCCGGAGCCACAGACCTGAACCTGCGTTCCCTTCAAATTTTTGACCGTTGGGGAGATATGGTGTACGCCCTGGGAGCACCAACCCCGGTCAATGCATGGCCAGGCTGGGACGGCCTTTACCGCGGCGATCCGGTGAACCCGGGGGTATTTGTGTATTATCTGGAAGTGGAATTGCTTAGTGGGGAGGTTGTGCTTCGGAAGGGGGATTTGACGGTGTTGCGGTGATTGGAGACAAGGTGCTATTCAGCAAGGGCCGTCCTTATGTCCAGGATGGCCCTTGTTGTATTTTGGACTCAACAGTCTAGTGCCGCATCCACTGAATGTCTTATGAATTAGGCACACTAGGTGAAAAAAGGTATGGATTCATACCGGGAGCGGAGATACAAGCGATGGGAAGGATGTTTAGGTTTGCCCGGCAATAATTGAGCGAAAACCACTCGAATCGGACTTAAAACAACAAATAAGGCATCATAAAATTGGAAAAACAAAAAATACTCGACAAATAATTTGGATGTATAAAAATGTTTAATACATTTGAGGGCTAGGATTTCGGCCAGTATTGCCGATATTTTCGAAAACGGAAATTCTAAACACGCAATGGGGGTTTTGCTTCTTGGGCAATGCTGTGACAAAAGTGGGTGGGGATATAGCGAGCATAAACGCAATGAACGACTAAGTAAAGGATGCAATGCTGGTTTTGATTAGTCGTTTGTTGCGGGTATGCAATAGTTGGGCAAAATACACATAAATAATAATAATGTTAAATTTATGGAACCTATTACCCTGCTACTTCTGCTCGCCACTACCATCCTTATCGGGATTTTCATTTTCCAAGCGCAACAGTTCAAATCCAAGATGCTCTCAGAAAACGAGGAAGAAACAGGTGAAAATCTTAATCCCATCACGGCTCCAGATAGCTCAGACCCTTTCTGGAAGAACCTGAGACAAGTTGTGGACGCGACATTACAGCAAATTTCAACAGATCCGACATCTGCCGAAAATGAACAAAAGCCTGGTGCCACACTCCCCGCCATGCTCGCGCTCCACCACACCACGGTGCTCGGACGGGGGGTATCTCTGCTCCAGGACGCGATCCGACAAGACAAAGCTCAGACCCTTCTCTTGAGTGGTGACAAAGGCCCCGTTTACCTGATGGCTTTACCTTTTCAAGGTGATCGCCCAAACCTGATCCGCCAGACGGAGGGCTTTTCATTGGGTCTGGCCCATCATATCGAGCAAATTTTTTTACAAGCACAATCGTCAGGCAAGGCGGCAACCCCGCTGGTTTTCGTGGCATTTTTCTACAAAATTTCCAAGCAAAAGGGAGCTGTCTATGTAGGTTGCCGTGACACCGGCACTTGGCTGCTCCCACGCTCTCTATTGAGCAACGCAGAAATTGCCCGTTACCCCAGTGCTTTATCAAACTATCGCCAAATCATTTAATACTCCTCCTCCATGAAACTCACCCTCGAATATGGCATCGACCTCGGTACCACCAACTCAGCCATCGCGCTCCAAACATCTGATAAGCCCAGCCTACTCCCGGATGCTGACGGTGAGGATATCCTGCCCTCCATCGTCCACGTGTCCACCACGGGGGAAATCCTCATAGGCAATGTAGCCAAATCGCTGGCCGACACCGACCCGGAAAACACTAAAGCCGAGTTCAAAAGGCTGATGGGCACATCGGAAGTCTTTCACTTCCCAGGGAGCGGAAAAACGTACTTGCCCGAAGAACTTTCCGCCTTTGTGCTACAAAACCTCATTGCGCGCACACAAGGGCTGCATTCGGGCGAGCCTGTGCGAGCAGCGGTAATCACCATCCCTGCCATGTTCCAATTGCCTCAGAACGACGCTACCCGCAAAGCCGCGCAACTAGCAGGAATCGAACATGCCATCCTGTTGCAGGAACCCATTGCCGCCGCTGTCGCCCACGCGAGCGCAACACTAAAAAACGAGGGGAACTGGCTGATATACGACCTCGGAGGCGGCACCTTCGACGTGTCGCTTGTCCGTTCCAAAGCCGGGCGACTTCAGGTACTCGATCACAACGGTGACAACCAACTGGGTGGCAAGGACCTAGACCGCATGGTCGTCAACGAAATCGCCCGCCAAATCCGCGATCAATGGGGCATTGATGACCTCCAACGTTCAAACCCTACCTACCGACAACTTTTTACACAACTCAAATTGGCAGCCGAAAAGGCCCGTATCGAACTTTCAGCCAGAGAGCAAACGCGCCTGTTAATAGACATGAGCAAATTAAGCGGTAAGGGTTTTTTTGAAACCACCCTCGTCCGCGAGCAGTTGGAGCAGATCATCGAGCCGACCATCCAACGGAGCATCCGACTCTGCAAAAAGGTCTTGGAAAAAAACAACCTTTATCCGCATGAACTCAACGGCATCGTACTAGTCGGTGGCCCAACGCTGACACCTTGCCTTCCGACAATGTTGGAACAAGGTATAGGAGCCGAGGCACGGCATGTGATGAATCCGATCAGCATCGTGGCCTACGGCGCGGCGGTCTATGCATCTACCCAAAAACTGCCCGACCACCTTCGGGGCAAGTCAGTGGAACGCAACCCAGTCTTTCCAGAATCCGTCACTATAGATCTCCAACTCAACTACGAACCGATGACCACCAACCCGCGCCCCTTCCTCGCCGGGCGCGTGGCACAAGTTCCCCCAGGAGTGCCCACGCCCAAGTCCGTCCGTGCCGAACGACTTGACGGCGGTTTCGACACGGACCTTACGGACTTCAATTCCTCCGGTGCTTTCATGCTCGGTTTGACCCTACGCCCAAACGCTCTGAACACTTTCCGGCTTCACCTATCAGGTGGCGTGGGCATACCATCGCTCGAAACCTCGCCCGCGGAGTTCACCATTTTGCACGGCCTGAGCATTGGGCAGCCGCCACTCTCGCAATCGGTTGGGATCATGCTGGCCGACAACACCGTGGCTTGGTACATCCGCAAGGGCGCTGCACTGCCTGCCGAAAAAACGTTAACGCTGCACACCAACGTCACCTTGAAAGAAGGTCAATCAGGAGAGGCAGTCCACGTGCCGCTTGTGCAAGGTGAAAGCGAGCGTGCCGACCGCAACAAGGCCATCGGTATACTAAAAATTTATGCCGAACACATCCGGCACGACCTGCCTCTTGGCTCCGAGGTGCAGGTTACGCTTTCGGTAGATGCTTTTTCGCAAACGCTAGCCCGCGCCTATGTACCTGCGCTTGACCAGTGGTTCGAAGACATCGTCCGCTTCGACATCGAAATCAAAAAACCGGTCGAGATGACTGCCTCGTTGGCTCAACAGAACAACCGATTGGCAGAGCTTGAAGCCCTTGCTGCTCAGTTGAGCGGCGAAGAACCGGAAGAAGGTTCCGATACTGATTCTCCAGAACAGGACGAACGCCTAGCCCAAATCGAAGACCTTATCAACGAGGATGACACGGACTCGCGGCTCATCGCCGAAAAACTCATCCGCGAAATGACCGACGAGCTCGACCATCGGGAGGATGCCACAAAAACCGAGAAAATGGCGCTCACATTCAAAGAACAGACGGAGTGGATCGAAAAGGATTTGAAACAAGCCATGACCAGCAACCAATGGAGAGAGGCACAGGCCCTTAAAAAAGAATACAACGAGGCCATGAACGCCGGCGACGAGGAAGCCGCACAAGGCAAACTCGCACAACTGGAAACCTTGGGCCAGGACGCGTTTTTTCAAACCGACGACTTTATAAAACAATTCTTCGTATCCCTGTACCATCGCTTTCAAGAAAACCCTTCTTCTGAATCCACCCTGTTGCTAGCCCGAGGCACAATGGCTTTTCAATCCGGCAGTATCAATGAACTCCGCCGCATTTGCGGAGGACTAATCAGCTTGCTCCTCGAAGGAGACCAAACTCAAGAAGATGAACAGATCAAGCGTATGCTCTCAAATGTAAACCTTTGACCAACACCCTCCCCCTGCCATGCAAGAAACTCAATTCTCGCCCGCCCAAATCTTCACTACCGGAAACCTTGATCATTTCCGACTCAACCCCTTCCGTGCACTCAGCCTCCCCGTCGAATCGAATACCCAAGAGGCTGGCTGGGCTGCCGAACGCCTCGCGGCAATGACGGCTGCGGGCATCGAAACGGACAGCGTAGG
>CAYTZS010000289.1:0-4835 GCA_964442355.1 uncultured Saprospiraceae bacterium | reverse complement strand
GTCATCAACGAGGCACGAAAAGATGGCCTGCTGCTGGGCGGCGTGAACGTGGTTTTCGGCGGTGACATCCCAATCGGGGCGGGGCTGTCTTCCTCGGCGGCGCTGGAGAGTGGGATGTTGGTGGGACTGGATGCGCTTTTTGAACTTCAGCTGCTAAAAATAGAAATCGTGAAACTGGCGCAACGGGGTGAAAACCGTTTCGTGGGCATGAACTGCGGCATCATGGACATGTTTGCCTCCGTGATGGGCCGTGCCGATAACGTGGTGCGCCTCGATTGTCGCAGTCTTGAATTTGAACATTTTCCGTTCCATGCACCAGGCTACACACTGGTACTCTGCGACAGTCGGGTGAAGCATTCGCTCGTTGACAGCGAGTACAACACCCGCCGGGCAGAGTGCGAAGAAGGGGTGCGGCTGCTCCAGGCAGTTTTGCCTGAAATAACCAGTTTGCGTGACGTGCCGTTGGCAGTGCTTTTAAGTGAAAAACAGCGATTGCCAGAGGTCGTTTATCGTCGCTGCAAGTATGTGGTGGAGGAAATTGACAGGGTAGCGTTGGCTTGCAATGCGCTGAAAAACAACGACTTGGAGGCTTTCGGTGATTTGATGAACACGACCCATGAAGGTCTGCGCAACCTCTACGAAGTCACCTGCCCCGAAACGGATTTCCTCGTTGACGAAGCCCAACGAAACGCAGCAGTTCTGGGTGCCCGACAAATGGGCGGCGGCTTTGGTGGCTGCACGCTGAACCTGGTTCGAGCCGATGCGGCAGCAAACTTCGTGGAGCGCACCAAGGCAGCGTACCAAGCGCAGTTTGGTTTGGATTTGCTTTGCTACACGGTGAAGATAATGGATGGGGTAGGGGTGAGGCAGGGATTGTAGGCAAAATCTCGCTGGGTGAATAGCTTTTCGGATTGAAATTGAAAAGTGAAATACAAAAAAAGGAGCTACGCAAAATCTGCGTAACTCCTTGATAATCAATGTCGGGGTGACAAGATTTGAACTTGCGACCACACGCCCCCCAGAACTGAAATTTTGAATTATCACAGATTATCGTTAGTTGTTTTTAGTTATCTAAATAATTGATTATCATCAGATTGTGTAAAATATTTTGATTTTTGGCAATTTTGTTTTATCCTTGTTTTTCGAAAGTAACTTACACCATAGCTTACACCAGAATTTAAGATGCCTACATTCAAAATAGTACTTTACAAGCAAAAAACACTGAGCGATGGAACCCATCCAGTCATGTTACAGGTGGTTGATGAGAAACGGGCTTTCAGGATTTCCTTGGGATACAAATGTACCCCAGAGCAGTGGGATTTGGGCGCAAGTAAGTTTAAAAAGAGTATGCACGAGCACATACTCAAAAATGGGGTTCTCAGAAAGCAATTGGAGAAGGCCGAAAGCATTGTGGATAGTCTTCGCCAACAGAACAAAACCTTCACCCCTGCGCTCTTCAAAGACCTCTTCACAGGCTCAACCAAAACGGCAACCGTCATCGAGTTCTTTGATGAATTGTTGGAGGAGTTTGATAAAAGAGGGCAGGTAAGCAACCGGAGCATCTACAAGACGGCGAAAAGCAGGTTGCAGAAATTTTGGGGCAAGCGAAGGGTACTGATGTTCCCTGACATTGACTACCAGTTCCTCAAAAAATTTGAAACTTTCCTTTTTAGTGAGGGATGTGGGGGTGGGGGAGTGCATCACCACATGCGGACGTTGCGGGCAGCCTACAATGAAGCCATCGTCCGCAAATACGTGGACGAGAAGCTATACCCTTTTTCCACGGCAAGGAACAAGAACGCATACTCTCTGTCGCATTTGAAATCCAAAGCTTCGCCCCGTGCGCTGTCGCTGGCTGACATGGAAAAAATCAAACGATTTCCCAGTGATGAATACCCACAACTCAAACAGTCCCACCAATTTTTTCTTTTCAGTTACTATGCCAGGGGTATCAACTTTCACGACATGGCCAAGTTGAAATGGTCAGACATGTACGATAGTAGAATCCATTATACCCGCCAAAAAACAGGCGGACAGTTCTCCATCAACATCTCAGAAAACATTCAGAGCATCCTTGATGATTTTCCAAAAACAAAAACTGGGTATGTTTTTCCCATCTTGGACGATTTTCATCAGACCGACAAGCAAGTCCGCTACCGTATCCAAAAATGCTTGAAGAAGTTCAACCAAGATTTACGGGAAATCGCCGAAATCCTTGAAATTCCGATTGCCTTGACCTCCTATGTGGCCAGACACACTTTTGCTTCTACCCTCAAAAGAAAGAATGCCAATATGGACAAAATCAGCGAAGCAATGGGGCATGCTGACATTGCAACTACGAAAGCTTATTTGAAGAATTTCGAGAATGCGGAGTTAGATGCGCTGGATGAGTTGTTGTAAAGGAGGAAATTTACTATTCAACTGAATTCGATTCAATTTTTCATAAAACAGTTAGAGATTCTAGATTTACAAACAATAATGACAAAACGGAAACATTTGTAAAATATCAATAAGACATGCTCTCAAAAAATGCATAGTTGACTGTATTGACCTGTATCTAAAATTCTAAGCCATATCACCCCGCCATAGCCGTCCCATTCACCCCCTTGATAATCGAAACGATGTTCGTGCAGTCCGAGTCATTGAACAGGCCATCCAGCCCTTCTGTGTTGATATCGGTGTAAGGCGCTTCATAGAGCTGCTTTGGCTCTATGATACCGTTCACCTCAAAGTTGTTGATGATGATTTCGAGGAATTTTTGCTGGTCGGCGGTCAGCTTTCCCTTTTCCAGAAAAGTGGAAAATGCGGCGAGCGCAGCGCTGCGGTTGAGGCCTAGGATGCTGCGGATGAACTGTCCCAGTGGCTGGTTGCTGCCCGTAGCCTTTACGAAATCGGCTTTTGTGCCTCGCTCGCTGCCGTCGAAAAGCAGGGTCTCCAACTGGCTCAGTTCCTGCGCCGTGATGGGCTGGTTGTTGCGTATTTTCTGGATGACCACGTATTCACAGTGATTGCGGATAAAAGCCTTCACCCGCTCCAAATAGTTGGCGGGGGCGCTGGGCATGAGCACGTCCTTCGGCTCGTGAACGCTCACCAGTTCGTCCTCAAAATTGGTGAAGACCGGGTCTTTGCCCTCGGACACGAGCAGCTTCATCAATTCCCGCAGCTCGGTGCGGATATGCTCCAGCCCCGGCAATGTGATTTCCTTCCAAAAACCATCCGTTTGGATGCGGTTGATAAGGTCTAGCTTTTGCCGAACCACCGGGACGTTGGCCTTGGTAGCCAAGCTTTTCGCACGGTTGACGATATTGTTTTTGCCTGCCTCGAAGCTGGGGTCGCCCGTGCAGAGCGCCAACTGCATCTTGAACAGCAGGGCATCGAAGAGCTTTGCCTTTTCGTCCTCGTCGTCGAGCTGGATGAGCGGGCCGATGCGCTCGGACAGTTCCTGCACCTTGGTCATGCTGAGTGCCTCCCAGCTTTCCCGTTGCAGGAATTTCTCGATGGTGGCCAGCCGCATTTTCACCCGGAACAAGTCCCTTTTTTCATACAGCGCCAGCACCGACCCATGAGACAGGTCGAGCAGCAGATTGCGATAGTCCTGAAAGGCTTCGGCTTGGTATTGCGGCTCCCGCAGCGCCTCAGCCAACAGGATGCGCAGCTCGAAAATCCGGTGCGAGATGCTCTTCAACGCATTGCCCATGACTCCCATCGGGTTCAGGTCGAAGAAGTCGAAATTGCCGCAGCAGTCGAACACATAGAAATCCTGCTTGTGCTCGCCGGGACCAAACAAATCCTCCCGCAGTCGGGTGCCCCGCCCCAGCATTTGCCAAAACTTCGACTTGGAATAGACGGGCTTGAACAGCACCAGGTTCAAGATTTCCGGCACGTCAATCCCTGTGTCGAGCATGTCCACCGAGATGGCGATTTGTGGATAGCGGTCGGCTATCTTGAACTTGTCTATCAGGTCTTGTGCGAACTTCTGGTCCTTGTAGGAAATGGTGCGCACGAAATGCCCCTTGTGCTCCGGGTATTGCTCGTTGAACACTTTTTCGATGAACTCCGCATGGTCTTGGCTGTTGGCGAAGATGATGGTCTTCCCGATTTTGTCGCCAGACTCCACCCGGTGGCCGTGCGACATGAGCGCATCCAGCACCCTGATGACCGTGTCCTTGTTGAACAGCCAGCGGTTGATGGCCGCAGCGCCGATTTCGTCTGGCACCTCCTCGCCCATGCGGGCAAAAGCGGCCTCGTATTCCTGTTGTTCAGTCTCCGACAGCTCGCTGTACTTGATGCCCCGCCGCAGGAACTTCGTGCCTGTCTCCAGCTTCTTTGGAGGCACCAAAAAACCATCGCCCACGGCTTGGTTCAGTTCGTAGTAGTAGGTCGGGTTGCCCTGCTCGCACTCAAAGGCCTGGTAGGTGTCGTGGTGCGTTTCGTCCTTGGGCGTGGCGGTGAGGCCGACGATGAGCGCATCGAAATAATGGAAGATGTCTTCATATTTTTCATAAATGGAGCGGTGCGCCTCGTCCACGATGATGAGGTCGAAATGCCCTACGCCATAAACCACGCCATCCGGGTTGCGGGCGGCGTCAATGCGGTTCATGATGGTGGGGTAAGTAGAAAAAACCAGCCTTGTGGTGGTGTCTTCCCGCTCTTTGGTCAAGTCAATGGCCGTGAGGTTGGTGAGCAAGTTCCCAAATGCCCGCTTGGCCTGCGTGTCCAGTTCATTTCTATCGGCGAGATAGAGCACCCTTTTTGCCGAGTTTGCTTTCATCATAATGTCCACGAGCGCAACGTCCATGCGGGTCTTGCCCGTACCTGTGGCCTTGTACTCCAAC
>CAYTZS010000288.1:220-4847 GCA_964442355.1 uncultured Saprospiraceae bacterium | reverse complement strand
TAACAGTTTTCAGTCAGCAAGCCGGTACCGAAGCATTTCGGTACCGGCTTTTTGTTTTCCAGGGCTAGACTTCTACCCCAGCGTAAATCTCACCTTTGGGGTCGCCCGTGCAGCATTGTCATCGCTAAAAAAGGACTAGTCCCGATTTGAAACAAAAAAGGAGACCTGTCCTTGTTTCAATTTTTAAAAACTGCCTCGCTTTTTCCACAACAATTATCTTTGCGCCACTTTTCAAATCCAATTTAAATGAAGAAAAAACTGAAAGTTTTCAAGTTTGGAGGTGCCTCCGTGAGGGATGCCGCAGGTGTAAGGAACGTAACCAATATCCTCAATTCCTTCAAAGACGACCCCATAATGATAGTGGTTTCGGCAATGGGCAAGACGACCGATGCGCTCGAACGTATTGTAGCCGCACATGCCAACAGGACAGGCGATGCCTACACGCTGCTGGAAAACCTCAAGCAATCACACTATGCAATCATGGAGGATTTGTTTGGTAAAGGTCATTCTGCTTTTGATGATGTCAACGATACATTTGTTGCCATCGAATGGGTACTGGAGGAAGAACCACATCCCAATTATGACTTCATGTACGACCAAATCGTTTCTGTTGGTGAGCTGGTTTCTTCCAAAATTCTAGCTGGCTACCTGAACCATGCTGGCCTGCCAACTCAATGGTTGGATGCGAGGGACATCATCCTCACGGACGATATTTACAGAGAAGGGTGGGTTCAATGGGACGAAACCGTTGAAAACGCTAATAAAATCGTAAAGCCAATGGTCGAATCCGGCGGCTTCGTGCTCACCCAGGGGTTCATCGGAAGCACCAGTGAAAATTTCACCACCACACTTGGTCGTGAAGGCTCCGACTATACCGCCGCTATTTTCTCTTACTGCCTCGATGCAGATAGCATGACCATTTGGAAAGACGTACCAGGTGTGCTTACTGCCGACCCCCGAATTTTTGAGAATGTGGCAAAACTTGATCGCCTGAGCTACAAAGAAGCCATTGAGATGACATATTATGGTGCAAAAGTCATCCACCCAAAAACCATCAAGCCGCTCCAAAACAAGAGCATACCGTTGTTCGTCAAGTCTTTCATCAACCCTGAGGCTTCTGGAACTTTCATTGGTCCAGATGTTGACGACCTCTACCCCCCAATGGTTGCGATGGAGAAAAACCAAGCCCTGCTCAACATTTCTACCCGTGACTTTTCATTCGTTGCAGAGCATCACATGAGCCATATTTTCACCAAAATTGCCGAGTACCGTCTTCAGGTGAACCTGATGCAAAATACAGCGATCAGCTTTGCAGTTTGCGTCAACAACGTTGAAGACCGCGTTCAGAAATTTGCCGAAAATATTGAAAAGGAGTTCAAGGTGGTGATTGATAACGATGGCCTTGAACTGACCACCGTTCGGCACTATACCCCCCAAACGTTGGACATGCTGCGCAATGGCAAAATCATCCTAGTAGAGGAGCGCACTAAAAACACCGTTCAAATGGTGATGAAAGTAGTGCCAGAACTTAAACGCAAGCAATCCTAATCTACTCACTTTCAATTATTTACAATAAAAAAGCCGGAAGGATTTAACATCTTCCGGCTTTTATTTTTCCATGAACTAGCGCTGTCAATCATCACTATCGTCCATGCCCTCAGTTGTTTTGTTCATCAAAAAGGCTTTCAAAAAACCTCCAATGTCACCATCCAGTACGGCATCAGTCTGAGGGGTTTGATAGCCAGTCCTGTGGTCTTTGACCCTTCGGTCGTCGAGCACGTAACTTCTGATTTGGCTACCCCACTCGTTCTTCATCTTGCCAGCCTCAATCTTGTCCTTCGCTGCTTTTTGCTTTTCAAGTTCCAGCTCATAGAGACGTGAACGCAGCAATTGCATGGCCTTTTCACGGTTTTGCATTTGTGAGCGCTCCTGCTGGCACTCAGCAACGAGCCCTGTGGGAAGGTGCCGAACCCGCACGGCACTTTCCGTCTTATTTACGTGCTGACCACCCGCACCACTGGCACGGAAAGTATCCCACTCCAAGTCGGCTGGGTTGATTTCAATCTCAATACGGTCATCAACCATCGGGTGCACGAACACGGATGAGAAGGAAGTCATGCGTTTGCCCTGCGAATTGAAAGGACTAACCCTAACAAGTCGGTGTACGCCATTTTCCCCTTTTAACATGCCGTAAGCGTAGTCGCCAATCATTTCGAACCCAACAGATTTGATGCCTGCCGTGTCACCAGGTGTTTGCCAAAGTTGGACGGCTTTGTAGTCGTTGGCTTCTGCCCACATCACGTACATCCGTGCCAGCATCGAGGTCCAATCGCAAGCTTCCGTGCCACCAGCACCAGCGTTGATTTCCAGAATGGCGCCTAGCTCATCTTCTGGTTGGTTAAGTGTAGAACGGAATTCAATGTCTTCGATGGCTTCAACTGCCTTGGCATATTGGGCATCCACCTCTTCCTCGGATGCCTCGCCCATTTTCTGAAAATCGAGCAAAACTTCGGCATCGCCTACCGCAGTTTCCACTTTCGTGTACTGCTCGACCCACTTCTTATTGGTCTTGATGACTTTCAGAACAGCTTGAGCCTTTGCCGGGTCATCCCAAAAATTAGGGTCGCCCGTCAGCTCTTCTTTCTCTTTTATCTCTTGAAGTCGTTTAGCGACGTCAAAGATACCTCCTCAAAAGAGCCAGCCGCTCCTTGAGCGTCATCAGTTGTTCACTGGTCATAGTTTTTATGTTTTAAAAAAATGGATACAAAAAACCGGATGTTGGAAGCGCTGAAAACTTGAAGACATCCAACATCCGGCAATGATTTTTACTTCACTTTTTGCAACTCAACATGGAAAACCAGCTCTGAGTTGGCTGGTATCGCAGAATTACCTTCCGCACCATAACCAAGCTCAGCTGGAATGAAAAGAACGGCCTTGCCACCTTCTTTAAGCAGTGCAATGCCCTCGTCCCAACCTTTGATCACCTGGCCTTGTCCCAACATGAAGTTGAAAGGCTGACCACGCTTGAAGGAGTTGTCAAATTCTTTGCCGTCGGTAAGCATGCCGTAGTACATCACGTCAACGCTTTTGCCAGCTGCAGCTTGTGCCCCAGTACCTGGCACCAGCGTGAGATATTGCAACCCAGATGCCGTGGACTGTATTTTGCCTTTGAGTTCACCAGCTTTGTACTGCTTGATGAGGCTTGCAAGCTGTGTACCTACTTCGGTTTCCTGCAACTTGTAGGCACTAGCTTCTTCTTCTTTGGCCTTGCGCTCCTCCATCAAGAACTGGTCGTATTGCTCCTTGGTTTTGATTTCTTTCAAAACGATGGCATAAGTCAATTTTTTGGCATCCTTCAAGCTTGGGTTTTGGCGCATGAGGGAGTCAATTGGCACATTTACAGTGACACTATCGCCAACTTTCATCAGCGCAAGGACGTCAGATACCGGATTGGCTTTGCCAACACCTTTTTGGTCCTCAGGAATTTGTGCCAAGTCTGGCACCATGATAGGCACGGTACGGCCCATCTGGTAGGTGCTGTTCACCAAAGAATCATCCTGAAAAACAGAAATGTGTACGAAACCGTACTCACCAATTTTTGGTGATTCGCCCGTTGCCACTTTGGTGTGGTTTACATAGGTGTAGCCATTGGGCGACTTCATGCCCTCACTGCCACAAGCAACGATGAACGCAGCAAAAGCTGCAAAAAGGAGAAAAGAATAATTTTTCATTGTTGTAAATAAATGTGAGGCTGCCTTCCCGGAGGGAAAATGGTACGGCGAACCTTACAGGTCATTGTTTAAAAGCGCTTCCTGATATTCAGGCAGAATTTGTTTGAACTTGCTCACCGTGGGTCGAAGGCCAATGTAGGAGTACCCGCCAGAAGCATTCTTGTGCCCTCCCCCTTTGAAGTGCTTTCTGGCTATCTCCTGCACCGAAAAATTGCCTTTCGAACGCAGCGAAATCTTTGTGATGGTCGGTTGCTCATGGATGAACACCGCCATGGTTATGTTTTTCATTTGAAGCAGATAGTTCACCAAGCCCTCTGTGTCGCCACGGCTGATTTGGAACTTCTCATAATCCTGCCTCGTCAATGTGATGATGGCTGTTCGGAACTCGTCCAGCACTTCCATTCTCTCGTGCAGCACGAGGCCAATCAATCGGAGGTGCTTTTCGTCCAAGCTATTGAACACAAGGTCTTGAACCCGAACGTCGTCCACCCCCAATTCCAACAAATCGGCCACCAACCTGAACAACTTCGGCGAAGTTGAGTACTTGAAGGAACCAGTATCCGTCAAAATACCTGTGAACAGGCACTCGGCTATTTTCACGTCAATTTTATCCTTGTCGCCCATGTGGTTGATAAAATCAAACACTAGTTCACAGGTTGAACTTGCCGTAGTGTCGTGCAATTCGTAATCGTAAAATGGCTCTGGGTAGAGGTGGTGGTCAATCAATATTTTCTTGGCCTTGAGCGGGCCGATGATTTCGCCCATCCGGTCAATGCGCTCCAGTGAATTGAAATCCAGACAGAAAACGATGTCCGGTTTTTCGAGCACCCGCTTCACTTCTTCCTGGTGCAGGTCGTAAATCAGGATTTGTGAGGCACCAGGCATCCAATTCAGGA
>CAYTZS010000288.1:0-210 GCA_964442355.1 uncultured Saprospiraceae bacterium | reverse complement strand
TGACCGTATGGCCCAGTTGTTCCAAATAATGTTTCAGGCCAAGCGATGAGCCAATTGCGTCACCATCTGGGTTGCGGTGCGTAGTGATGACGATGTCCTTTGGTACGGATAGTAGGGCTTTTACTTCTTTGATGTTTTCCATTCGTGATGGTGCCTGAAAATTTGGGGGGCGAAGTTCCCAAAAAATGTAATTATTCCAAAATTAACTAC
>CAYTZS010000287.1:0-4926 GCA_964442355.1 uncultured Saprospiraceae bacterium | reverse complement strand
CTTCGTCCACGAAGTCTTCCGTCCAAGAGCGGAGTACCCGTGCGGCGAGCTTGCGGCCAATGGCAGCTTCAATATTATCTCTCGTATTGGCGATTTCATCGGCGAGGTTGAACAAGTCTAGAATGGACTTATCGTTGTCAAAGCCGATGGAACGGAGCAGCGTCGTCACCGGGAATTTCTTTTTCCGGTCGATGTAGGCGTACATCACGTTGTTGATGTCCGTGGCAAATTCCATCCAAGCACCCTTGAACGGGATAACCCTAGCGGAATAGATAGCCGTACCGTTCGGGTGGTAGTTTTGCCCGAAAAATACGCCTGGTGAACGGTGAAGCTGTGAAACAACAACCCGCTCAGCTCCGTTGATGACGAAAGTACCCTTGGGCGTCATGTAAGGTATGTTGCCAAGGAACACATCCTGCACGATGGTTTCGAAGTCAACGTGTTCCACATCGTTGCAAGACAAACGAAGTTTTGCCTTGAGTGGAACGCTATAAGTCAGACCACGCTGCATACACTCTTCGATGGTGTAGCGCGGAGGGTCCACGTAATAGTCGAGGAATTCCAGAACGAAGATGTTCCGGGCATCGGTAATTGGGAAATTTTCTTTGAAAACCTTGTAAAGACCTTCATTGCCCCTGTTTTCCGGCGTGGTTTCCAATTGAAAGAACTCTTGAAAAGATTTCAATTGGATTTCCAGCAGGTCAGGGTGTTCGGAAGGTAGTTTGATCTTGCCAAAACTCAACCTGCCTGTTTCAGTTACACTGACATTTGGAAGTGATGCCATATTTTGCAATAATATTTATTTGTGATTGTGTATGCGGTCACACCCGCTTTCAAAGCATACTGGAGCAACAATGACTTGAAAGGAATGGCATATTTTTAGTTTGTGTAAACTCAGAAGCCTTTCCTCGCCTATCTCCGCTACGACTCAATAGAATTTGACCAACCGCCTATATTTCAAAAAGAAATACAGAACAACAACGCAAGAAACGACAATAGGCTTAACCAATCTGCAAGCAGATTAGTTAAGCCTCCTGTACTAGAAAATGCTATGTAGCAAAAAAGTTGTGACTAAACATTGAATTAGATTAGTAAATAACTGCTTTGCTAATAGCCCGGAATTTACCGGGTATCAGCTTACTTCAGTTCCACCTGTGCGCCGGCTTCTTCCAAAAGAGCTTTCAGCTTACCAGCTTCGTCTTTGGAAACACCCTGCTTCACTGGACCAGGAGCAGCATCTACCAATGCTTTGGCTTCTACGAGGCCCAAACCGAGGGCATCTTTCACAGCCTTCACTACCTGCAATTTGGCAGCACCGGCAGAAGTCAAAATCACATCAAATTCAGTTTGTTCAGCAGCAGCGGGAGCACCACCACCACCACCAGGACCGGCAGCAACAGCTACTGCAGCAGCAGCAGGCTTGATACCGTAATCATTTTCCATGATGCTTGTCAGTTCGGTCACTTCTTTGATGGTGAGACCTACCAACTGTTCAGCAAGAGCTTTCAAATCAGCCATTTTTTTTCGATTTTAAATTTTTAAGATAACTATGTGCGTTTTCTTTGAAGCCAAGTTTGGTGCGAGGTATTGAGACTAGAGGTATTTTGGGGCAATGGCACGTGTTAAACATACCTCGTACCTCCATACCTCAGCCCTTTTAACCTCTTTCTTCGATTGCTTTCAACAGGCCCATGACGTTCTGGCCACCAGAACCGAGTTGAGAAAGCAAGCTCGACATTGGCGAGTTGAGCAAGCCAATGAGTTCGCCCAACAAGTCTTCTTTAGACTTGAGGTTCACGAGTGCATCGAGTTGGTCGTCGCCGATGTAGATAGCGGAATCAATGTACGCAGCTTTAATCTGCGGCCTCTCCACTTCTTTTTCTTTGCGGAATGCCTTGATGATCTTTGCTGGCGAGTTAGCCACCTCTGTGAAGATGATGGCAGTTGGGCCGTGAAGAGCATCGTACAAGCCTTCGTAGTTGGTACTGTCAGTAGAAACAGCCTCCATTGCCTTGCGAGTGAGGGTGTTTTTAACCACCGTCATTTGCATGCCCTGTTCGTGGAGTTGCCTCCTAAGTACGTTGATTTGAGCGACTGTGAGCGCAGACGAGTCTGCGAGGTAAAAGAATGAAGAGTTGGAGATTTTCTCCTTCAAGTCCTCAATTACAGCCGTTTTTTCTTCCCTTGTCATTTTTTATAACGATTTGGTGACAGGCGGGCAGGGCCAATATGACCTGTTCTGCTTGCCACTTAAGGATTTAACGAATTGTTTTTGCGTCAACTTTGATGCCCGGGCTCATGGTGCTTGCTACCGTAATGGATTTCAGGTAGATACCTTTTGAAGAAGATGGTTTCATCTTTACCAATGTATGGATGAGTTCGTTGGCATTGTCCACCAGTTTGCTTGGGTCGAAGGAGACCCTGCCAACAGAGGAATGGATGATACCATACTTGTCCACACGGAAAGCTACCTTACCGCCTTTCACATCGCTAACAGCAGTTGCGAGGTCCATTGTAACCGTACCCGTCTTAGGGTTAGGCATGAGACCACGAGGACCTAGCACACGAGCTACCTTACCAACCTGTGCCATGACAGTTGGAGTAGCTACAGCTACGTCAAAATCCGTCCAGCCACCCAAAATCTTTGTGAGCAATTCGTCGAGACCGACGTGATCGGCACCAGCATCTTTTGCTTCTTGTTCCTTGTCAGGAGTACAAAAAACAAGTACACGCTTAGTCTTACCAGTACCGTGAGGAAGGTTTGCGGTGCCCCTGATTGCCTGATCGGCTTTGCGGGGGTCAATGCCCAAGCGCACGTGCAAGTCAACGGAAGCGTCGAACTTTGCAGTGTTCACGTTCTTGACGATGGCCATGGCCTCGTCCAACGTGTGGAGTTTTTCGCTGTCAACTTTCTTGTCAACAGCTTTTCTTTTTTTCGGAACTTTTGCCATTGAATAAAAATTTGTGAGGTAATTAGCGCCAGACAGTCTTTACTGCCAAGGCTCCCTACTCGAATTGATTGAGGCAATGCCTCAAATATTTTACGCCCGAGCATGTAAAATGCTCATTTGAGCATTTAGCTCAGCTGCGGTGGTGTACCACCTTCCACTTTCAAGCCCATGCTGCGAGCTGTACCAGCTACCATCCTCATGGCTGAATCAATGGTGAAGCAGTTGAGGTCGGACATTTTGTCCTGTGCAATGTTGCGTACTTGATCCCAAGACACTTTGCCAACTTTGTTACGGTTTGGCTCGGGCGAACCACTTTTCAATTTTGTAGCTTCCAACAACTGGATAGCAGCTGGAGCAGTCTTGATTACGTAGTCAAAGGTTTTGTCCTTGTAAACAGAAATCTGTACAGGAAGCACCTTGCCCATCCTGTCCTGCGTATCAGCGTTGAAACGCTTGCAGAACTCCATAATGTTTACGCCCTTGGAACCGAGTGCTGGGCCGATTGGCGGGGAAGGGTTGGCCTGGCCACCTTTCGCCTGCAATTTGATCAGAAATTCGACTTCTTTTGCCATCTCTATTTAATGATGAACGATGAATGATGAGTGATAAATGAAGGGAAGCAGATTCATCATTTATCATTCACCATCAACCATTAATTATTGTGTTTTTTCTACTTGCATAAAATTCAACTCGACCTCCGTTCCACGACCAAAGATCTTTACAATAACCTTCAGTTTTTTCTTCTCTTCGTTCAGTTCCTGAACGTCTCCAACGAAATCTGCGAACGGACCATCTATGATTTTTACGGTTTCTCCCACGAGGAAAGGCTCTAGCATTTGCTCACCCGCGTCCTGCGACTCATCTACCTTGCCCAGAAGGCGATTGGCTTCTGATGTCAACATTGGTATCGGGGTGTTTTTGCCCAAAAAGTGAATGACATTTGGGACGTTGGCAATAGACTGCACTACCTCGCCTGAAAACTTGGTGGGGTCAGCCTCTATCAAAATATAGCCAGGAAGAATATTCCGCTCTGAAATAACCTTCTTGCCAGTCCTGATTTTGTAGACCTTTTCTGTCGGTACAATGACTTGGGTAATGAAGGCATCCCAGCCGTTGCGCTTTATTTCAAGCTCAACACGCTCTTTGATTTTCTTCTCCTTGCCACTGATAACCCGGAGGGAGTACCATTTTTTATCTTCAGACATGAAGTGCTTGTTTGGCTAATTTCTCAATTATGACTGAGACCGTTTACGTGCTTCAAAACTATTTTTCAATAGATCAGGGTCATCAAACCCTTCGAAGCTGAATCCATCACAAAGACACAAAGTGTAAACAGTGCCAACCCTATCAATACTACAACGGTGGTGCTTTGAAGGTTAGCCCAAGTTGGCCAAGTTACCTTAGTCATCAGCTCATTGTAGCTTTCTTGAAAGTACAGCTTAATTTTATCCATCTTTGAACGGTAAATGGTTAGTGGGCATTTGGAAGACTGGCAATGATGAGCCGGCCAACCTAAGTCCAACTAAGTGATTTGCACGGGCGGAAGGACTCGAACCCTCAGCCTACGGTTTTGGAGACCGTCGCTCTACCACTTGAGCTACGCCCGTAGTTAATATTTCAAACAGCATGGAAGTCATTTACCTCCACAAGGCTGCAAACTCTATAAGTGCAGAAAAGTTAAGCGCCCCAAAACCGGGGCACTTAACTTTAAAGTATCTCAACTAGTATATCGGAGACCGATTACTGGAGGATTTCAGTTACTTGACCTGCACCTACGGTACGGCCACCTTCACGGATAGCGAAGCGAAGACCTTTCTCCATGGCGATTGGGTTGATGAGATTGACTTCCAACGAAACGTTGTCGCCAGGCATCACCATTTCTACACCATCAGGTAGTTTACAGTCGCCAGTTACGTCCGTTGTACGGAAGTAGAACTGTGGGCGGTAGCCATTGAAGAATGGCGTGTGACGGCCA
>CAYTZS010000286.1:0-4950 GCA_964442355.1 uncultured Saprospiraceae bacterium | reverse complement strand
TGACTACCAATGGGCGCTATTTTTCACAAAGATTTTTCTTTTTGACCAAGTTTAAAAAAAGTAGCCCCACCTCGTCTTTACGAGGGGGGCCATCCCAAAAACCAATTGTTAAAGGACATCTAATTCTTACGATGGGTTTCTGAAACCCACAAATATCTTTCTCAAAAGCCCGTGTGTGCTGGGCGAGGTTTCAAATTCGGTGTTCTCAAAGTGCGCAGTTTCAATTCAACAACTAAGATTGCGCACCGCTCAGTTTACTTTTCACTTCAGTTAACGCTGCGGTCGTAGCGTTTTTTGCCACGGTCGAAGTTGAACAAAATGGTCAGCTCGTGTGAGCCGCTGTTGTACTTCTGGAATTTCTGGAAGGTCAAATCGTAGCTGTAGTACAGCTTGAAGATATCCACATTCGTGCCCAAAAGCAAGCCTGTCGCACCGCCTGTACCTGCACGAACAGAAGCTCCAGCGATGAGTTTATCGTTGATGAACGAACCCAGCATGTTGAAGTCAATCTGGAGCGGCCTGTCCTTGATGTTGTGAACCAACACAGAGGGTTTCAGCTTGAAGTTGTAAGGCTCTACCTCAAACTCATGGCCGAAATGGATGATGGAATACTTGAACAGCGAGCCATCGTTTTGGCCGGTTTCAATTTCACCAATCTTCGCAACCACGAGGTTGGGGAAAGTGATGCCCACGAAAGTATTTTTCTTGAAAGTCGCAAATGCACCCAATGACGCATCAAAAATCTTGTTGCCGTCCACGGCATTCTCGATGATTTCATCGTCTTGGTCGTAAAGTGGGCTTGTCAGCGCAGACTCTGCCACCCGCTTCGTCAAGAACTCAGTGGAAAAACCGGCAGCGAATTTCACGTTCTTCACTTCGTACCGAAAAGCATAGTTGAGCTGCAAACGGGTGTTGGTCATGTTGCCGAGGTTCTCGGACATGACCCCAATGCCAATGCCGAGCGTCTTGCCAATCGGGCCATTGTAGCCAATGCCGTAGGACTTTGGCGACTCCGGAAAGGCCGTCCACTGGCTGCGGACATTCATGTGAATCTGGTGGCTCTCGTTAAAGCCAGCCACCGCCGGAGAAATGAGGATTGGGTTGATGTGGTAGTGCGTGAAAACCGCAGATTGCTCCTGCGACCAAGCAGAATGAAGGACAAAAGCAGCAGCTATAAGTAAAATTAGCTTTTTCATGCTCATGGATTGAATCGGTGATTGGAAGATGTTGGAAATTGAGAAATTAGAAATTGGGAATAAAAAATTTCCAATTTCCAATTTCTCAATTTCCCAATTTCAATTATTTGCGAAGCACAGTTACGCTTCCTTTTTTGGTAACAAATGCGTTGGTGCCGGGGTCGAAGTAGTTGAAGACGTAGAAATAGACGCCGTCAGGCACATCATTGCCACCGTTGGTGGTACCACGCCAGAGGTCGCTGTCGTTGTAGTCCTCAACACTGTAAACCAGTTGTCCCCAACGATTGAAGATTTCGAGGGTGTTGTCGTTGAAGCGGCTAAGGCACTCGATAACGAAGTCTTCGTTTTTGCCGTCGCCTTCAGGCGTAATCACCGTGCGAACCTGCCCGCAGAGGGTTTCGTCACCAACAGTTACCACCCTTGCCACTTGGCAATCATTGGCATCTTTTACCAGCACGAGGTAGTCACCTGGGAACAACTCAGTAACGTTGCTGCCCGTCACTGTTGGAAAATCCTGCCAAGTGTACTCGTAAGGCGGGGTGCCGCCAGTCACGATGACGCCTGCCTCACCGTTCGGGCCACCACTGTCTGGAACTGAAACCGCCTGCACAACCAGTGGCGTATTTTGTGGGACATCCACGTTGTCCACCATCGTACAGCCGTTGAAGTCTGTGACCGTTACGAAGTAAAGTTCATCTCCCTTCAAGCCAACTACCGTTTGGGTATTGCCACCGTTGCTCCAAGCGTAGGAGTAACTTGGCACACCACCGCTCACAATTACCGTAGCCTGACCAGAATCGCCACCCGTGCAACCGCCGTTAGTGGCGTTGGTTTGAGTAATGATTTCAGATGGCTGCTCCAGCACCACGACTGCGGTCATTTTGCAGCCCTGCGCATCCGTGATTTCAACAGAAAAAGTACCTGCCGTGAGGTTTTCAACTTTGTCAGTTACAGCACCATTGCTCCAGAGGTAGGAATAAGGCGCTACACCATTCTGTGGAAAAGCCTGCGCTTTACCGTTGGCCAAACCGTAACAGCGAACGTCGAAGCCATTAAAATCACTGGTAACATCTGCACTGACTGTGAGACTGGACGCAGGGTTTAGCTGGTAAGTTTGCTCGATACTGGTACCGTTACCGTCAGTGATAGTAACAAAGTAGGTGCCTGACACCACGTTATTGAGTATAGCTTGATTACCCACAGTGTCACCTTGGGCATTTTCCCAGTGATAAGTATATGGCAAGTTAGGCACTGCAGCACAACCCTGTGACAAGGTCGGGCTAGCCGTTATAGAGCCGAGGTCTTGTGGGCAATTGGGCTGTACGCTTGTGAAATTGGCTGACAACAAGCCTACGCCGATGTCCGTGAAAACTTGAACGCAGCCATTTGCATCCTGTAAAGTAAGCTCATAGCAACCCGGTAAAACGTTGAACAAATCCTGAGAAGTAGAGCCATTGTTCCACTGGTAAATGTACTGCAACTGACCTCCAGCTGGGGTGATGTCAATATGACCGAGTTGAGTACCAGTTGCGTGTGTCACCTCTGTTTGCGACAGCGAAAGCACCGTTTGGCCAACTGTTACCGAACCATTTTTGGATTGCTGGTCAACGCCAGTGCCGCTGTCGGTGATGGTGAAGGTGTAGTTGCCACTAGGCAAATTGTTGAAAGTCACCGAACCAATTCCTTGTTGAAACTGGCTAACTGGGCCGTTGATTTGATAAATATATGGTGGCGTACCGCCAATGATTGACAATGTGATGCTACCAGTCGTAGCGGATGCGCATGAGTTTGCAAAGCTAACTTGCGGGTTGCCAAGTACAATTGGTATGAAGTCGAGCAAAAATGGCCCGCCCGTTCCAGTACAGCCGTTGCCGTCGGTGAGGGTCACCGAGTAGGAGCCTTCACAAAGCGCAATAGCTGGGTTGGTGACTTGGCCGTTGCTCCACTGGTAGGTGTAACCTGAGCCTGAGCCGCCTGCCACACTGAGGCTGATGGAGCCGTTGCAGGAAGCAGAAGTCGTGGGGTCAGCTTCGGATGCAGTCACTACGCTCGGTGCAGATGTTGCGCCAGCGATGGTGAACGAAAGCGTGACCGTTGGTCCACTTTGGGCGCTAGAAACTGTCACGGAGTAGTTGCCTGCACACAAGCCAGTTGGATGGTCACCCGTTGGGCTACCTGGGCCAGACCAGGTGTAGGTGTAAGGCGTGATGCCTCCGATAACGTTTACATCAATCTCTCCGCTGCACTGGTTGAAGCAGGCATTTTTGATGACGGCACTTGGAGTGGCTGAGTTGTCAACCAGCGGCGCAACCACTTGTTCGCACTTGCTTTTTGTGCAAGAGTTGGCGTCTGTCACTGTCACGCAGTAGGTGCCAGGTGCCAGGTTGGAGAGGTTTTGCGGGTTGCCGGGGATTGAGCCACTTGGGCCCGACCAGCTGTAAGTGTATTGTGGAACACCACCTGCGACCGTTGTATTGATGGCTCCATTGTTCTGGCCCGCCGTCGGGTCAATTCCAACCAATGTAATCACAATGGTATTGGGTTGGTCAACAGTCACGGATGCCGTTTTTACACAACCAAAATTGTCACGTACTTGAACACTATAAATACCAGCGGTGAGGCCTGTGAAGACGTTGTTCGTGCTCCAAGGAAACAAGCCCAAGCGGTATTCCTTGTTGTTGCCACCGCCAGTTCCAGTCACAGTAATGGTTCCATTGGCGCCGCCATTGCACGACACATTGGTATGCGCAGTGGAGATGGTCAGCAAGCTAGAGGGGGCAGAAACAATGAATGTCGGCGAGATAGCTTGGCAACCATTGCAGTCTGTGACTGTCACAACATAGTTGCCAGCAGCAAGACCGCTGAGGTCTGCCGTGGTTACGCCATTGCTCCAAGCGTATGCGTAGCCCGTGCAACCAGTGCCGGAAGTGGCTCCGCCAGTGACCGTGATGTCAATAGCGCCGTTGGTTTCACCAAAACAAGCAATGTCCGTTTGCTGGAAGTTGATTTGCATTTGCGTGTTCGTGGAGGCTACGACGAACGAACCTGTTGTGGTCTGCTGGCCACCGCAACTTGTCACAGTTACCGTGTAGGTACCTGCGGCAAGGCCAGTGAGGTCTTGCGTGGATGCACCGTTTGACCAAGCGTAAGTCTTGATATTGCTGCCACCAGCTACCGTGATGTCAATGGCTCCTGTGTTCTGGCCGGGGCAAGCGATAGGAGTTACAACATTGCTAGAGATGGTAACTGGGCCAGTGCAGGTAACACCGACAGTTACAGAGCCTGCGTCGAAAGTAGGTGGGATGGTCTGGTTGTTGTTGCAACCGGTAACTTCAATGGTCGTTGGCGTGCCATCGAATGTAATGTTGGAAACTTGGCCATTTGTACCAACAACGTTGAAACACAACTGGAAGATGACCGTGCCATCTGGCACAGTTACACCGTTGGTAGTTTGGTCAAACCAAGAGAAAGTGACCGTACCGCTGCCAGCCTGCGTTGTACCAAAGTTTGCGGCAGACATATCTGGCAGGCCGAAGCTCTGAGCCGAGACGTACTGAATGATATTTTGGTTAAAATGGATGGAGAACTGGCTGCTAACAACACAATCAAAATTGTCAGTTGTGAAGCTTACGCAAATCTGTGAACCCGCTGGGGATTCAACCTCAGCTGCTGTAAAGGTTAGGTCGCCGGTGTTGCCACCGCCGCCACCACCACCTCCTCCGCCACCACCCCCACCGTTGGTGTCGCAGATTTT
>CAYTZS010000285.1:0-5104 GCA_964442355.1 uncultured Saprospiraceae bacterium | reverse complement strand
AAAACCGCCGAAAACCCAATTTTTGAACCAGCCCTTTGCTCAAAATTCGAGATGAGTCATATTTTTATTGCCAAATTCCAAATTCTTCATTTCCCTCAACCCCTTTTTCCCAACTCCACCACTTCCAAGTTTTCAATCCTGCCAGCGTTGAGGTCGAAGCGCAGCAGGGTCTTCACCTTGTGCCAACCCGCCAACCCACAAGCACCGGGGTTCATGTGCAGAAGGCCGAGCGCCTTGTCGGGCATGACTTTCAGGATATGAGAATGGCCGCAGATGAACAGCTTGGGGGGATTGGCTTGTAGAATGTCACGCACCCGTTTGACATACTTGCCGGGGTAGCCCCCGATATGCGTCATGAACACATCCACGCCCTCGCACTCAAAACGTAGGTCGAGGGGAAAGCGGTGCTGGATGGGCAGCCCGTCGATGTTGCCGTACACTGCCCGGAATGGCCGGAAGGCTTCCAGTCGGTCAGCCACTTCGGCATTCCCGATGTCGCCTGCATGCCAGATTTCGTCGCATGGCTCCAAGTACTTGAAAACACCCTCGTCCAAGTGGCTGTGCGTGTCGGAAAGCAACCCGATTTTTTTCATGAAAAGTAATTGGTGTTGGTTGTCGGCAGCTATGCCCGGTAACGAATAACTACTGCCCCATCTCCTCCAATTCCTTCTCTGTCTTCGGGCCGGCCTTGTACTTGGCGGCAAGCTCACGCCTCATTTTTTCAATGTCGGCACTTGAGTCGTAAGCGAAAGTCACGCCTACACGGTAGAGGTTGCCCACTTTCTTGGTCTGGGTGGCATAGCCGTCATCGGTCAGGGTTTCAGCGAAATTGGCGGCGTTGGTTTTCTTGCCGAAACTGTGTACCACCAAATACGCCTTGTTCTTTGTTGGTTCAAAGTCGTCACTTTCCGTGTCAGCTGCATCCGGTACGTCGGCCTCCTTGGGCGGCGTGGTTGTTGAAGGCGTTGCGGTGGTGCTTTGTTCTGTCGTTGGGGGTGTTTTGCTTTCGGCAGGAGCGCTGAGCGTGGCTGTGTCGGCGGGCAGCGAGGGCTTCACGTTCACCCGCTCCGGTGTTTCGGATAGGTCGGCAACAGGCTGTTTGTCTCTGCCAAAAATGCTGTAGAGCGACAGCGCAATCAAAATGGCGGCCAGCAAAACCATCCAAGGCAGGGCCTTCACCAGCATGGAGGCTTGGTCGTCTTCTACGGTGAGGGCTGCCGCTGTGGCGGTAGCCTCAGAGGCTGGCACGATGAGCGTTGGGGCCTCAGCCATTTGTTTGGCTGGAGTTGGTGTAGCCTTGCTTTTCTCCTTCACCAGCGGCTGAAACTCGATGGTGGGTAGGCCGAACGAATCAGCGTTGAAGTTCGTGCTCTCTGGCATGAACCGTATTTTGTGCTCGTAATCTTGATAGAGCCGTCCGACTTTGGGAATCTCAAAAATTTCCCGGCGTTCCAAAGTACCCCGCACATCGGCCACATATTTTTCAATTAACTGTTCAGCTTCTTGATATGTGCTTGTGTTGACCTTCTGTAGGTACTGCACCAGCAAGCCGTCGTTGATGACGAGGTTGGGGTTGAAGTCGAGCTTGGAGGCTGGCGGCGTGATGACGTCCTGCACGTAGTCCACCGAGGCGGAGCCAGGCATGGAGGTGAAGCCGCCGAGGCCGGGCACGATAACGGCTGTTTGCTCGAAAAGTAGCTCCTGAATGGCTTTGCTTACGTCAGTGGACATGGCTGGTCGTTGGTTGTTGACTGGTGTTGAAACTTTCTCGGCCAAAGTTAGAAAATTTTTCACTTGTCTATAAAAAGCTGTAAACCAGTCTTTTATTTCATGATTTCGAAAAGGTGCAGTGGAGATGCCTTGGCGTTGTCCGTCAAATCCCTCATTTGTAATACCCCGGTCAAAATCCGTTTGAAAAGGAAAGCCCTTCTAACCCTTCGCCAACTTACATTTGCACTGGTACAAAAGAGAATTGATGAAAAAACACCGCAATACACTACTTGTCGTCATTCCCATCATCGCATTGCCGCTGCTGCTCTCCAACCTTACACTGGACAAGGACGAAGAAATACGCCGTTTCCACACTGAAGCGGAGCTGGCGCATTTTCAAATGATGATGGGAGACACCTCACTGCCCACAGGCTACAGCTACTTGTTCGCAGGCAGCGGTGTTTGCCAAAAATGCCACGGCTACGACACGCTCGGCATTGCCAGCGTGGATGCCAACGGCGACGACGTGAACGTGACCGACGACTGGCGGGCCACCATGATGGCCAACTCCGCCAGAGACCCTTTTTGGCGGGCGAAAGTGAGCCACGAAGTATTGCTCTACCCGCAGCTCAAGACTGAAATCGAAGACAAATGCACCTCTTGCCATGCCCCGATGGGCAACTTCAACGCCAAGCACCTCGGTGCGCTGCACTACGGCATCTCCGACATGGTGGGCGACTCGCTGGCGCTCGACGGCGTCTCCTGCCTCGCCTGCCACATGCAGGAGCAGGACTTGATGGGCCAATCTTTCAGCGGATTGATGCAATTTGACACGTTCAAGACGGCTTACGGGCCGTACCTGTCGCCGCTCGTCAGCCCAATGCTGACCGAGACGGGTTACAAGCCCAAGTTCAGCGCCAAGATGGGCAAAGCCGAAGCTTGTGCCGATTGCCACACGCTCATCACCGAAACGGTTGACTTTGACGGCAACTTCACGGGCGACAAGTTCGTGGAACAGGCCACCTACCATGAGTGGCTCAACTCTGCCTACAACGATACCATTTCTTGCCAGGGCTGCCACATGCCCAGCCTCGACAAGTGGCCTGTGCAAATCGTGACCGGGGCGCAAACCGAACCACGTAGCCCCTTCTTTTTGCATGAACTCGTCGGCGGCAACGTGACCATGCTCGGCCTGCTGCGTGACAACATCGAGCCGCTCGGCCTCACCGCTGGGCCATCGCAGTTCAACGATGTGATTCAGAAAACCACGGCGATGTTGCAAAACAAGACCCTGCTTCTCGACCTGCAACTGCTGGAGCGCAACCCCGACACCGCCAAGTTTGCCCTAAAACTCACCAACCTAGCCGGGCACAAATTCCCGTCAGGTTATCCGGCTAGGCGGGCGTTCATCCAATTTGTGGTGGAAACGGAGTCTGGCGACACGGTTTTCATTTCAGGCAAAATGGATGACGAGTACGAGGTCGTCGGTCAAAACCCGACCTATGAGCCGCACTACCAAGTGATTAGCTCGGAAGACGAGGTGCAGATTTACGAAATGGTGTTGGGCGATGTAAACGGTGACGTGACCACCGTGCTTGTTCGTGCCAAGACGCCCCTCAAGGACAACCGCCTGCCACCGCTTGGCTTCTCGACCAGCCACCCAGCCTACGATACCACACTCATCGCTGGTATCGGCAACGATACCGATTTCAACCACGAAAATGGCGTGGAAGGCTCCGGCTCCGACATGGTATATTTTCATGTGCCCATGAGCGGCGAGCTGAGCCTACTCAAAGTGACCGCAAACGTTTACTACCAGCCCACGCCACCCAAGTGGATGAAGGAAATGTTTGGTGAAACCACGCCCGAAATTGAGACCTTTCGCTCGATGTTCGCTGCCGCCGACCGGATGCCTGTGCTGGTGAAGTCCTCGGCTTTGATGGTCGAGGCATTGCCTAGCGGAGTGAGAAACACAGCACAGCAGCCATTCGTGAAACTCTACCCGACGTTGACTTCCAACGGACAGCTTTTCGTGCAGTCATCGCAGGCGCACGAGGTCAGGGTACTTGACCTAAAGGGCCGTCAAATCGAGCATCTCAAAAACAAAACCGGCAACTACGAACTGCGGCTGGGGGGCAAAGGAGTTTTCATTGTCCAGTTCAGGAGTCGTGACGGTCGCATCCAAACCGAGAAGGTTTTGTTGCAGTAACAATATTTTCTCAACGCTTTTTCTTCTACTTTTAAATCATGAAAATGAAAAATCAACTACTCCTAGCTGCGCTCTTTTTCGCCGTCGGCAAACTCGTCGCCCAAGAACCCGTCAGCATGGTGCCGAACAACACGCTGTTAAGCAACATCCTCGGTTTTGCTTACAACAACTGCGTGGTGGACATGAACAACGACCACCTCGACGACGTGGTGCGGGTGACCGACAACGGCATGTACATTGACTACCAGCAGCCTGGTGGCGGGTTCCAGCAAGCATTTTTTGGCATAACCTTCCAGAGTTTGCCTTCGTGGAGTGTTTGTGCTGGCGATATTGACAACAACGGCTACAACGACTTGCTGTTCGGCGACGGCGATGCAGTGTCGTTTGTCAAGGCAAATGCGACGGGCACGGCTTACGCAGAGTACCTGATGCCCGGCTTCATTTTCAGCCAGCGCTCTACGATGTCCGATATTGACAACGACGGCCACCTCGATGCCTTCGTTTGCCACGACGTTGACCAATCGCACCCCTACCGCAACGACGGCAACGGCAATATGGTGCTCGACCAGACCCTCATCGTCACCGCCGACCGCCCCGGCAATTACGCCGCCATCTGGACGGATTACGACAACGACGGCGACAACGACCTCTACATCACCAAATGCAGGGGCGGCGCCCTGCCCGGTGACATCAACCGCACCAACCTCCTTTACCAAAACAACGGCGACGGCACTTTCTCGGAAGTGGGGGAGACGGCTGGTTTGGCAGACAACGCTCAGTCTTGGAGCACCGTCTTCGAGGACTTTGACAACGACGGCGATTTTGATGCCTTCATCGTCAACCACGATTTTCAGAACCGTTTTTTCATCAACAACGGTGACGGCACGTTCACGGACATCATCGCCACGACGGGCATCAACCCCGGCGACCTCGGCGCTTGGGAAAATGCTTCCGGCGATTTCAACAACGACGGGTGGGTGGATATTTTCTCGCAGTTGAGCAACGAGCTGTACCTCAACAACGGCGACCTGACTTTCACGGGTCAGCAGCTCCCGGTAAGTGGCGGTGGCATCGGTGACCTCAACAACGACGGCTTCCTCGATGTGGTGTCGGGGCAAACGGTTTACCTGAACAGCGGCAACGCCAACAATTGGTTGAAAATCAACACGATAGGAACTGCAAGCA
>CAYTZS010000284.1:0-5143 GCA_964442355.1 uncultured Saprospiraceae bacterium | reverse complement strand
AGTTGCGGAAGTGGTACGGTTGTGCTCGTTCCGCTCAATGGCTTGTTGGAGATAAGTCAGCAACAGGCGGTAATGCGAGGTGCTGGCCTTGCAGCGGGTGTGTTGTCGCACCTCTTCATCAAAAATTGTGAGGCCAAAGGCATCTCGTTGTTTCATCAGCAAATTCATCAGCGAGGCAGCAGCCAGCGCCGAAAAACGCAGCTTGTTCGTGTAGTTGGGGCTTTCCTTGGTCACTTCTGGGAAGTACATCGAAGAGCTGGCATCCACCACAATTTGACAACGAAGGTTGGTTTCCTCTTCGAACTTTTTGGTGTACATCCGGTCAGTGCGGGCGTACACTTTCCAGTCAATGTCCTTCGTGCTCTCGCCAGGATTGTAGAGGCGGTGCTCCGCAAATTCAACGGAAAAACCGTGGAACGGCGATTTGTGCAGGCCGATGATGAAGCCTTCAACGACTTGCTTGGCCAGCAGTTCGAGGTTGCCTATGTTGCGGACTTGGTAATTATCGAGTAAGACCATTTTCTTGTTGCGGGTTTGCGATTGTGTATTTCGGGTTGGGAAGCCTACCAGAAATCCTACAGAAAAACGCTGCCCGTTTGAAAGTGTTGCAGCGTTGGTTTTTCCTTTAAGTTATGCTAAAAAAACTCAGGCTTTCAAGGCAGCTTGGTAGAGCTTTTCGTAAAACGGCTGACAGCGCTCGGCCAAAGCTTCCAAATGTGGCGGCAGTTCCACTATTTTTTCAACAAATGGCTCAAAGCCGCTCGAACGGTGAACGTTGGAGTACCAATATTTTGCCCAAACGCCATCTTCTGGCCTAGCGCCGGACGGCCAGCGCAACATCTTCTCCTCAAAAACCAACTGAAGCCGCTCGCAAAGTTGCGAAAGCACCGTTTTGGGATTCAGCAACAGTTCACGGGCATCCACCACTGCGGTAAGTCGGTTGTTCTTCGTCAAAAACTCAAACACATCCAGCTGCTTTTCAACCCCAATATCATGCATCGCTGGGTTGGCAATCACTTTGGCATAGCTCCCAATGATTTCACGGGGATTGCGGATGAGCATCACGTTTTCGGTTTGCAGCATGAACGCCCAATCGAGGTGGATGAGGTGGTGTGTCATCTGTTTGAACAGCACCACGGGGGTTGAATATTTGCCCAAAATCACCTCACGAACCACCGTCTCGCCATCGTTTTCTTGTGAAATGAGCACTTCATCCGTGCCCGGATGCCCAGCTTCTGAGTCCGTTTTGGAAAGGTAGTGAGCATAAAGTGGTTCGTCCACCACAGTCGTGTCGGGGCGCTGCGCAAAACTGTACATGAAGGCCGTGCTGATGTTGCGAGGACTCGACCAGACGTTGATTCGTTGCATGTGGGTAGCGTTTTCTAAAAAAATGACGATGCCCAAAAGGGCATGGATGCCCAACCTATCAGACAGGCAACGGAGATGATAAAAATGGCCTTGCCCAATTGTCGAGTACCGGGTTCAAAGGTAAAAAACTTGTTTCCCTCCCCGTCAATCAGGTAGTCTTGCCAGTAATAAAGTCCCAAACCGATGCCGCCGACCAAGAAAAAAATACTGAGCAGAAATGCCCCAACGAGAATAACGAGCAAGTAAACGGCAACCAACCCTGGGTTGGCCCTTCGGCCAGCTTTGAGCGTTTCAGTTCTTTGGGCTTTGTAGGCTTCCACCTGTGCTTCTGGAATTGCAACTCCCTGTTTGTCAAGCAGATAGCGAGCTACTGCCACGTCTTCCGACGTCCACTCGTCAGGTTTTTGCACGACTTCAAGTAGTTCGGTAGCCTTGTAAGTTTGAAAATAGTGATTGGCGATGAATCCTTCATCCTTGAGGGCGTTTTCGCCCAAAATGTGGTTGACCCTTGCGAAATCAGCGGTTCTCAGCTTCACCACCGAATGCGGCACAAGCCCGTAGCCAGTAATTGTGCCTTCTAGCAGGGTTCGGTTTTTTTCCAATTTATAGGGAATCCCGTGGGCATCGAGCACTTGGGCAAAGGAAGCCGCCTGCTCTTCATTGAAAAAATCCCGGAAGAACTCAAAATCGCCACTGGAAGGTTGGCGGTTCTCGTCAAAAAGGCCTTGTTCTAGGGTTTCCTGCATGTTGAATTGGTTTGGCTGTTCGACGGGGGCATTTGGACAATGCCTGAATACCAAATGCTCACTGCAAAACTAGAAAAATCACTTCACTCGGTTCAGCCCCATCGCCTTGAGCATCCAATTTGGCAATGGTTTGCCAGGTTCACGCTTGCGAAGGTCGAGGTACCAACCGATTTTTTTCAAAATGGGCAGTTTATGGGTCTCCACGAACTCAATCAACGTGCCGTCCGGGTCTTCGACGTAGCTGAAACGCCCAGCGGCTTCGCCCATGTCGAAACTGTTGTCGCTGTCAACAGTGAAGGGGTGGCCATTTTCCTCACAAAGTTGCTTCATGGCAGCCATTCCTGTGATGTCGAAGCAGAGGTGGATATACCCAAGGTCGCCCCAAAAACGGTTTTGAAAAATCTTGCGGGGGTTGCGGTTTTTCACCTCGACGAGCTCTATCTCATTGCTTCCCAACAATTTGGAAAAAGCTCCTTGATGTGGTTTACTGTGCCGAAGCAAAACCCTCCGCACGGGTTCGTCGCCTCCCGGCAAACATCCCAGGTCTTCGAAGCTGCCAGTTTCATCATAAACCACCTCGTCGAAGCCCAGTATTTTTTTGTAAAAAACCAGCGCTTTGTCAACATTGGAAACGCCAAGCATACAGCCGAAAACGCCGCCCATCGAGCGTTCGCCTTGCGAAAACCAGCTATTACCCTCCACGATTTCAATCAAGTTGCCGTAGGGATCGTTGAGGAAAAAATGCTGCTGACCAGCTGGGTTTCGGGTGATTTCTCCGAGTACCTCCGCCCCTTTTTGTACCAAAAACTGATGCGTTGCAGCCACATCAGCTGATTTTATCTTCATGATGTATATCCCCAAATCGCCCACAAGCGGCTGAAATTCAGCAGGTTGAGGTGTTCTGCTGGTGTATTGCCAGATTTCAAGACCACCCCCACCACGCATGTTGAGGGCAAGCACGGCGTGACGGCTTCGTGGCTCGCCGCCTGTGTAAGGCAGCATGAGCTTGGCCTCGGCAGCCTCCTCAAAAACCGGTACATCGAAGCCGAGGTGCTCCCGATACCAGCGCCAAGTGGCGTGAACGTCCTTGTTGCCAATGCCAATTTGCTGAATGCCAGCGATGAGTGGATTTCCGTTTGCCATCATAATTTTGATTCAAAAAATTTAGCTTCTCAAAAAGCCTGCAAAGCTGATATTTTTTTTCTTTTTTGGGTCAAAGTATTTGATTTGGCTACATTCCATCGAATTTTGCGGTGTGCAAAATCTCACGACAATCAAATAACTATGAAAATCGCCATTGGAACCGACATGGATGGCCATGTGCCCAAGCTCGTTGCTGAGGAGTTAAAAAAAATGGGGCACGATGTGGTGCTTTTCGGAGCGTTGATAGCTACATCTGCTCCCTGGCCCAAGGTCGCCGTGGAGGTAGCGCAACGGGTTGCCAATGGAGAATTCGACCAAGGGGTGCTGTTTTGCTGGACTGGAACGGGCATCAGCTTGGCCGCCAACAAAGTCAAAGGAATCCGAGCAGCCCTCTGCAACGATGCCGAAACCGCTGCCGGTGCTCGCAAATGGAACGATGCCAACGTGCTGGCGATGAGCTTGCGCAGCACTTCCGAACAGGTCGCAAGAGAGATTTTGGAAGCATGGCTCACAACAAGCCCCAGCGAAGACCCAGAAGACCAAGTCTGTTTGGAGTACTTGGAGAAATTTGAGGAGGAAAGATTCAAGTGAATAGAGAAACTATGAAAAAGACCATTGCATTGATTTTTTGCGCTATTTCATTGGTTGTCAAGCTGTTGGCAGGCGATGCAGAACGACTTTTGGCCGAAGGCACATCTGCTTATCAGCAGCAAGATTTCCAAAAAGCAATTGATATCTTCGAAAACCTGCTCAAATCAGGCTACCGCTCCGCTGATTTGGAGTACAACCTCGGAAATGCCTGGTTTCGACAAGACAGCCCAGGCAGAGCCATTTTGCACTACGAACGAGCGCTGGTGTTAAACCCAAAACATGCCGAGGCAGCAAAAAACTTAGCTTTCGTTCGCACAAAAATCAATGACGAAACCGTTCCATTGCCTCGTTTTTTCTTGACTGATTGGTGGGTATCCGCCCGAAAAGCGCTCTCCACGACCAGCTTTGGCGTGGCGGCATTGGTCATCTGGTGGGCTGGGTTTGCAGTCTTGGGCTTCTTCTGGCTACTCGGCAAAACTCGACAACAAAAAAAATGGGGCTTGCTGGCGGGGGGCGGATTGCTGCTTTTGAGCTTGCTCCCCTTTGGACTTGCCCTGAGTCGCTCAAGTTTTGAGAAAAATTCCCGACAAGCCATTTTGATTCAAAAAACGGCCATTCTGAGGTCGGGCCCAGCGGACAACTCCCAGGAAGTACAGACCATTTCCGAAGGCATCAAGTTTGAACAGCTAGAGCAATTGGAGGGCTGGTGGCAGGTACGGCTCGAAAATGGCGAAGTGGGTTGGTTGCCTGAACAAGCAATGGAAAAAATCTAGCATTCGGCCCAATTTCGCCAGCTCCACCAAGGAAATCGTACTACTCACGATTTTTCGCATTAGGGTTTATTCTACCCAGTTCGTTTACTGGCAAAAAAATTGGTAATAGCTCCTCGAAAGGCGATGCCTCGTCTCCCCTCCACGTTTTTCAACACCTGGTTCATCCCTGTTTTTCACCAATTGGTAAACAAATCTACAGCCCCAGGGTATTCAGATATTAGTTTTAGGGAGTATCTGCCGCTCTAATCAATCAGACACCGACATCTCATGAAATTAAGGAACGTAATATCGGTCTTGCTACTTTTTGCTGCCATTTCTTTTGCATCGGCACAGATAAATTTCACTTATCAGGTGACAGATGCCACCTGCTCGTCGAACGGAAGCCTACAAATCAACGCCACAGGAGGCTCCGGTACCCTAAATTTCCAGCTCAGCAGTCCTTGTCTTGCGCTTCCCCTGCTACAACAGTCACCCACTTTCAACAACCTTGCACCATGTGAGTACACCATCACGGTGACGGAC
>CAYTZS010000283.1:0-5166 GCA_964442355.1 uncultured Saprospiraceae bacterium | reverse complement strand
CCAATTCGCGCCGTGGTATTTGTCGTCGTAAAAATGATCGCGCTGCAAGGACCAGGCTTGGCGGAATACCTCCATCTTTTCCCGGTTGAATTCCACATCCATTTCAGCCGTCACAGCCACCGGGCGAGCCTGGCGGGTGTCCATATTGATCACGCTGACTCGTCCTTGCTCCAGGAAATAAACCTCTTTTCCGTCGGGCGAAAATTGTGCGTCAGATTTGAAGCCGGGCGTGGAAGTCAATTGCCGGGCGACGGGCTGTTCGCGTCCGAGTTCATCCAGCGACCAGGTGTAAAGATTTGTTTGCCCTTCGGCGCTGGCATGGCCCATGCGACGGTAGCGTTGAATTCGCCGGTTTCCATCCTCAGCAACCAAGCTGGCTTGACTGGGCTGACCAAAATTGCTGTGGTCGCCGCTGCCGAACGGCGTTTCATGGTTTCTGAGTTGCAATCGGTAGCTATCGGTGCTGCACTCCCAACCCGGTCCGGCACATTTGGTTTGACCCTGCAAAGCTTTGGTTTTGAGGAGTTTAGACAGCAAAAGGTCGGTGTTGCTTATGCTCGAAAGCTGTGGAATTCGCTATCAGTTGGTGCGCAGTTCGACTATTTTCAGACTCGAATTCCAGAGTACGGCAGCCAGTCCACCGTGACGTTTGAGGCAGGCGTGCAGGCCAGTGTTTCTAAAACATTGAACATTGGCGTCCACGTGTTCAGCCCAGCTCAGGTGGAGGTTGTTCCCGGCGAAGATTTGCCCACGATTTTCAGGTTGGGAGTTGCCTGGAAGGTGTCCGAAAAGTTGAGCGTCTGCTCCGAGATTGAAAAACACATTGACCACACACCTCGCTGGAAAAACGGGTTGAGTTACCAGCCAGTCGAACAGTTGTTCCTCAGAACGGGCTTCGCCAACGAACCGTCCATGCTCTTTTTCGGGGTTGGTTTTGGTTTTGGCAACGGCTTGCAAGCAGACATGGCAGGCAGCTTTCATCAGACGCTGGGTTTTTCTCCTTCGGCGGGTTTGGAGTGGCATTAATGCCCAGTTGCCAATTCCTCAATTTTTGCCTCCACCCAATTCCTGTTGAAGACAATCTCAGCGGTTTTCATGTCCGATTGCAGCTTTTGTATGCCTTCTCGCCATTTCTCCTCCTGCACAAAACCCAGTTGCATTTTCAACCTGAATGCCTGTTTTGAAAACTTGATGAGATTGAAATAACCCCGTTTTTGGAAATCTGTCAACGATTTATTCCGCTTCACGAACTGCCCAAATGCCTCGGCATGTGCCAGCAGTGCCTCTTCTTCCTCGAGGTCAAAATAGGTGCGCAGCAGCAGTGATTTGGCGTCAAGGTTGTAGCGCAGGTCGGTGTATTCCACCTGCAAAAGCAACGGCAAAACCTGCTGCGGTTGCCCGATATGGTAGTGCCAAACCGCCATATTGAAGCTGTAGGCGTTACTGGCCACTGCTGGAGCCAGCAATTTGCTGTTTTGCTCGATGAACTGTCGCACCCACTCCCGCTCGTCGAGTCGGAGGCCAGTTGTTACGATGTTTTTGTAGTGCCATTCGGGCAGCAGGCCATCCACCAGCAGCAGGTCGTTGTCGAGTTGGTGTTGGTAGAGCTTGAAAACCTCCTTCAAAAAATCGGGTTGGCCTTGGTTGATTTGCTGAATGCAGAAGTTTTGGAGGTAGTTGTAGATGTTTTGCAATTCCTCCCGGTTGAAGTGAGCGGCACTGTGCTTCACTGTTTGAAGACAGACAGGGTAGTTGCGTAAATCGTTGTTTTTCAGCAGGTTGTAAAGTTGTAAGTAAACGTTCACCGAAGGGTTTTGGACTGCAATTTCAGGTTGTTCATTTAGCGCAGTTATCAATTTATTGAAAACTAGCCCCTCTTCGGGAATCGACTTCAAGAGGCGAGCACGTTGGAGCAGTTCGCAAGCATCTCGCAGCCGCTCGGTGAGGTAGTAGGAGTCGAGCAACTGTTGTTTTTCCGCCAAGAATCGGTTGTCGGTCTGCCCAAGTCGCATCGCAATGGCGTCCTGCTCGGTTATTGTTCTGATTTTTTTTTCAAAAAAAAATTGCGGAAGTGGCTCATCAATACTGGGTTTCCATGCCCTTTTTGATGATTTGGGTTGCCCTTCCTCCCAGTTGGTTTTCAGTAAGCTGTCCAGGTTTCGCTTGCGCAATTGATTGAAAAACAGTGTTTTATCATTGATTTGGCCACTTTCGCCCAATGTTTCCACCACTAAAAACTGCTCCATTAATCGCACAGTGTAGCTGAAAATGATGGCCAATTGAGGTTGGTCGTGAGGTTGGCCGGGGTATAACTTTTGAAAGATGGCGTGGCGTTCGCACCTATTCTCCGAAAAATCGGGGTAAATTTCGCTCAGCAAACCTGCGAGCGCACGTACTTGCTTGTGCTTGTTGAAGTAAGGTGAAGCAGCAAACTCAGCGAATCGGGTCATTTCCTTTCGGTTAAGTGAGCTGGCTAATAAAAATAGTGGATTGTTTTTCATTGAAATAAGAAATAAAATCCAAAAAATAGTCAGGAAATCAATTTAACAAGAACTTGAAAATCAATAACTTAAAATAATACTTTACAACATTGTCAGTCCAAAAAATCCAAAATTACAATAAAAAAGTATTTTCCTGCAAGCAAGCACCGATGCACTTTTGTATCATCAAATTCTGTCGAGCATGAAAAACTTCTTTCTGACCAGCTTTTTACTGATTTGCGCACTTAGCGCATCCGCACAATGCCATATTTTCGACCTGGTGGCTACCACCAGCGATTGCGACAATGGGCAATATTTCGTCACCATTGATTTCGAGTATTCCGGCGTCGGTGGCGAAGGCTTCAAGGTGCAGGGCAACGGCAACCAGTACGGCAACTTCCAGTACGATGACCTGCCGATTACGCTCGGGCCGTTTCCGGGCAATGGTACCAGCCAGTTCGAGTTCGTAGCATCTGACATTCTCCACCCAGACTGTCACGATTTCGCCGTGGTGGGACCAATCGACTGTGTTGGTGGTGCCTGTGAAATCTACGACTTCGTAGCCGACCCGGGTGACTGCAATTCCGATGGAACCTATACACTTAACATCAATTTTGAGGTAGAAAACCCACCTCACACGCATTTTGATTTGATTTATGAAGGTCAAAACATTGGCCACTTCGCCATCGCCGACCTGCCGATAACCATCTCTCATTTTGATGACAATGGTGAGCCAAATCAAGTCATCAAAGTCTGCATCAATGACTCTGATTGTTGTAAGCTAACTGAGTTTCAAGCGCTGGATTGTCTACCAAATGGCGACTGTCACATCTTCGAGGTGTTTGCCGAAGCACAACCCTGCGACCCCAACGGGCAGTTCATGCTCGATGTGGAGTTTGCTTCGCAAAACACTGGCAGTCAAGGTTTTAAGATTCGTGCGAACGACCAGTGGTTTGGCCCTTACTCCTACGGCCAACAATTTTATACCATCGGCCCACTGAATGCTGGAGTCGTTTACGAAATCGTGGTACGGGACGTGGAGTATGAAAATTGTAAAGGTGTTTACTTGTTTGGGCCAGTAAACTGTGGCGGCAGTGGATGCCATATTTTTGACATGGTCGCAGAGGTGTCCGATTGCAACGAAGACGGCCAATTCTTTGTCACCATTGATTTTGAGTATCAAAACACTGGCAACGATGGCTTCAAAATTTACGGGAATGGCAATGTTTATGGCTACTTCAGCTACGACGACCTACCCGTGACGATTGGCCCATTGACCAGCGACAACGAGCAACTCGAATTTGGCGCAGCCGACGCCAGCCACCCCGATTGCCATGATTTTGTGGTGGTACAGGTGCCAAATTGCGATGAACCCGGCGGCGGCGACTGCCATATTGTGGAACTAACAGCCGATGTGCATCCTTGCCTCCCGAACGGCATGTTTTACGTGACCTTGGATTTTGAACACGAGAACACAAGCGGTTATTTCAAGGTCAAAGGCAACGGCACGACCTACGGAATTTACAGCTACGATGACCTGCCCGTTGAGATTGGCCCGCTGCTCGGCAACGGTTCGACGCCTTATGAGTTTGTGGTTCAAGACTTGTTCAGCGAAGACTGTGGGGACGACATCAGCATTGGCACGGTGCAGTGCGACGACAACGGCGATTGTGAGGTTCACGACCTCATCGTTGACCCCAGCGACTGCAACTCCGATGATTCGTACAACCTCTGGTTTTGGTTTGATATTGAAAATCCGGGCAACAATTTCTACGAAGTTTTCCACAACGGCGACTTCGTGGGCTTCTACCCAATGACGCAAATTCCGCTGACGTTGCCACACCTTTTTGCCAACGACGAGCCGCTGCAAACGCTAAAAATCTGCATCAACGACAACCCCGATTGCTGCATCGAAATTCAATACGAGGCCCCCAATTGTGATGGTCTGGTTTGGCCCGGTGATGGCAACCGAGACAATGTTTGTGACCATTTCGACCTGATAACCCTTGGTTTAGCTTACGGCTCGGAAGGCCCGCAGCGCTCCGTTCAGGGCATCGAATGGACGGGTTTGTCAGCCCAAAACTGGCCTAATTACCTCGACAACGGCGTGAATGCCAAGTATGCCGATTTCAATGGTAATGGCATTGTCAACATCGTTGACATGACAGCACTCGTGGTGAATTTTGGTGAAACGCACGGTGAGCCTCAGCCCTCCGCTTTCGTGGAAGGCGGCGAGAACGACCCTCCGCTTTACGTGGATATGCCTGCAGCCAGTGCCATGCAGCCGGGCATGACCTTCTCAGCGCCTTTGATGTTGGGCACACCAGACGCTTCGCTTGATGATGTTTATGGCATCGCCTTCACCTTGAAGTTTGACCCCGAAATCATCAACCCAGCAAGCATTGAACTGCAGTACGACCCTAGCTGGTTGGGCGTCTTGGCCGTCAACCTGTTGGCCTATGACCGTACCCTTGGCGATGTCGGTGAGGTCAAGGTAGCGCTGGTTCGCACCGACCACAACAACGTTTCTGGTCATGGCCAAATAGCTGGCATTATTGGCATCATTGACAATATTGCAGGCAAGGAAAGCGTGGCTATTGAAGTAAAAGACGTGAAAGCCATCCGTGAAAACGAGGAGTTGATTGCGCTGCGCAAGCCGGTGGAAGTCGTGGATTTGACCGTAAAT
>CAYTZS010000282.1:0-5180 GCA_964442355.1 uncultured Saprospiraceae bacterium | reverse complement strand
CGCCAGCAAGCACGAAGCCCCCCGCCACTTCCTCGACCTCGACCGCTACGGCTCGCCACCGTTCGAGGCCATACCCCGCAACTGGTCGGATGCTTTGATGCAGTTTTACCAATATTATTATGTGAACGAAAAAGGCGATACCCTGCGGCTAGTGACCGAACCCATTACCGAGCTCACCGACTCTGTGGCTTTCAATCAAAAGCTGTTTAAAAGCAATAGGGTAGGGGTGAGCCGGAAGGATTTTCGGCAGTTTTTCAACCAAAACATCCTGCCCCGCTACTACGACGACAAACCGTGGGAAGTGCCTAACGAGTCGCTTGCGCTGCTTTTCGGGGATGCCAAGCTCAACTGTCGGGAAGTTATTACTGTGGACACTTTCTCCCAACATGGTGTGTTGCCCTACAACTTGGAGCACATGCTAAAGCGCCTCACCGATGCCTTTGTGGAGCGTGATGTCAAGCGCATTCTGCGCCATTCCGCTGACATCGGGCACTACATCGCCGATGCGCATGTGCCACTTCACACCACGGCCAATTACAATGGTCAACTGACCGGACAAGATGGCCTCCATGCCTTCTGGGAAAGCCGATTGCCGGAGCTATTTGCTGAAGAGAATTACGACTTCTGGGTCGGTCAGGCGCAGTTCATTGAAAAGCCGAAGGATTATTTTTGGAAAATGGTCATGGACAGCCATTCGCTGGTGGACAGCGTGATTGGCATCGAGCGGTCGTTGCGTTTGGAGTTCCCGCCCGACCGCCAACTCTGCAACGAATACCGCAACAACGTGATGGTGAAAACGCAGTGCTCAGACTATGCCGCCGCTTACCACGAGCGCATGGGCGACATGGTCGAGTCTCGTATGCAGTCGGCCATTGTGGCGGTGGGCAGCGCTTGGTACACCGCTTGGGTGCTGGCCGGGCAGCCCGACCTATCCAATCTCGGCAATGAGCAGGTAACCCTCCCCGATTCCACTGATTTGGAACTGAAAAAGGCCCTGCAAGGCGGCCAGCAACTGGGCCGGCCCCACGACTGATTGAACGGTGAACAATTCATCGTTCACCATTCACCGTTAGTCACCGCCTCGTTATTTTTACAATAAATTCAAGTGCTATCCCTGTGCTTCGAGGGTGAAGGTGTACCTTTACCGCTTACAAAAACTTATCTATAACAAAAGCTCGCTTCATGAAAAAAGCAATTTTTACCCTCCTAACTTTTGTTGGCCTTGTGGCAAGTAGCATTGCCCAAAATGTGGTCATCACTGAAATCAACTACAACAATCCAGGTACCGACACTTATGAGTTCATTGAACTTTACAACAACGGCACAAGCCCAGTGGACTTGACCGGCTGGCAACTGGATAGCGCCGTGCTTTACACTTTCCCTGCCCACACCCTCAACCCCGGCGAATACGTGGTGGTGGCAAATGACGCTGCTGCATTTGAGGCGGCCTTTGGCATCATGCCACTTGGCTGGGACCCCACCAACAACAACGTGCTGAATAATACAGGCGAAAAGATTGTGCTCAGGAATGCATCCGGCGCAATCATGGACTCAGTTCGGTATGCCGATACGGCTCCTTGGCCTACCGCTCCTGATGGCTTCGGCCCTTCGCTGGTCCTGTGTGATGTGAACGCTGACAATGGCGATGCTGCCAATTGGGATGCCGCCGTTACTGCAACAGGTGTTTCTGTCAGCGGCATTGAAATCTTGGCCAATCCGGGCGAAGCATCCGGCTGCCTCACTGGCCCGATTGTCAGCTTTTTGTTCTCCAATTTCAATATCCAAGAAAATGCGGGCGAGGTGTTCGTTCAAGTGGTATTGCTAAACGGCAATGCCAATCCGACCTCCGTTACACTCAATGCCAATGCCGCTTCAACCGCCAGTGCGCCCGGTGATTACACCCCGACATTGCCATTGACAATTACTTTCCCAGGTGGAGTATTGGCTGATACACAAACGGTAGTCATCACTATCGTTGACGATACGGACATTGAGCCGACGGAGCTGCTTTCCCTTGAACTGACCGACCCAACCAATGGCGCAACCGTGGTGGGTAGTGGCTACACACTGAACATCAACGACAACGACACACCGCTGACGGGTGCATTGGTCATCTCGGGCATCTTCGATACGCAAGTGGAGTCGGGTGGCACATGGGCAAAAGGCTGCGAGCTGCTGGCTTTGCAAGACATTCCCGACTTGAGCATTTTTTCGGTGGGCTTCGCCAACAACGGCGGTGGAACGGATGGCCCAGAGGTGCAGTTGCCGGCTATTTCGGTGCAAGCTGGTGAATGCGTGTACGTGGCGAACGACAGCACCCTGTTCACCAATTTTTTCGGCTTTCCGCCAACGGAAGCTGACACCGATGCTGGCATCAATGGCGACGACGCCATCGAGTTGTTTGAAAACACGGAGGTGATTGATGTTTTCGGTGACATCAGCTACCCCATGGGCAGTATGCTCGCTTGGAACTACCTTGATGGTTGGGCTTACCGCAAGAGCGGCACTGGCCCAGATGGTACCATTTTCAGCCTAAATAACTGGAACTACAGCGGTATCAACGTTTTTGACCTTCAAACCACCAACGCCACTGCAACTGTGCCATTCCCCAACTGCACCTACTCGCCAATACCACCAACAACAGCCATTGCAAATGATGACAACGCAACCACGGACGCAAACCAGTCGGTGACGATTGCAGTGTTAGCGAACGATTTGCTGCCCAATATCGTCACGGCGATCAATATTTTGACGCAGCCTGCCAATGGCACAGTGACGGTGAATGGCCTCAACGATATCACCTACATACCTGCCACCGACTACTGCGGCCCAGATGAGTTTACCTACCAAGTTTGTGATGCCAATGGCTGTGATGCTGCCACGGTAAACATCACGGTTGAGTGCCCGGTTGTTTTCACAGCATACGACATTGCCGAGGTGACGGAGGTGGATGCCAATGGTGTGCCCCTGCTCCTCGGCGTTACAGCCGAGTTGCATGGTATTGTACACGGAATTGATTATCAGGGAGTTAATGCGCAGGGAGCGCCGCTGCAAGCCCTGCAATTCTACTTGATTGATGGTACGGGCGGTATCAGCCTTTTCAGCAATGAAGATTTTGATTACACAGTACAGGAGGGTGACGAACTGGTTGTTCGTGGTGAAATCACGCAGTTCAACTGCTTGGCCCAAATAGCAAACGTGGACTCGCTTTGGCTCGTTTCCACTGGCAACCCAACAGTGACGCCATCCATCACGACTTTTGTCGACGAAGATTTTGAGTCTGAACTGGTCGAATTGACGAACCTGACGATGGTTGACCCATCGCAGTGGCTTGGCAACGGTGGCAGCTTTAACGTGGAGGTGACGAACGGCACTTTCACCAATGTCATGCGCATTGACAACGACTGCGAACTGTCGTCCATGCCTGCTCCGACAGGTGCTTTCCACGCTCGTGGGCTTGGCGGCCAGTTCGACAGCAGTACACCTTGCGACGGAGGCTACCAGTTTTTTCCACGCTACGCTGCCGACATCATTCCGCTGAACTCCACAGAGGAGTCGCTGCTGGAAGGCAAAATCAGCTTCTACCCCAACCCCGTCTCCGACCAGCTTTCCTTCAAAACGGACATCATCGTTGACGATGTTATCGTGGCAAATGCGCTCGGTCAGGTGGTCATTCAGGTTCGCAATCCTGGCAACAAACTCGAAGTAGGACAACTGGAGGCTGGCCTTTACCTGATTACCTTCCGTGCTGAAGGCGGTGTTTGGACCAGCAAGTTTGTAAAAGAATAAGGATTTTCGGGTTTTAAGTTTCAAGTCTCAGGCTAGGTATGTGCTTCTTGTGGCCTGAAACTTGAAACACTGAAATTGAAAAGGCCCGCTCGGAGCAACTCCGGCGGGCCTTTTTATTGAAATTAGATTTCTACTAATATTCGTCGTCTTTGTAGCGATCATTGCGGTCGCCTTTGTCGTTGTAACGGTCACTGCGGTCGTTGTAACGATCGTTTCCACCGCTGTAACGGTCGCCACCGCCGCCGCCATCACGGTTTCCGCCGCCGCTATATCGGTCGCCACCGCCTCCTCCACTGTAGCGATCTCCACCGCCGCCGCTGTAACGGTCACCGCCGCCGCCACCGCCGTAACGACTTCCGCCGCCACCGCCGCCGCTGTAACGGTCACCGCCGCCGCCACCGCCGTAACGACTTCCGCCGCCACCGCCGCCGCTGTAACGGTCGCCGCCACCACCGTAACCGCCACCGCCACGGTTTCCGCCGCCACCGTAACCGCCACCGCCGCCACGGTTTCCACCGCCGCCGTAACCGCTGCCACCGCCATCACGGCTTCCGCCGCCGCTATAGCCGCCGCTATAGCCGCCACTGGTACGTGGACGATAACCACCACTGCCACTGCCATTGCCATAAGCACTGCGTTGTTGTGGGCGATCTTCTTTTGGGGTTGCCTCCTTCACAAAAATCTGTCTGCCGTCTAAATCACTTTCGTTGAGTGCAGCAATGGCTGCATTGGCTTCATCGTCGTTGGGCATTTCGACGAAAGCAAATCCCTTTGACTTACCAGTAAAATGGTCTGTAATAACCTTAGCAGAAGAAACTTCACCGAACTTTTCAAATACGGCTTGCAAATCTTCGCTGGTCGTGTTGAAATCCAGCTTTGCTACAAAAATGTTCATAACAAAAAAGATACTTTAAAAATGAAATGAATAAAAATTGGTTGAGAAAATACAAATAACTGTTGTGTAGCAAGCCTTTTCGAACAAGTCTGTTTTGATAAAGATGGTTCAAAATTCCTCAAGCATCAGGGTTTGCCAAACAGGCGACCTTGTATCGCAGGGGCAAAAATAAGTGAAGATTTATTTCGGTGCTGATTTTTTTTGTGCGCTTGAAAACCAAGCCTTTAAGCGCGTAGGCAAAGCAACGAGTCAAAAAATCTAGCTCAAAACTTTGGGTGTCCTAACATGGAAACAGTTTTTTTCTACCTTTGCGGCGGCAAGCGCCATACGACCAGCTCCGGCCAAACCCCCCCAGGGCAGAAATGCAGCAAGGGTAGGTTGTTGAGCGGTGCGATATGGTTGCTTGCCATCTTTAATTTTGCAGGGGGACGTTTCATACGAAACGTCCCCCTGTTTGTTTTTTGATTGAGTGTTTTCCCGGCTCGGCTTCGCAGAG
>CAYTZS010000281.1:0-5230 GCA_964442355.1 uncultured Saprospiraceae bacterium | reverse complement strand
AAATGGAAGTAAAATTCCAGTTGGTACCGATGGTAAAGCTAAATATTCCACACGTACAGAGGGCTTGGGTGAGAAAACATTAAAACTTGACGCACAAGTACGTAACCCTCTTACTGGCGAAGTTTCAAAGGGTAGCTCAACTTTTACCTATGAGGTAGGAGAGCGTTCAGTTGCCATTTCGGCAGATAAAATGAATGTTTTTTACATCGGAGTAAAGAATCCAATTTCAATTTCCGCTGCAGGTATTTCCAGTAACGATCTTAAGGTTGGTATTTCTGGTGGTGGTGGTCAACTTACCAAAACTGGGAGTAATACTTGGGACGTAACTGTTACAAATCCAACGGATGATTGTAAAATAAACGTATCTGCTAAGGATGCTCCACCAGCAAGCAAACAGTTTCGTGTAAAGCGTATTCCTGACCCAGTTGCTAAATTAGGTAACAAAGCCGATGGTGAAATGGGTAACGGTGAGTTTAAAGTTCAAAAGGGATTGATAGCTTGGTTGGAGAACTTCGATTTTGAAGCTCGTTGTGAAATCCAAGGATTTAACCTTGTAAAAGTTGCAAAACGTGAAGACCCAGTTGAAGCAACTAATTCAGGTGGTTCTTTCAATGGTAAAGCATCGAATCTTGTGACTTCTGCGAAACCTGGTGATACCTTTTACTTTCAAGAAGTAAAAGCAAGGTGTCCTGGAGATGCTGCTGGTCGTAAGATTAACTCTATGGTATTTAGGATTAAATAAAATTTGTGCCTAAGATACTAACTACCGGAGTAGAATAGTTTATAGCCGGTAGTTAGTATTTTTTTTCATTTTGAAAACTATTCAGAAACATGAAGTTTGCATTGAAACTGTTTAGTCTAGTCTCGTTGCTATTGCTTTGCAATATTTCATATGCTCAGCAGCCTGAGAATATTTTAACGGAATCCAGTGATCCCAACGAAGGTCGTCCTTTGGATGATATTGTTGATAAAAGGCTCACAAACGATAAACGACTTCTTCCTTATGACCACGTCAGGGAGGCAGATATCTTTTGGGAAAAACGTATTTGGAGGGTAATCGACATTCGTGAAAAAATGAACTTGCCCTTTGCTTATCCAGAAAGACCGTTTTTTTCCATTCTTATGGATGCAGCAACAGGAGGCGAGATAACCGTTTACAGCACAGAGGATGATAAGTTTTCATCAAAACTTACACCAGATGAAGTTGCTTCTATGGGAGCTACTATCGATACTGTTATTACTTTCGATCCTGAAACTTATGAAGAGCAACTTCAAGTTGTTAGAAACGACATCAATCCAGAAGACGTCAAACGTTTTCGCATGAAGGAGGTTTGGTTCTTTGATGAAGAGACCTCAACCCTTCAAGTCCGAATTCTTGGTATAGCACCGCTTATCGATAAAACCGATGAAAACGGCAACTTCCTGTATGAAAAGCCGATGTTTTGGGTTTACTATCCAGAAGCTCGTGAAATTCTTTCTAGGGAACGCGTTTTCAACGTTGGTAATGATGCAAGCCCAATGACTTGGGAAGACTTGATGGAAATGCGATTTTTCTCAAGCTACATCTATAAAGAGTCCAACGTGCGTGACCGCCGTATTCAAGACTACTTGACTGGTATTGATCTCTTGCTCGAAGCTGACAAGATTAAACAAGAAATCTTCAACTTCGAACATGACCTCTGGTCCTATTAATTAGCGACGGTTCGACAAATAAGAAAGGTTCATTGCAACGTTGCAATGAACCTTTCTTATTTTTTGGCTCCTATGTTTTTCCAAGTTGCAAAAACAGGCATTTGGACTGGCCTGTTTTCAGGTACTTCCCGCAATGGCTCACAAGGCATCAAGGTTCTGAAGAGTTCTGCTGGCAATTGTTGATAGAGCTCAGTCCCTTTGGTTTTCCAACCAGCCATCTCATCGCTAACTTCTCGGATAATCTTTCCGGGGTTTCCTACCACGAGACTTCTACGTGGTATTTTGGTGTCAGCTGCAACGAAGCACAATGCACCAATGATGCATTCTTCTCCAATTTCCACATTGTCCATAATTACAGCATTCATTCCGATGAGCGAATTTCGGCCTATAACTGCTCCATGGACGATAGCGCCATGTCCAACATGTGCCCCTTCCATGAGGCGAACAGTAACGCCTGGGAACATGTGAATTGTGCAGTTTTCTTGTACATTACAACCATCTTCGATGACAATTTCTCCCCAATCACCACGAATAGCTGCGCCGGGGCCAACATAAACATATTTTCCAATGATGACATTGCCCGTCACCGCCGCCAGTGGGTGAACGAATGAAGTCTCATGGACAACCGGTTTATAACCATTGAATTCGTAAGTCATTTTTACTTTTAAGAAAGCAATTCTAAATTGCTAAATGATAGTTCAGTATTGGTATTAATGTCAATTTTTTCTTTCCTGCCGTTAGAATCCACCGCTAGCTGGTACGAACTTCATTGAAAGCGAATTGACACAATGACGGGTGTTCTTTTTAGTTAAACGCTCGCCCTCAAACACATGACCAAGGTGACCGTTACAATTTGCACATAAAATCTCCACTCTGCGGCCATCCGCATCCTTTTCCCGACGAACGGCGCCAGGTATTTCATCATCGAAAGCAGGCCACCCGCAGCCGGAGTTGAATTTATCTTCTGACCGATAAAGCGGTGCTTCACAACGTCGGCAGATGTAAGTGCCTGCGGAAAAGTGTTTATCGAACTCGCCCACGAATGGGTATTCCGTGCCTTTTCGCTCAATGACATACGCTTCTTGCGGAGTCAAATTGTTCCAATTTTCCTTTGATTTTGCTTTCATGTGCAGTCATTTTTCAATAGCTACTCCTTCAACCAGTCGGCATATTCTTTTCTGAATTTCTGGACTTTCGGGTTGATGACAACACGGCAGTAACCCTGCTCTGGGTTGTCATTGAAATAGTTTTGGTGGTAATCTTCTGCCTTGTAGAATTTTGAGTAGCTGGTTATTTCCGTCACGATTAGGTTGTCCCAAATTGTCGGGGCAAATTCCTTTTTCACTTTTTCAGCCACTTCCCGCTGCGCATCGTCGTGGTAGAAAATAACGGAGCGGTACTGTGTGCCTACGTCAGCACCTTGTCTATTGAGGGTGGTAGGATCATGTGTGGTGAAAAAAACTTGCAGCAATTGTTCGTAGGAGATGACCGCAGGGTCAAATTTAATCTGTATGGCTTCTGCATGGCCCGTAGTACCGTCGCAGACTTCCCGATAACTTGGGTTATCCACTTTTCCACCCGAATAACCGGATGATACGAGTTCCACGCCCTTTAGTTGTTGAAAAATAGCTTCCGTACACCAGAAGCAGCCACCACCAAAGGTGGCCGTCGAAAGATTGCTGTTTTGCATGTTTTGCTTTGTTTCGCCAGCTTTAGCCACTGAAGGTTTTTGCTTTGTCTGTGCACAAGAGCCAAATACGATGCCCATCATCAAAGCAGGAATTATCAGGATTTTCATGGATTGAATTTTTGTAAGTCTTTAACACTGGATACTACCAAGGGTTGTCAAAAATAGGCTCAGCAAGTCTTAAACCACCGTTAAAATTGGCCATTTACTCACGTAGAGAATGAGGCTAAAGGTAATTTTCATTTTCCTACGATTTTTTTCGTAGAAAAATTTGGACTTACTAAAATGTTCGTATAAAATTGCAGTACGAAACTAATCGTAGAAAAGGCTGCCACATTAAAATGTGACGTCCAGTAAAAGTAAATACCGATAAAATGCTTTCAAAACCTACCGATGCAGAACTGGAAATCCTTCAAGTACTCTGGGAAAAGGGCCCCAGTTCAGTGCGTTTAGTCAATGACGAATTGGCCGAAAGACGAGAAGTCGGCTACACCACCACGCTTAAGCTCCTACAAATCATGTTCGAAAAGGGCCTTGTGACCCGCAATACCGATGCCCGCAGTCATGTTTACGAAGCGGCTATCGAAAGGGATGAAACCCAGCGCAATCTCCTTGGCACCTTCGTGGACAATGTGTTCAGCGGCTCAGCCATGAACCTAGTCATGCAGGCACTTGGCAACCACAAAGCCTCGAAGGACGAACTTGACCAGATCAAGGCGCTTATCGAGAAAATGGAAAATGAAGGCTAGGCCATTTTCTTTTTCGTAAATCACCAAAGTCGTATCGCAGCTTATGGACTTCATCCACCAACTCCTTCCCCCCGACACACTCCAAGCCCTCGGCTGGACGGTGCTCCACTCACTTTGGCAAGCTTTCGTCGTAGCATTACTGCTTGCTGCCTATATGCTCGCACTCCAAAAAACGGATGCCCGAAAGCGATACATCGCAGGGAATGCAGCATTGGTGACAACCTTGCTCTTGGCAGTGGGTACGTTTGTTTATTATCTCGGAAAAAGTAAATCGCAGCTTGCTAGCTTAGTTTATGCAGAAGATGGTACCGTGTTAGGACGTTTTTTCTTAAATGTTGGACTTGCAGACGAATATCCAGCAGCTGGGTACAGTGGCTTTTTTCAGACTTATTTCAACGAAAATATGCCACTCATCGTCACGGTATGGCTAGTGGGTATGGTGTTTTTCATGTTGAAAATGCTCGGCGGACTACTTTACGTGCAACGGCTAAAGACACGGATGATATCTCCATTACCGGAGGTATGGCAGGAGCGAATGGCCCAATTGTCGGCCAATCTCGACATCAAGCGCCCGGTGCGGCTGCTAGAATCAGCCTTGGCACAAGCGCCAATGGTAGTTGGGTGGCTAAAACCGATGGTATTGCTCCCAATCGGTGCTGTCAATCACCTGACAACTGCCCAAGTCGAGGCCATCTTGGCGCATGAACTGGCACATGTTGCACGGCATGACTACCTGTTGAACCTGCTCCAGTCCTGCATTGAAATCCTGTTTTACTTCAACCCCGCTGTTTGGTGGATTTCTGCCAATGTGCGCACCGAGCGGGAAAACTGCTGCGACGACATTGCAGTGCGGCTTTGCGGCAATTCCCTTGCTTACGCCAAGGCGCTCGTCAGTTTGCAAGAGCTACAAGTGGCCGTTCCATCGTTGGCCATGCCATTTTCCAAAAGCAAAAACGAATTGCTGCTACGTATCCAACGCATTCTACAACCTTCACAAAATAAATCTAATGTTATGGAGAAACTTTCAGCCACCCTGCTGCTGACAGTGGCCGTTGTGCTACTGTCCGTGCAAGCCAACACACCGTTTGGTGACTTCATCAAC
>CAYTZS010000280.1:0-5278 GCA_964442355.1 uncultured Saprospiraceae bacterium | reverse complement strand
TGGTCATCTGAGCAGCTACAATCAGGTCTTGCTGCGTTGAAGCACTGCCATTGGCATTGGTTGCAGTCAATACTACGGTGTAAACACCAGAGTTTGCATACGTGTGTACTGGGTTGGTTTCGGTAGAAGTAGAACCGTCACCGAAATCCCAGCTGTAAGAATCTGCACCCGTAGAAGTGTTGGTGAAAGTAACCGTGAGCACATCAGCGGAAGTGGTGAAGCCAGCCACTGGTTTTGGGCCAGGGATTGGAGGCTCCTGATTTGGGTCGTCGTAGTGTACCAAAGTAATGCGCCAGTAGGCACCATCTGCGGGATCTGCGGCGTTGAATTTCCATTCTGACTCCAAAATCAGGGTGTCAACAGCACCGTCTGACAACTTGACGATGTCAAGAACAGTAGATGCCTGAGGTGTATTCACCTCTGTGTCTGTACCGATTTTAGGCAAGCCAATGAATGCACCCAAGCCCGTCAAAGTCAACTGCGTTGGGGAAAGCGAGTAGGCATGTGTGCCATCGCCGAAGGCAGAAAGGTCAGTGCCACCAGGGCCAGTGAGGTTGGCGGGATCCGTTGTTTGGCAAATGTTGGCTGGCTCGAAAACGCCACCCTCAGCCCAGAAGTCGCCGTTGGAATCGTAAGTGTAGCTGCCATCACGGCCAAAGATGAACTCGTCGTTCATGATGCAAGGACGGTTGGCAATCTCGTCGTTGCCGTTGCCTTGTGCCCACCAAACAGTTGACCTGTCAATTGGACCAACTTCCAGCGGCCAGCGGCCTGGACCAACAACCCGTAACAGCTTCCAAGACTTGGAATCGCTGCCAGCGATAGCTGTCAACTGAGCGTCTGGGTCGGTGATGGTCACGATCTGTGTGGCCACATCTTGATCCTTACCGTTTTCATCGGTAGCAGTCAATGACACCGTGTAAGTGCCTTCGCCAGCGTAGGTGTGCGATGGGTTCTCTTCGTTCGAGAGCGGCGAGCCGTCACCAAAGTTCCAAGAGAGTTCAACGAAGTCCTGTGAAGTGCTGGTGAAATTGACTGTCCGGAAATCGGCAGCGTCAATTTCGAATGTAAAACCAGCAATCACAGTGGCTTTGTCATCGTCTTTTTTACATGACGATACCAAGCCCACAGCAGCTACCAGCAAAAGTAGCGCTGAGTTCCTAAGCAGATTTTTCATGATAAAAGTTTTTAACAATTGTGAAAGAATTAAATGGTTATGCATGCCTCTCAATCCTATTTGTTCAAAAATGGCTTGCAGGAGGTCATTTTTTCCGGTTTGGTTGGGGGCGCTGAATACCTGACAGCCCCCAAAGTTAGGTGTTTCAACCAACTACAACATCCAAAGTGCAAATGTTTTCGAATTTTGTCCAGCAGACGCCTTTTTACTCAATGATTTTTGTCAACAAAGCTTTGAAGCCCAAATATAATTCTGACAAACACATTTGTTTGTAACTCCGCAAATGAAGCACTTTGGTCAAAAAACATCGAAAAACACCCCCTGACAAAAGCTCGCCAAGCCAATTTATTTCAAGGAAGGTGGTCGGGATTTTAGCTTCCATAAATTGGAAGGAATCAATGGCTACAACGCTTCAAACGCCCTTGATGTAGTCGTTCAACGACGCCTCCTTGTCGAGGCCCATTTTCCGTTTTAGGCGGTACTTGCTCTGCTCCACCCCGTTCACGGTGATGTTGAGGATGGATGCGATTTCGGCATTTGACAGCCCCATTCTGATGAAGCAGCACAACCGGATGTCGTTGTTGGTGATGTCGGGATGACGGTGCTGGAGTTGGTGTACAAACTCCTGGTGCATTTGGTTGAACGTCAACTGAAACTGCTCCCAGTAGTCCTCTTGGGTTAGCTCGCCGTCAATGGCCCGCAAAACTTTGCGCAGCTCCGAAACAGGTGCTTCGATTTTTTGAATCTGAGATTTCAGGTCGGCCAAGAACTGGTTTTTGTGGGCGCTCTGCAACACCGAGGCACTCAACCGGCTCTGTTTTGCCTCCACTTCTTTTTCGAGGTTCTCGTTTTGCAGCCGCAGGATTTCTTGTTCCGCTTTGAATGATTTTTCTTGGAAAACGGCCTTCTGGTGCTCCAAAATATACGTGACAACCAAGTAACTGATGCCCAATGCTCCCGCAACGCACAGCAGCAGAAACCACCAAGTCTCCCAAAAGGGGGCTGCCACCACCACCACCAAACGGGCCTCTTCGCCCCAAACATTGTCGCTGTTGGAGGCTTTGACCCGCAGCAAGTATTCGCCACCCTTCAGGTTGGAGTAAACCGCCCGGTGCTGTTCGGCTCCCACGAGATTCCAGTCCTCATCAAACTCTTCGAGTTGGTAGGCAAACTTGTTCTTGGCAGGCTGGGTGAAGTCAGTGCCCGTGAACTCGAAAACGATGCCCCGGTCGGCATACGACAGCCGGACGACGGTGGCGGGGTCATTCAAACTCCCGTCCAAAACCCGACGACCGTTCCAGTCACCGATGGGCACCGCTTGGCCGGAAAGCCTCAAACCCGTGAAAACCGCCTTCGGCGGATGTGGATTGTGCCGAATGTTGCCGGGTACCAGCACCGAAAATCCGTTGGTGCCACCAAAGACCAAGCGGCCGTTGCGCAGCCGAAGCGAAGCCCGTGGATTGTACTGGTTGTTTTGCTGGTTGTCGTCGGTACCAAAATCAATGAACGACTTGGTCTCGGGGTTCCAGCGCACGATTCCCTTTTGTGTACCAATCCAAAGAAAGCCCTCCTCGTCTTCTTCGATGCTGTTTATCATGTTGGAAGGCAGGCCGTGTTTGGTGTCGAAGTGCAACATTTCACCACCGTCGAGCAAAAGGCAGTCAAGCCCCTTGAATTCTGTCCCAATCCAAATTTTGCCCTGCCTGTCCTGAAAAAGGCACTGTAGGTTGTCACCACTCAACTTCCTTGCTGCATCAGGCGCAGCCTGTTCGTAACGCACGATGCTGCCGTCGGCGATGGCGACTCTGTTGAGGCCCTTGTCTTCGCTGGCAGCCCAGAGGTAGCGGCCGTTTTTGTCCAAAAGCACATCAACGATTTGCACGCTGGACAAACTGTTCGGGGTACCGGGCACAGGCTGGAACCGCTTGAACGCCGACGCCCCGGGCGGAAGGTAGTTCAATCCGCCGCCGAGCGTGCCAATCCAGAGGCCGCCCGCTTCATCCACAGCAAGGTTCCAGACGTTGTTGTGGGAGAGTGAATTGGGGTCGTTGGTGCGGTGTCGGTAGTTTCGGATGGTGCCGTTTCGGGTATCAAAATAGCTCAACCCCTCGGCGTAACTCCCGACCCAAAGCCCAGTATTTCCAGTAGTTTCGAGGCAAGTGACCACCTGTCGGGGGAACCTTTTGCCTCCGACTGTTGCGGGCTGAAGCGAGAGGCTGTTGCCTGATGGTTCGGCGAAGAAAAGCCCGCCGCCATCCGTGCCAATCCAGATTTTTCCTGTCTCATCTTCCTTCAGCGCCAGTACCGAGCGTAGGCCAAGGCGGCGGTATTCGTTTTGCTTGTCGTGAATCAAAAATGGCGGCGAAAAAACCTTGTGGATGTTCACTCCGCCGTTGAAAGTGCCAACCCAGAGGTTGCCAACCCGGTCGAAAAGCAGGTGGTAAAGCGCATTGGTGTTCAGCGATTGCGGATAGCTGGCAGAGGAAGTGATTTGCTGAAAACTCCCGGTTTTCGGCTCGAAAACGTTGAGGCCGCCACCGTCCGTGGCAATCCAGACCTGCCCTAGCGAGTCGGTGGTCAAGTTGGTGACGATGTTGTGGGAGAGGCCTTTCGGGGCATTTTTATGGGCAAAAAAATGGGTAAAACGTTTCGTCACCATATTATAATGGTAAAGCCCGCTACCCGCCGTGCCTGCCCAGAGGTTACCCTGGGGGTCGAGGCAGAGCGATTTTTCGAAGCTCCGCAGGTTCAGCGTGTCGGGGCTGTTGACGATAGACACAGACTTGGTAGCCACATCAAACATACTGAGCCCACGGCCATCGGCGGCTATCCAGACACGGCCTTGCCCATCGTCCTGAAAATCGAAGATGAAGTCACCGCCCAGTGCCTTGCCGCTGGGTTCGCACCCAACGCAGAGGTGCTCGATTTGCTGGCGTTTTTCATCAAAAACAAAAGCGCCATGGCCCAACGTGCCCACCCAAATCCAGCCTCGGCTGTCTTCGTAGATGCTGCGGACGGTGGCTTTTTTCCAGTCAATCGCAGGGTTATTTTCCTTCGGAAAACGCTCGAAACGCCCCTTGTCCCGGTTCCAAACGCTGATGCCCGCCTCCCGGTGGCCCACCCAGATTTTCCCCTGCCTGTCTTCCATGAGCGTGAGCACGGTAGGGCCGCCTAGCGAGTTTGGGTCGCCTTCGATGGGCAAAAAAACCTTGCATTCGTAGCCATCGAAGCGGTTCAGGCCGTAGCGGGTTCCCATCCAAATGAGGCCGTCTTGGTCTTGCAGGAGGGTGTAAACGGTGTTGTGCGACAGCCCGTCTTCGGCGGTCAGATGGTCGAAGGCAATGGGGAAATGACCAGTTTGGGCTGACCCAACGAACGGACTAGCCTGGCAAAAAGCAAGCAGAAAAATGAGTTTTAAGCGAACCTTATTCGTGGGCATCGAGCCTTCATTTTGCGACTTCACCGCGTTCATGTGGGAGGGTGGTTCTGCAAAATTAAAAATTCAAGCAACTTTCAATTCGCCAGCAGCACTGAATGGTCGTCCTTCGTTGTAAAGTTGGAAAAAAGTCGGCGTAATGGCATCAACAAATGCCATCACACGACAAGTTGTGTTTGCCTATGAATCGGCAACCGTGATTTCATTTTTTTTGCCTTGTTTTGCGACGATTCTTTAGTCGCAGCTTCATTGCGAAACCTTGTTGCCATGGCAATCCTGTTTTATTGCCGCCCATTCAAAATCACCCATCTTGTTCACCAAATGAGCAGCCCATTTCGCTCGAAATGGTTGCTTATGCCTTTTCAAAAACTATTGGTAAATTTCTAATCATGAAAAAACTCGTTTACGCTTTACAAACACTCCACAAGCGGACCACGGCCAAGCTCATGCTGGTACAACTCGCCGTTGCGCTGCTTTGTACTTCGGCCCAAGCGGCATCGCCCATACCATTCGATTTCGGGCCAATGGCTCCCATCACCGTCACGGGCATCGTGACCGATGCCACCAGCGGTGAAACCCTCATCGGTGCCAACGTAATCGTTAAAGGCGATGCCAGCACCGGCACCATCACCGATGTGGACGGCAGCTACTCCATCGTGGTGGAT
>CAYTZS010000279.1:0-5285 GCA_964442355.1 uncultured Saprospiraceae bacterium | reverse complement strand
ATTGAAATTAGTTTAGATTTAGAATTAGATGCAACCAATTGAAATTCAAGCAGTTGCCCAATCGTAACTCGTAAATCTACTTATGACGATTGACCTAATGGACTAGTTTTACAGCACCGCCGTCACAGCTTCATCAATCACCTCTTGCTCGATGGTCGAAGGGCAGACGTGGTCGCTCTTTGGCACAGCGCTCTCTTCGATGGCCTTCCAGCCTTTCTTGATGTCCACGAGGTTGTGATAGCCCCTCGCCTTAAGGATGGACGCAGTGATGAGCGAACGGTAGCCACCTTGGCAGTGCAAGTAGTAAGTCTCGTTGCCGTCGAGACGGTTGAAGTTGCGGTTGATGTAGTCCAGCGGAAAGTTCGTGGCGCCGATGACGTGCTGCGACAGGAACTCCGTCGGTTTGCGCACGTCGAGCAACGTGCCGTCCAGCCCAGCATCCATGCGGGTAGCCAGCTCATCGGCGGTGATGGAAACCACGCTGTCGGTCTCCTTGCCAGCAGCCTTCCAAGTTTCAATGCCACCTTCGAGGTAGCCGAGGGCGTTGTCGTAACCGACCCTCGCCAGACGGGTCACTGCCTCCTCTTCCCTACCCTGCGGGGCAATCAAAACGATTGGCTGCTGAATGTCCGTGATGAGCGCACCAACCCACGGTGCAAACTGGCTGTCCATGCCGATGAAGATGGAGCCGGGGATGTGCTCGGCACTGAATTCTTCCTCACTGCGGGTGTCGAGCATGAGGGCTTCCTCCGTTTCCACCAGTTCTTCGAAGCGGGCGGGTGTGAGTGGCGTTGCGCCTTTTTCCAGCACCTCATCGAAGCTCTCGTAGCCCGTTTTGTTCATCATGGCGTTTTTGGGAAAATAGGACGGCGGCGGTGTGAGGCCGGAAGTCACTTCCCGCACGAACTCCGCTTTTGTCATGTTTTCCCGAAGGGCATAATTGAGCTTTTTCTGGTCGCCGAGGTAGCCCCAAGTGTCCTTGCTCAAGTTTTTACCGCAGGCCGAGCCAGCACCGTGCGCCGGGTAAACGATGACGTCGTCGGCCAGCGTCATGATTTTCTCACGCAGGCTGTCGAAAAGGAAACCGGCGAGGTCTTCCTTCGTCAGTTCGCCTTGCTTGATGGCAAGGTCGGGGCGGCCCACATCGCCGAGAAAAAGCGTGTCGCCACTGAAGATGGCGTAGTCTTTTCCACTTTCGTCACGCAGCAGGTAGGTCGTGCTTTCCATGGTGTGGCCGGGGGTGTGCAGCACCTTGAAGGTCACGTTGCCAAGCTTCAATTCCTCGCCGTCTTTGGCGGAGTAGATGTCGTAGCTGGTGGCAGCATTTGGGCCAAATACGATGGTAGCACCCGTTTTTTTAGCCAGGTCAATGTGACCGGACACGAAGTCAGCGTGGAAGTGCGTCTCGAAGATGTACTTGAGCTTCACACCCGCCTCTGCGAGCTTCTCCAGGTACGGCTGCGTCTCCCGCAGTGGGTCAATGATGACTGCCTCGCCGTTGCTCTCGATGTAGTAAGCGCCTTGAGCCAGGCAGCCGGTATAAATTTGTTCGACTTTCATTTTTTAAAAGAATTTTTTTGAAAGGATTTGATTGTTAAAATTGATGATGCAAAGATGCGGGGGTTTTTCGCCCTCGACAGTGAAGCGAATCACACAAGGAAAACGCTCCAAAAAACCTTGCCAGTGGGCATAAAAAAAGCCAGCACCCGTATTGGATGCCAGCTTTATATTTTAGCAAAATGGCCTGTCAAATTGATGCTAGGGGGCTTTAATTGCCCATGGTCAAAGTCAGGGTAATCAAAAACCTCCAGATTTTGTACTAACCCTCCGATGTAAATTAACTTGTCAGACCTATTAGCCGATAAACGATGAGTACATCCAAACAAGTTTCTCTTGCGCTCGGATGTAATCGCTCATCAGTGCGTTGGTTCCCTCGTCACCTGATTCGGCAGAAAATTCGAGCAGTTCCCGCTGCAAGGGCAGGATGATTTTGAAGGAATTCAGGATGTCCTTCACAGCCACCATCCCGTCAGAGACCTGCTTGCTTTCCTTTATTTCCGATACTTTCATGTAGTTGGAGTAGCAATGACCGGGCGTGTGGCCGAGGGTCAGGATGCGCTCCGCCACTTCGTCAATTTTGAGCAAAAGGTCGTTGTAAAGCTCCTCGAACTTCAAGTGCAACTCAAAAAACTTCTCGCCCTTGATGTTCCAGTGATAGCCCCGCACATTTTGGTAAAAAATGGCGTAGTTGGCCAGCAGCACATTGAGTTTTTCAGACAGTTGTTCAGACTTTTTGGCGTTCAAGCCGATAGCATTCAGGTTCTTTTTCATGATAATTTTTTTAGCAATTAATGGCCATTGACCTCAATGGCCAATGACTTTTTTCAATAACTCGTCTCGTCCATCTTTACCTTCCCCCAGAATGTTTTATACACGAAAACCGTGTAGGCCAGCACCAGCGGCGTGCCGATGGCGGCGATAACGAGCATGATGCCCAGCGATTTTTGCGAAGAGGCGGCGTTGTAAACCGTCAAGTGATTGGCCGCCTCGGAGGTGGAGAACACCAACACGGGATACAGCTCGATGGCCACCAGCGTGAGCAGTAGCGCCACTGTGAGCGAGGAGAAAATAAAGGCCGATAGGTACATACGTTTGCTGGCCAATCGGGGCACATTGGCGATGCTCAGGAAGGCCAGTGCCGGCACGATGAACAGCGCCGGGCTTTGCCGAAAATCGTCGCTGAGGTGCGGGATGTACAGCAGGGCGTACAGCGAGGTGATGCCGAAAGCGACAATGAAAAAAATGATGGCCCGCCGAATTAGAATCGTGACCTTTGCGAACAACCGCCCCTCGGTTTTCATCGCCAAATAAATGGCCCCGTGCATCATGAACAGCGCCAGCGTCGTTACGCCTGTCATCAGCGCAAAGGGGTTCAAGAAGGCCAGCCAACTGCCCGCGTACTCTTGGTTTTCGTTGAGCGGGATGCCAACCAGCACATTGCCAAGCACCACGCCGAGCAGCACGGCAAGCAGGATGCTCGACACGGAATAGCTGATGTCCCAGGCCAGCCGCCAGACCCGACCCGGCTCCTTGCTTCGAAACTCGATGGACACCGCCCGCAGTATCAGGAACACGAGGAAGAGCATGAAGGGAATGTACATGCCCGAAAACAACGAGGCATACACCACGGGGAAGCCCGCAAACAGCGCCCCGCCGCCAATGACGAGCCAGACCTCGTTGCCGTCCCAGACCGGGCCGACAGCGTTCAGGGCGATGCGGCGGCTTTCTTCTTTTTTGAAAAACAAGTGCCAAGCGCCCGCTCCCAAGTCGAAGCCATCGAGTATGGCATAGCCGCTGAACACGGCGCCTAAGACGAGGAACCACCAAGTTGGGTAGTCTATTCCGAGGAAAGTAGCCATAGCAGGTTAGTTTTTAGTGGTAAAAATTTTGCCGATTTCCTTTTGCTGCGGCTTCGCCGCAATATCCGATTCGTCATCCGGGCCATGTACGATTTTCTTGTTCAGCATATAAATGAACAGGATAAACAACAGCGCATAAATCAAGGTGAAAAGGACTAGCGAGAACACGACTTGGTTGGCCGTCACCGTGCGGGATAGGGCATCGGAGGTGCGCAGCAGGCCATACACCACCCATGGTTGCCGGCCCATTTCGGCAGCGAACCAGCCAACTTGGTTGGCAATTTGCGGCAGCAAAACCGCCCAAACAAAAACCTGCAACAGCCAACGTTGGTCGAAGAGCTTTCCCCGCCACCATTGAATGGCAGCGAAGACCGACAGGCCAATCAGCGCCATGCCGATGGCAATCATCAGGTGGTAAAACTGGAAAATGGCGTTCACAGCCGTTGGCCGCTCGTTTTCGGGGAAGGCGTTCAGCCCGGTCACGGGTTTTTCTAAATCAAAGTGCGTGAGGAAGCTTAAGCCGCCGGGAATGGCGAGGCCGTGCGTTTGCTGGTTTTGCTTGTCCACCCAGCCAAACAGGTACATATCTGCGACAGCGAGTGAATCGAAATGACCCTCCATAGCAGCGAGCTTGGCGGGCTGGTTCTTGGCCACGCCGTCGGCGGAGTGATGGCCAGTGACGAGCTGCCCCAACGAAAAAACAAGGCCGACAGCCAGCGCAATCTTAAAGGCTTTTTGCGACAGCTCCACGTAGCGGCCTTTCAGCAGATAATAGGCGTGGACGCTCATCACGAGAAAGGCCCCGGCGAGGAAAGCCCCCAGCCAGACGTGCAGCACCCGGTCCACGCTCGATGGGTTGAAGACCATCGCCCAGAAGTCCGTGATTTCGGCACGGGCGTTCATGCCCTCGCCCACGACGTGGTAGCCCGCAGGGGTCTGCTGCCAACTGTTTGCCACCACTATCCAAATGGCCGAGAACATGGAGCCGAGGAACACGCCGATGGTGGAAATGAAATGCACCCGTGGGCTGACTCGGTTCCAGCCGAAGAGCAGCACACCGAGGAAGCCGCTTTCAAGGGCAAAGGCAAAGATGCCCTCTGCCGCCAAGGCCGAGCCGAACACGTCTCCGACGTAGCGGGAGTAGGTGGCCCAGTTGGTGCCAAACTCGAACTCCATGACGATGCCCGTGGCTACGCCGATACCAAAAGTGAGTGCGAAGATGCGGGTCCAGAAACGGGTCATTGTTTCATAGACCTTGTCGCCTGTGCGGAGGTACATGCCTTCCATGATGACCATGACCAGCCCGATGCCAATGCTCAGTGGCGGGTATATGTAGTGGAAGGCAACGGTGAAAGCGAATTGTATGCGTGAGAGGATTTCTACGTCCATTGCCGATATGTTTTGGCAAAACTAATGGCTTTGGAATAGAAGCACTTGTGATGTGGGTTACAAAGTCATGCCGTTGGAAAATAAAGATTTACAAGCAACAAAAAAGGCCTGCCCCGACTGGGACAGACCTTTACGTTTTATGAAAAACATCCAATTAGTTCAGCGCAATCTCTTTCTTCATCAAGTAGAAATCCACTTTTTCGTAGGTCGTGTTGGCAATGCGCTCGTCCATTTCGACCAGCGTTTTTGGCGGCGGCACAATGGCCTTGTCGCCGGGGCGCCAGTTGACGGGCAGGGCGCACTTGCAGGTGTCCGCTGTTTGCAGCGCCACGAGTACCCGCTGAATCTCGTCCATGTTGCGGCCCACATTGAGCGGGTAGTACATGATGAGACGAATGGTGCCCTTCGGGTCAATGAAGAAAACGGCCCGAACGGCTGCCGTCTCGCTTTCGCCGGGGTGGAGCATCCCGTACAGGT
>CAYTZS010000278.1:0-5320 GCA_964442355.1 uncultured Saprospiraceae bacterium | reverse complement strand
TAAAGCTATGAAAACTAAATTCTTATTATTGGATTGCTGGATTGTTGAATTGTTTTGTTCGAGACACCACAATAATAAAGCAATTCAACAATCTAGCAATACTGCAATTTAAAGGTGCAAACGCTCCTTCCTCGCCAACAGCGCATCGTTCGACTCCCGGCGGTCGGGGTCAGGCACACAGCAGTCAACGGGACAAACGGCAGCGCACTGCGGCTCCTCATGGAAGCCCACGCACTCCGTACACTTATCGGGCGTGATGTAGTAATAATCGTCGGAACGAGGGGTGTGCTTGTCGTAAGCTGTGGTGGTCGAGCCATCCTCCAGGGAGTAATCGCCCTTCACGGCAGTACCATCGGCAATGGCCCACTCCACGCCACCTTCGTAAATGGCATTGTTCGGGCACTCTGGTTCGCAAGCTCCACAGTTGATGCACTCATCAGTAATCATTATCGCCATGTCAGAACAATTTTTTATGGTTTGCCGAAGGCCGAAAAGAAGGGTTCCAGACGGTGATTCGGTGTTAGGGCAAAAATAAGCCTGACCAGCAGAATTTCAAAAAAAATGTTCGGCCAGCATTCCGCATTCCGCATTTGCCATTCATCCTTACTTTCGCACCCATCATGCCAATGTCAGTTAACATAGCGCTGTTGTCTTGTTCTTGATTGACGATTGTTGATTACATGATTGTTGATTTTTGATATGATGGAAGATTTACCATTGGTTATGTGCCAACACCTGCCAATAACATTCAACTGCACCATCAACAATCATGTAATCATGTAATCAACAATCGTCAATCAAAGAAATTTAAGTTAATGAGTTTGCCCATCATGCCACAGGAACTCACCTACGATTATGTCCTAACCCTAGCCCCCGACCCCGGTACGGCGCAGCGGGCCAAGTCGGTGGCGCATGCCCAACGTTGGCACACGCTTGAAGGCAATGGGCGAGCCATCTGGGGAACCCTCGGCGACCCCACCGACCCCTACCGAACGGCGGTGGACTTCGAGGGTATGGGCTTCCGGTGTACCTGCCCCGTGCAGCGAAAGCCTTGCAAACACTGCATCGGACTGTTGCTGCTTTTCACCAAGGCCAACCACGTTTTTCAGCTCCAGGAAACGCCGCCCGACTGGCTGGCCGATTGGCTCAAAAAACGCAGCGAGCGCTCCGCAAAAACCACCGCCGAGACTGCTCCCAGCCGCAGTCCCGAAGTCAAAAATGCCCTCGCCGAGCAGCGCCGACTGAACCGGGAAAAGCGCCTGCACCAAATGGCTGCTGGCCTCGCCGAACTCGAAAGCTGGCTGCTCGACCTCTTCCGGCAGGGCCTAGCCACGCTGGAAGGACAGGCGGCCAGTTACTTCAACGACCTCGCTGCCCGCATGGTGGATGCCAAGCTCGGCACCCTCGCCCGCCGCATCCGGCAGTTGCCGTTGCTGATGTCGGAGGCCAATTGGCACGAAAAAATCCTGGCCGAAATCGGCGACATCTACCTGCTGCTACGGGCCTTCCAGCGCATGGAATCGCTGCCAGCTTCCCTGCAAGATGACCTGCTCTCCCTCGCTGGCGTCAACCTGAAAAAGGAGGACGTGCTGGCCCAACCCGGCCTCACCGACCACTGGCTCGTGGCTGGACAGACCGAGGAGACCGAAGATGCCAACCTGCTGGCCCGCCGTACCTGGCTCGTTGGGCAGGCCACTGGCCGCACGGCGCTGCTCCTCGATTTTTCGTGGGGTGGGCAGGGCTTTGAGCTGAGTCTTCGGCTGGGCACGGTGCTGTGGGCTGAGGTGGTTTTTTACCCATCGGCACATCCGCAGCGGGCGTTGCTCAAGCCATTCGAATACAGCCAAGCAGCATTTGAGCTTCGCAACGGCTTCGCAACCTTGGCCGCTTTTGCCGATGCCTACGCCGGGGCACTGGCAGAAAACCCCTGGCTGGGCAGGTTTCCGGCGTTTTTGGAGGGGGTCGTGCCCGTTTTTCACCAAAAGCATTTCGTGCTGGTGGATGCACAGCGGAAGCAACTGCCCCTCGAAGTCAGCGACGACCTCGGCTGGAAGCTGGTGGCGATGAGCTGCGGCAGGCCCATCGGCATCTTCGGGACTTGGGATGGGGAGGCATTCACGCCGTTGAGTGCGGTGGTGGAGGGGCAGTTTCAGGGAATTCAAAAATAGTGTCGGCGAGGCATTGAGCAACACTGCGAGAGACTCTTCAAAAAATTGCCCCAAAACCTTACCTTGCCCACGATTTATCAGGGGGCATAGGAAGTTATAGCATGGTACAAGCTAAACCGCTCTAAACCTCCTAAACCCTCTAAACCTCCTAAACATTGTCAACCATTTCCGCTTTTCAAAAACATATCATTGACCGCCACGTGGGCCAAGAGCCCGGGCCGCTCTTCATCTGCACCGCCGGGATGCATGGCAACGAGCCTGCCGGGGTACTGGCGCTAGAGACAGTGTTCGCCCTGCTCGACCGGGAGCCGCTGGTGAACCCCGACTTCCAGTACCGGGGCCGATTCATCGGCCTCGTGGGCAATATCCGGGCCTATGCCGAGGGCAAACGCTTCATGGTCAAGGACTTGAACCGACAATGGACGCTTGAAAACATCCAGCGCATCCGAGCATCGGACGCCTCGGCGCTCGACTCCGAAGACCTAGAGGTGCTGGAGCTGCTCGAAGCCGTGGAGGCCGAAATCGCCGAGTGCCAGCCGGAGCGGGTGGTATTGCTCGACCTGCACACGACTTCGGCCAGCGGCGGCATCTTCGCCATTGCTACCGACGACCCCGAAAGCATCCGCATCGCCAGTGGGCTGCATGCGCCCGTGGTGACTGGGCTGTTGCGGGGCATCCACGGCACTACGCTCCATTATTTTACCCAAGAAAATTTCCACACCCCCGTGGCCGCCGCTGCCTTCGAAGCTGGGCAGCACGACGACCCCGTGTCGGTGAACCGCACCATCGCCGCCATCATCAATTGCATGAGGAGCATCGGCTCCGTGCGTCCTGAAGACGTGGAAAACCGCCACGACGAAATCTTGGTGGAGTACTCCAAAAATCTCCCGAAAATCGCAGACCTCATCAAAGTCCACTCCATTCGAGCGGGCGATGATTTTGAAATGCGACCCGGCTACCGGAACTTTCAGCCCGTGGTCAAGGGCGAACTGCTGGCCCAAGACCGTCACGGCGATATCCATAGCCCCGCTGATGCCCTCATCCTCATGCCGCTTTACCAGCCGCAGGGGAGCGATGGCTTTTTTTTAGTGAAAAAGGTTGGGGATTCGTGATTGGTGATTAGTGATTAGTGATTGGTGAGTAGTGATTAGTGAATAGCATTTGGGGAAGTAACTGCTATGAGATATGGAATATAAAAGTTTTACAGAATTGGATGTTTATAAAGCTTGTAGGCGATTTAGGAAGATGGTGTCGGAAGTGGCGAAAAGTCATTTCCCTGAAAAAGAGAAATACTTGATTATACCCCAAATACTTGATGCGTCAAGGTCGGTTACTGCAAATTTGGCTGAAGGCCACGGACGATTTTATTATCAAGATAGTATCAAATTTTGCAGAAACGCTCGTGGCTCACTGGAAGAAACATTGGAACATCTAATAACCGCATTTGATGAAAAATATATTACCGACGAAAAACTAAAGGAACTGAAGGAACAATACGACAATTGCCTCAGATTGATAAACGGGTATATTCGTTACCTTGCCAAGTCAAAACGAGGGGAAGACTAGTGAGTAGCCCCCCAATCACTACTCACTAATCACTCATCACCAATCACCAACCATGTCAAACGAACATCTCGAACCAACCAACGAACCGGAAGAAACAACCCCGGACATCCAACCAGAGCAACCCGCTGAATCGGAGTTCGTGCCAGTAGCCCCCGCTGCGGAAGCCATGCCAGCTTGGCAGCAAAACCGCCTCGACCTCTCGCCCGTGTACAACGCCGTTGGAGCAGTGAAAAACGAGCTTCGCAAAGTGGTCGTCGGTCAGGGCGAAATGATAGACCTGCTGCTGGTGGCGCTTTTTTGCAACGGCCACGTGCTCATCGAAGGCGTGCCGGGCATCGCCAAAACACTGACTGCCAAGCTGTTGGCAAAAACGCTGGACGTGGGCTTCTCCCGCATCCAGTTCACGCCCGACCTGATGCCTAGCGACGTGGTGGGCACCACGGTTTTCAATATGAAAACCTCGGAGTTCAGCTTCAACGCCGGGCCGGTGTTCAGCAACGTCATCCTGATAGACGAGATAAACCGAGCCCCAGCCAAGACGCAAGCCGCCCTCTTCGAGGTGATGGAGGAGCAGCAGGTGACGGTGGACGGCACGACCCACGACATGCGGCAGCCGTTTTTCGTACTGGCTACGCAAAACCCCATCGAGCAGGAAGGCACCTACAAATTGCCGGAAGCGCAACTCGACCGTTTTATCTTCAAAATCAAGGTGAAATACCCGGAACTGTCGGAGGAAAAGGAAATTCTGCGCCGCTTCCGCAGCGATTTCAGCATGTCGGTGAAGGACGACGTAAAGCCCGTTTTCAGCGATGCGGGCATTGCGGCTTGCCGCAAACTGGTGGAGCAGGTGCAAATCCGGGAGGAACTGCTCGACTACATTGCCGCCGTGGTACACAACACCCGTGAGCACCCCGACTTGTTCCTAGGCGCTTCGCCACGAGCATCGTTGGCCATTATGAAAGCCTCGAAGGCCATCGCCGCCATGAGTGGCCGGGACTTCGTGACCCCCGACGACATCCGCTTCGTGGCCTACCCCGTGCTCAACCACCGCATCATCCTCACACCAGAGCGGGAGATGGAGGGCTTTGACACAAAGGACGTGATTGACGATATTTTGAAGAAGATTGAAGTTCCACGGTAGAAGTTTTAGAGGGGTTTAGAAGGGTTTAGAGGGGTTTAGAAGGTTTAGTTGGAAGCCTGCTAAAAGCGCCTAAACCTGCTAAACCTCCTAAACCCCCTCTAAACCTTCTAAACCTTGCATTTATGAAAAATACCCGCCGCCATTTCATCAAACAGGCTGCACTCGCAGGCATGGCCGCCACTATCCAGCCCATTCCGTTTTTCACGAGGGGGCTGCCTTCCAAGAAAATCAACGTGGCCGTGATGGGCATTCGCAGCCGGGGCATGGCCTTGGCGGAGAATTTTGCAAAAATGCCCGACACGGAGGTGACGTGGATTTGCGACGTGGACCAAGGCTACCTCGACACGGGCATTGCTGGCATTGCAAAGCTGCAAACCCGCCCGCCCAAGGGCGAAAAAGACATCCGCAAACTACTGGAAAACAAGGACTTGGACGCCATCTGCAT
>CAYTZS010000277.1:0-5321 GCA_964442355.1 uncultured Saprospiraceae bacterium | reverse complement strand
CATCTGCGACACCATCACCATCATCGTCGAGGTCGTCGCTGTTGAGGATGCCATCTCCATCAAAGTCGCAGTTGGGCAGTTTGTTGTTCGGGCTGCAATAGTCAAGTGGATCGCTTTCTCCTGCGTTTAGCACACAGTTTTTGTTGGCATCTTCTACGCCGTCCTTCAGACCGTCGGAATCAGTGTCGGACAACAGTGGATTGGTTTCTCCAGCATCCAACAGACCATTCTTGTTTTTGTCCTCACAACCATCCTTCAATCCGTCATTGTCAGTGTCATCGCTCAACGGATTGGTGTCGGTGCCCTGGTTGTAAATACCGTTTGAACCAACCTCAATAATGTTCGACAAGCCGTCGCCGTCACTGTCGTTGTTAGGGTTGTAGTCTTCGGTATCGTACAAGTCAGCCACAACGTCGTTGTCGTCGTCTGAGTCGTTGTTGTTGTTGTGCCCATCGCCATCGAAGTCGCAGGTAAGCGCTGCTGGACTAGGAACGCAAGGATTGGTGTCAAGTGGGTCAAACTTTGGGTGACCCGTAGGATAATTTTCAAAGAACAGGTCACCATCAGTATCATCCGGAACGCAAGCTGAGACGTTCGGATTCGGGTCACAGGCATTCAATGGATTGGAATTGCCAGCAGTTTCACCGGAGTCAGTTAGACCGTCACCGTCACTGTCACTGTCTGGGTTGTAGTCGTTGATGTCAGACACATCCAGTACGCCGTCATTGTCGTCGTCAGTGTCAACGCTGTTGGGTTGGCCATCACCATCATAATCGCAGCCAGGGCCGACAGCCACAGGGTCGCAATCGTCAAGTGGGTCGCTTTCGTTCACGTCAATGATGCCGTTTAAGTTGGCATCTTCCTCGCCGTCGGCCAAACCATCATCATCGGTATCATGGTCGAGCGGGTCGGTTTCGTTTAGGTCACGGCTGCCGTCTTTGTCGGTATCCTCGATACCATCGGTGATGCCGTCGTTGTCGCTGTCGTCGTCCAGCGGATTGGTGTCAGTACCTGAGTCGTAGTTGCCATCGCCACCGGTTTCAACGTCGTCTGCTAAACCGTCGCTGTCGCTGTCGCTGTTTTTATCATAAGAATTGACGTCAAAAACATCCAGTACTCCATCCCCGTCATCGTCCAGGTCATTGCCATTGGTCAATCCATCTGTATCAAAATCGCAAGCATTTGCAGCAGCTGAAGGAATACAAGGATTGCTATCGTTGGGGTCGGTTGTCCCTGCATAGTAGCCGTCGTTGTCAGCATCTACACTAGTACATGCCGTGGCATTCACATTCGGGTCGCAAGGATTTAACGGGTCGCTATCAGTGCCAGGATTGTACGCACAATCGCCGCCGGTCTCGTCATCATCACTGATGCCGTCACCGTCGGAGTCACTATCTGCATTGAAGTTCTGAGCATCATTGGCATCAGCCACGCCGTCACAGTCATCGTCGGTATCATCTGAGTTGGCAATACCGTCGCCATCAAAGTCGCAAGAAGGGAAGGTTGCATTCGGACTACAAATATTTGTTGGGTTTGACTCCCCTGGGTCAATTACACCGTTCTTATTTGCATCCTCTACGCCATCCGCCAAGCCGTCACCGTCAGAATCCGGGTTGTTTGGATTGGTTTCGCCTGGATCTACTTGACCATTGCCATTTTTGTCTTCGACAAAATCAAAAAGGCCGTCCGAATCAGTATCGGCACAGGCTGGAGCGGAACCGTAATTCTCCTCCCAAATATAAAAAGGGAAACCAGGCCTCCCAACATCAATCACGCCCAAATCGTTGCCTGGGTTGGAGCCTACAGAGTTTGGAGCATAAAAAGGATCATCTTCCTCAATGAGCGTCACAGGCCCAATGCAAGCTGATGTTCTTTTTATCCTAAACAAAACAGTCTCTTGGCCAGTCACATAAAGGACTTTTGGTTGATCAGCCACCAAGCCAACTGAAATGTAGTCAAAGTTCGGGTTCTCAACCGGTGCCTTGACAGTGGCGTTGACTGACCAGTTCCCGCTAACGTTGACAATCGCTTGATGCGTAAACCCATGCGGCACCACCAACGTGGCCTGTCCAGTACCTGTAATGGTATTGGAGGAAGGATTGATGCTAGCCTTGGGCTTGGCATAAACTGTATAGGTCTGACCATCAGACCCCAAGCTTACACGAAAGTCAATTTGCGCTTGCACTGACAATGCCCCCAGCAAAAGGAATACGGCAAAAAGGGCAATTCTGGCGTGGTAAAGGATGTTGGATTTCATAGTTCTTAAAAAAGTTAATTGTCAATGAGAGGATATAATACCAGGGGGTGCAGGGTACGCTTGCTGTGCTTGCCACGAAACCAAATCCAAGGTTGTGGCCAATAGTGTCAATAGTGAAACTTTGGATGATTGCTGGAAAAACGATTGGAATGAAATGCTAACCGCAATGAGGAGATTGCTGCCGTTGGGCAAGACGCGGTACACGGAGTGTTAAAGCGGGTGTAGCGATGATTCATGCTCAATAGTTTTTGCCAAAAATTCTCTAAGAAAACCTAACGCTGAAAATCAAGGGGGAGAAAAACCAAAAACAATGAGGGGGGAAAATCTGAAGGGAGCTTCATGAGGTTTCCAAATACCATACCAATTCAAAACTAGCCAACGAACAGCACTGTTATTGCAGGAATTCTCAACAACTTTAACGTTAAAGCCTTTGACATGCCAGTCTTTCAGCGCGCATTGATGAAGGCCCAGCACCCTCACGAAATCGTGGCAGGACGAGGCCCTGACGCATGCCGCACAAGTTGATACCGACAGCCCAAAACAAAAAAGCCCCGATGCAATGCATCGAGGCTTTCGTGATTCCGCTGGGATTCGAACCCAGGACCACTTGATTAAAAGTCAAGTGCTCTACCGGCTGAGCTACGGAATCTTATTTGGTAGTGCTATTCTTTAAAAGCGGCGGCAAAGATAAAGCCTTGTCAGGCAATTCCAAGAACGAAATCAAATTTTTTATAAAAAATATATCGCACTCGAAACTTGTGGACTAAAAACAGCCGTAGTTGCTGCAAAGTTTCAACAAAACTTATTTTTCCACCAACTTCGGCGGTTCAGCTTCGAAGACCGAACTCACAAACAAATCGTAATCGAGGTAGTCTTGCAAAACGATGGAGGTTCCCTCGTTTTTGAGCACCTCGAAATCTCCTTTCCGACGAATACCCACGAAGTTCATGCCCATGCGACGAGTCGTGTTCACATCCCAAATGGCATCGCCGACGTAAACAGTCCTCTTCACTTGTTCCTTTTTAGCTACGGTTTCCATCACCTGCCCAATAATACCTTCCCGTTTTTCATGGTCATCCGCACCTGCAAGCACTAGTGCTGAAAATGGAATCTCGACATGCCGAAGCTTCACCTCGGCGGGCCTCCGCCAACCGCCCGTGCCAATGCCCACCACGAAACGTTCGTCGTCGAGCAGCCTTTCCACAGCTTGACGAGCGCCTGGAATTTCCCAGAATTCATTGGGCTGAATTCGCCTCCGTTCTTCAAGCAGCGCCACAAAATGATGCTGAAATTCGTGCATCTCCGCATCGGTAGCTTCACGGTTAAAGTGTTGTCGGATAACCGTTTTAAAAATCGTGGTGTCCGTCACATGGGGATACTTCGTCCAGTCAATCGTTGGAAATTCGACACCATAAATTTCTCGATATATCTGTGCAAAGCACTGACTATCAATTTTATCGCTGTAAACCAACGTGCCGTCAATGTCAAAAATCACGAGTGTTTTGCCCATGCACTACTTTCTTTTTTGATGTAATTGGCAACGGCTTGCACCCAGCGTGGATGGTCGTTGAGGCTGGGCACTAGGTCTAGGCGCTCGCCGCCTTTTCCTATGAACTCCTCGTGATACTCCACCGAGATTTCGATAGTCGTCTCCAAGCAATCTGACACGAACGCTGGGCAAAAGACCAGCAACTTCTTGTCACCATGCTGCTGGCGCTCCTCGATGACCTCGCTGGTGTAGGGCGTCACCCAGGGGTCTCGGCCCAACCTAGATTGAAAGCAAGTTGTGTACCGACCGTTTTCGAGCCCCAATTTTTTCACCAAAGCCGCCGTAGTGGCATGGCACTGTGCAGAATAACAAAACTGGTTTTTCGTACAAAGCTGTTGGCAACAATCGGCGGTTTTCAGGCAATGCCCATTGCCCAACTCTGCATCGGCTTTGAGAAGCTGGCGCTGCGGCAGCCCGTGGTAGCTGAACAGCACATGGTCGTAGTTTTCAATACCCAGCTTCCTGCCGTTCTCTGCAAAGATGTCAATCATCGCTTCATCGTCGTAGTACGAGTTGACAAAACGGAGTCCGGGAATGACCTGTTTTTTAGCCAAAACCCGCATCACTTCCTCATGAACCGAGCCAATGGTGGCACTGGCATACTGCGGAAACATTGGAAACACCACGATTTCTTGCACGTTTTGAGCAATCAGCCTGTCAATAGCCGCTTCGATGGAGGGGTTCTGGTAGCGCATGGCCAACTCGACCGCGTATTCCGACCCCAATTGCTGTTGCACACCTGCGGCTAATCGCTCACCGTAAACCTTCAATGGTGAGCCAGCCGGCGTCCAAAGCTGTTGGTAAAGTTTGGTTGAGTTCTTCGTGCGAAATGGCAGGATGATTCCCCGCACCAACAAGTTGCGAGGCAGCCAAGGGAAATCAATCACCCGACCATCCAACAGAAACTGCCGAAGGTAGCGCCAAACGGCACCGAAAACTGGCGCATCTGGTGTTCCGAGGTTGACAAGTAGTACGCCTGTTTTTTGCATCATTTTACTAAAAATTGTCCGCTGGCCACTTGTTTTTGCTTTGAAAGAACCTGTAAAACGTAACTTCCCGCTGCTAGTCGGCTCACATCGATGGATTGGCCAGCTTCTAATTTGCCCTTCTTCAGTAGTTGACCACTGGCGGCATAAATGCGGTAGGTCAATTTAGGCAAATTGGGTAGGTTTTCAACAAAAAGCGAGGTATCGGCTGGGTTTGGGTAAAACTTGAGCGCTTTGGTGTTGCTCTCCGTCGTCGCTGAGAAGTTAAGTCCAGCAAAAAGCCATTCGTAGGCAGCCGCAAATTCCCTCGCCCAATACCACTCGCTGTGTTCGCCATCCTGGTGCAGTGCCTTGTAAAGCTCTCCCACGCCAAAGCCGTTGTTCAACAAAACAGACTCCATCTGGTTCACATCGTCCACGACGGAGCCATTGCCCTCCAAGTAGCCCGCCAATTGGTAAATCCGCATCGGCTGCGTCTTTGGCGTGTTGGCGCTGTGCTCAAAAATTTGCGGGTCGTTGAACCAATACG